>CAYMXR010000007.1:0-36505 GCA_964394505.1 uncultured Candidatus Saccharibacteria bacterium | reverse complement strand
TTTCATTTTGCGCCCACTTGATTAATGAGTGCAATATGTATGTGAGGTTAGTCAGGGCACATTGGTTGGCGGCGGCGTTTCGTGTGCAGACTACTTATTTTTCAAATTCCAAATAATTTTAGAAAGTTTGAAGGAATTACCCCACTTTAATAGGCCTAAATATGAATTTACTACTTCTTTTCTCAAGTCTTGTTCTAATCTCCTAAACATTCTCTGTTTGGTACCTGTCCTTAATACTCGATATTTAGGAAAATGAACCCAGCCAAGAAAATCTACACCTGAAGATAACATTCTTAACGATACCTTATTTGGGTGTAAATCTAATTTTAATTTTTCTTTCAAATATTGATGCACTTTTAGTAAAATATCGTCCATCATGTTTCTATCATCATCTAATATTACAAAATCATCGGCATAGCGAATGTAATATTTAACCTTCAACTTATGTTTGATAAATTGATCAAATTCATTCATGTAAATATTTACCATCAATTGAGAAGTTAAATTACCTAGAGGCAAACCCTTCCCTGTTTCTTTTGGATGAAAGCTGTCTACTATTCTGCCCAACAAATTCAATATATCTTTATCGACAATGTAATTTCCAATAATCTCTTTTAGTAGCGCGTGATCAATAGAGGCAAAAAATTTCTTAACATCACATTTCAATATCCAGCATTGTTTTTTATAATTTTTAGATACTTTCCTGCTATATTGAGTAAATTTTAATAATGCCTTGTGTGTGCCTTTATTTATTCGACAAGAATATGAGTCACAAATAAATTTTGAATCAAAGTACGAGTATAGGGTCATATACATCATACGATGAACAATTCGGTCACGGATAGTAGCTTTGTGAATATCGCGAGGCTTTGGATCATTTATCCTAAAATATTCGTATTTACTATGATAATATGTTCCATCTTTGAGTGATTTGTGTAGGTCCAAAATGTTATCCATCAAATGAATCTTAAATAATGAAACGTCTTTTCTATATTTCTTATTGCTCTCTAAAATACGCCAATATAATAGTAAGTTTTCTACTGAAATGATATATTCATATTGACCTTCAAATTTTTTAATCATGATTTTTAAAGCCCCCCCCGCAGTTCCGTAACTGTTCTAACTAGACTTATTTCAAGTTATAAGATTTGGCATGAATACTATAAAGAATTTCCTAAAGCCGATAAATACTCAATTGGCATGAAAATAGACAATTTATTTATAGAGACTATAGAGAGTATTAGTATGGCTGTTTTCTTACAAAAAGAAAAGAAGATCCCTTATATTAAAAGAGCAATCCTTAAACTAGATTCAGTAAAAATATTTCTAGAAGTTGCATGGGAAATAAATGCGATAGATGATAATAAATATATAAGAATATCAGAGACCATTGTAGAGCCGGGAAAAATGTTAGGTGGTTGGTACAACCAGTTAGTAAAACAAACTCCCGCCCAACTAAACAAATAGAAGGCGGAAGAAATGAAATAATTTGCGAGACCGAGGGTAGGATTACTGGCATTCCGATCGTTGTCGAGCCAGTTGTAGTTCCAGTCCCAACTGCCGTCATCCTTGCGGTAGAGGTAGAGGGAGTAACGATTGCCGTTCGGGTTGCGGAGATTGTACAGAATACCATCCCGATCACCACCCTTCGAATACTCTCGGGGTTGAATATAATTCGGCATATCATTTAGTAGAATGATCTACATTACTAATGCCCTAGTATTCTGCACCAAGTATTTTCATTTTTTAATGAAGTTCTACATAAACCCTCCGTTCAAAAACTTGTAGTCTGTAACTATGCACAAATTCGCAAACGCTCTCAGTTTATGGATACTGGTTTCGGTAGCCAGAAACAAATTGTCGCCAGCATATTCACCTACTACCATCTTAGATATTACCATATATAAAAGTTGAAACCCTGCACACAAGTGTGCAGGGTCCGAATGTTGGTGGCCGGATCATTCTTTGCCACGTGGTATATAAAAACCACAAAAATTCAAGGACTAAGTGCCTAAGTTACTAAAAGTTCCAAGCAACCAAGTCCTAAGAGCTTGCGAGACCGAGGGTAGGAGCACTGGCATTCCGATCGCGGCCGAGCCAGAGGCAGTCCCAGTCCCAACTGCCGTCAACCCGCGCGGTAGAGGTAGAGGGAGTAACGATGGCCGCCCGGGTTGCGGAGAACGGTGCCCAACGCCTCCATCCAAGTGACCCCATGAACTTCATGGAGCCACCGAAGAGTCACCTGACCCTTTTCGGTGTACAACGCCCAGAGAGTCTGGGCATCGATCCGGATGTCGGGTCGAGCACGAAGCCTCGTGAGCTTCTCCTCTCCCGTAACCGATGTCTCGTCACCGACTAAACCGGTAAGTAATCTCACCTTCGACGCGTCGAAGGTTGTGACCAAACCAGCCCTCGGATCGACATCGGGTTCTCCCTCGCACCCGTTCCCGTCTGCCGGACCGAGCCACACTGGCCACTCGGGGCCAAGTTCGTGGACAGGGATAGACCGGTCAATAATCAGAGGGGGTGGACAGGCCGGAACCAATGAACTCAGCGCTATGTCAAGAGCTGGTCCAAGTCGGCCTTGATTACCCGCCTTAATAATCATCTGAAGATCTCTCCCATCCCAGGTGATGTTCTGAATTATTGATGCTACCGCTGCAGCGAACTGATCAGACACTTTAGTCATGTTCTTTTTGTGCCGGCTAATGCATAACAATTCCCAAATTTCCATTCTTCTGTAACACCTCGATCATTCGAGCATGCCAGAAGAAGTGGCCAAGGAAAGGATGTTTCGCCATAGCTTACAAAGGCCCACATTGAGCCACTATAAGCTACGGCGAACTCGTAATGTAAAAGAGCGGAATACCGGCATTATTATATCGTATTGTAGATATATAGTCAAGATGTAAAAATTTTAACTTTCAGTTAAAATGAAAAGCATGACAGAACCAATAAAAGCACCTGATTTGAGTCTAATCACTAAATCTCACGAAAATATGTGGGTGGCTTTATCTCTAGATTACAAAAAGATTCTAGGATCTGCAAAATCACTTTTTACTCTCAAGGAAAAACTTGGTGAAGTCAAAGCTGTTTTCACTCACGTTTTACCGGCTGAGCTAGGTTATGCCCCAACCTTAAGATAATGAAATTTCAATATACGACGACAATTTCAACCAATACAAAAGGAAGGCTTACAAAACGTCCCATAATTGAACTTGAACTTATTGGTAAAAAAGAAAATATCAACGCCTTGGGTCTAATTGATTCTGGAGCAGACACTACTATGATGAACACTGAGTATGCAAAATTACTCGGAATTGATTTAAACAAAGCAATTAAAAAGGATTTTCTAGGAATCGGTGACTCTCGTGTTTCTACCTATATTTCTTCAGTCACTATGAAAGTAAAACATTTTGATAAACTAATTGTTACTCCCGTAGCATTTACAGATAGTCCTTCTGTAGATATTTTATTGGGGCAAGAAGACTTCTTTGAATCTTTTCGTATCAAATTTGAAAAAGATAACGATACCTTTGATCTTTCTATTTCTCCAAAATTAAAATAAAAAGGGTTGTTACCTCCCCTGCTCCAATTGCGCCTCTTTTGAGGCTTTTCTGTAGGAACAATAGTCGCATTCTTTGGCTGGTTTAGGAGGCTTTTCTAGAAGCAGACACTTTTTGAGCTCTCGGAGTGCCTCTGGTATCCATGCATCATCACCGGTATATGGGATAAGATCAATATCAAATTCCAATTTGGCATCAAAAGCTTCTCTATCCGTCTTACCATTGCAATAGACGAAATATCCAGTCTTGGAAACTTCAAAACCAGACTGACGAAAAAGCCATTGATAGATCTCCATCTGACGCTTGTAACCAATCTGCCATTCTTTGTCGAGATTAACTTTTTCCTCTTTACTCGTCGACTTGTAATCTACAATGATAACTTCCTTGCTCTTTGTATTGATCCAAATATCATCAATCGCTCCTGTTACAAGCAAATTCTCTGGCTTGTATTCATAACGCATCCCTTTGAAATTACTTCTCCATAGATCAAGGTCCTCATGACTAAACGGAATAATATCCTTCAAGCCATATGCATCCATTAGTGGATGGGCTCTACCTTTGGCACGGTGCAAGTCGAATTCTTTTTTGAGTAATGCATCAACGGCCGAGTTTAGTGCAAAAGGAAAACCGGGTGGCCTAGCGACGCCAAGCCTAGTATCCAAATAAAAACAAAGTGGACAATTCAAAAACAGGTCGATCTTGGAGCGACTAACTCGAAATGGCTCGGAATCTTTCGGATCAAAGAGGTTTCGGGTTCGACGAGGGTTATAGTATTCAGACATAGGGTTATTTTAACACGAGGCCTGCAATTAAGTGAAAAGTTTAAAGTTCAAAATGCAAAGTTCTGTCACAAATGCGATTCAACTTTGTACTTTGCATTTTTAACTTTGAACTATTTTTTCACCGCTGTAACTTTCTTCATCACCACATCCTGTGTTGGTCTATCATTTGGATCAGTCTGGGTTGTAGCAATAGCATCAACTACCTCCATACCAGATATCACTTTACCGAAGATTGAATAGTTATGTGGCAAAGGATAATCCTTGTGCATAATGAAGAACTGACTTCCGTTTGTATGTGGTCCTGAGTTTGCCATAGCCACAACCCCACGAGTATAACCGGCTTTATAAGAAGCAGTTGCAGGATTGAGTTCATCTTCAAACTTATAGCCTGGACCACCTGTGCCTGTACCAGTCGGATCACCACCCTGGATCATGAAATCTTTTATTACTCGATGAAAGATCAATCCATTGTAAAAACCTTTGCTTGCGAGTGTTACAAAATTGTTTACGGTCTTTGGGGCATCGGCGTCATAAGTCTCTATAACTATCGTACCTTTGTTTGTCTCAATTGTGACATTGTGCATGTTATTTTTTATAGTTGTATTGTTAATTGGTGCCGTAGCAGATTGATCCTGACTGACTGGTGCCGTAACCTCCAATTTTGGAATTACAGGACTAGGTGTCGTAGTTACACCATATTGGTTAAAATAAGCATCCGGACGAGAATTGGTATACCAATGAATACCAGCAATCACAAGTAAAATGACAATGAGCATGGATAAAATTCGTGTTGATTTCATTATATTTCCTATTAATTAATTTTAATGACGCACAAAATACAGCCTAGAGATTATACAATTCTTTGGCTTTAGATACCACCAAAGCTTTTGCCTCTTCTAATGGCATGTCGAGCACTGCCCCAGCGGCAGCTTTGTGACCACCTCCACCGAGTGATGTGGCCAGAAGTGAGACATCGTATTTATCTGCATCACTAGTACGGAAACTAATTTTTATTTTATTTGGTCTAGGTTCCAGAATAACAGCATACAAATCAAACCCTTTTACTGTAAGTAATTTCGGGGATATCATGCCAGCCGAAATACTGACATCGGGAATCTTTTTTGATTCAAGGACATCAAACGGAATGACTGATAGTAGGATTTTTTCACTGCAAGCTGTTTCAATTGAACTAAATGCTAGACCTTGAAATTCAATATCTTTTATTGTGTTGGAATTTTGCATATCAGAAATCATTTTTGGAAATTGCGGATATATTTTTACCAATTCAGAGGCAACTCTAAAGGTATCGGCATTTGTCCCCTCATACTTGAAAGAAGTATCGGTATATATCCCAACAAACAAATTACCAGCAATCTCTGGTGTGATCTTTATTCCCATTTCGATGAACAGATCGTAGAGAAGTTGAGCAACGGCCGGATAACTAGGTTCAACAATATTGATCTTCCCATCTCCATTATTGGTTTTGTGATGATCGATATTTATAACCATCATGCTTGATGGAAGTTCGGTTACAGGTTTTAACCTAGAAACGCCCGAGAGAGCCGAATCAACTATAATGAAAAGATCGTAATCACTAGGATCAATCTCCCAAAAACTCTTCATCAAAATCTGGTCTGCACCAGGAAAATGCATGAAGGCTTGTGGAATCTCAGAGTCCCCCTTTATAACGGTCGCTTTACCACCCAACTGCTCGATTGCAAACTTCATCGCCAAAGCTGACCCAACAGAATCTGGGTCTGGTGATGGATGGCAGTGTAACAAAACTGACTTGGCTTTCTTTATCTCGGCTAAGATAAGTGGAGCCTTTTCTTTGATTTGATTATTCATAATGTCGGATTATAGCATATCGCGGGGCGAGGTCTCACCTCGCCACCTAGGCTAGGTTGCACCTCAGGGGAATATTAGCTAATATTCGAGGTATGCAAAGAACATATATAAAAGATCTAAATAGCAGGTTAGGAGAAGAAGTATCTATTTCGGGTTGGGTAGATGTGCGTCGTGATCATGGAAAACTGATCTTTATCGATTTTCGTGATATGACTGGCAAGATTCAGTCTGTTGCATTGCCAAATAACAAAGAAGCGCATGAGGTTGCAAGCAAAGTGCGATCTGAATGGGTCGTATGTGCCAAAGGCATAGTCAATAAACGCCCAGAAAAAATGATAGCAAAGGACGAAGCAAACGGCGCTATCGAACTAGAACTCAAACAGATAGAAGTTCTAAACGAAGCAGAGACTCCCCCACTAGATGTGAGAAGTGACGGCTCGGAGATTGGTGAAGATGTCCGACTCAAATATAGATTCCTAGATCTTCGTCGTGCTCGAATGCAGAAAAACATAAGGAATAGAAACAAAGTCATGCTTACTGTTCGAAATTCTTTTGTAAAAGAAGGATTTACCGAGATCGAGACTCCGTATATGTCAGCAACTACACCCGAGGGTTCTCGAGACTATGTTGTACCATCCAGGCTTGAAAATGGTAAATTCTACTCTCTTCCTCAATCTCCTCAACAATACAAACAATTACTCATGACCGCTGGTTTTGAAAAATATTTTCAATTTGCTAGATGTTTTCGCGATGAAGACACCCGTGGTGATCGTCAACCAGAATTCACTCAAATGGATATGGAAATGAGTTTTGTAGAAATGAAAGATGTCATGGCTATAAATGAAAAAGTTATGATCGAGACGATCAAAAATGTTTACCCTGAAAAAGTTATTCAAGAGATACCATTCCCTGTTATGTCATACAAAGATGTTATGGCAAAATACGGCGTCGACAAACCAGATATCCGCAAAGACAAAAATGACAAAAATCTTCTAGCGTTTCTTTGGGTAATAGACTGGCCATTCTTCGAAAAAGATCCGGATTCTCCGAGTGGTTGGACATTTACTCACAATCCTTTTTCTGCTCCTCAACCACAGCACATGGAGATGTTTATGAAAAAAGAAAATATAGGCGATATTTTGACCACTCAATACGACATGGTTATGAATGGCAACGAAGTCGCAGGTGGAAGTATCAGAAATCATAAACCTGAAGCTTTGAAAACAACTTTCCAAATAATGGGTTATGAGGATGCAAGAATCGAGAAAAACTTTGGTCACATGCTTAGCGCACTATCTTGTGGTACGCCACCCCATGGCGGGATCGCGTGGGGCTTCGATAGACTCATGATGCTTCTGGAAAATGAACCAAACATTCGCGAGGTTATCGCTTTTGCCAAAACCGGCGAAGGTAAAGATCTCATGATGGGTGCGCCTAGTGAGATTACAGAAAAACAGATGAGGGAATTGGGGATTGAGTTACGAAAAAAGAAGTGAGGAATTAATGATCAATAACCAATTTTCACTTCTACGCTCTCCGCTTCGCTACGAGCTACGAAGTGCAAGCAATTTCAAAATGCGACAAACTTGCTTGCCCTTCGTAGCCCCGAATATTTATCGAGAAGCAAAGAAGGGATAAGTGGTTATTAAGAATTTTATTCTGCTATTCCACAACCTATTTCTTATTCTTCCAAGCAAACTTCTTTGCCAAGCGCTTTTTGGTCTTCCTTGAACGCGAGGTTTTCTTTTGGACTGATGCTCTTTTTGCCATGTGTCTATAATAACATATATTTGAGAATTTGAAATCATAAATACTGAAGCATAGACTGATTTGTCGTATAATGATCGTAATTAAACATGAACAACGATCTAGAGATCCTTGAGTTTTTTTCTCAACTCTCTGTGGTTCGATATCTTTTCCCCCACCAAATCCCAAAATCTTTTTGAATGATTTAACTCTTTTATATGGCACAATTCATGAACGATGATGTAATCTTGTAACTCAGGCTGTAAAAATACTATTTTATAATTGAAACTCATGTTGCCATTATGCGAGCAACTTCCCCAACGAGATTTTTGATTCCTGATCGTGATCTTTTTGTATGAAAGTTTGTAGTGTTGGTTAAATTTCTCGAGGTTTAACCTCGCGAGAGATAGGGCCTTATCTTTATTGGCCAAAAAATCTTTGCGACCTAAATTACTCAATAATAATCTTTCTTTCGAAACGGGATTCTTGCGAAAATGCTCAAGCTTTTTTGTTATCCAATCTTTCTTGGCAAAGACAAATTTCTTTATTATAAATTCTGGAACAATGAAAGGAGCTGTCACCTTAACATTGCAATTTGGATAAATAGAAATTCGAACCGATCGAGCCTTCGTACTTCGAACAAGTTCACAGTCGATCCCCTGAAAGACGACAATATCTACCATGTTATTTTGTGCCACCTTTTTTGATATATCCCAATAATATTCTTGCAAGTTTAATCTCTTTCCATGAAATATTTGGATTGACTCGCATCTTGACTGGCGAAAGGGTCGGTAATGTGTCACCACCCTGCTCTTGGGCAACTTGATCTAACGCTTTCTCTATTTCACTAAAATGTTTCGCCGGTATTTCTTTTTTGAAATAAATAATATCGCTCAAATTCAAAGTCTTGGTAACATTTTTACCACCTGTCAATAATTGTTCAACTTGGTCAATAACAGTTTCCTCTTTGATATTTCTCTCTTCTGCTATTTTGGCAATAGATTTTCCTGCAATAATCATTGAGTAGGTCATGTCACATGTCAAAACTTTTGGCTTTGGAGTTTTTTTGCTTATTCCTTTTTTGATTTTTTGTAATGATCCACCACCAATGGCGTAGAGAGGTGCAACCTTGGCCAAAAATTCATTTTGGCTTTGAATAATATCTTTTTCGTCAATTGATTCCAATACCCTTTCGGCTCTATTCGATAGCTCTTT
Source organism: uncultured Candidatus Saccharibacteria bacterium (assembly GCA_964394505.1). Lineage (GTDB taxonomy): Bacteria > Patescibacteriota > Minisyncoccia > Phycocordibacterales > PALSA-1337 > C7867-002. The sequence goes on along the minus strand of CAYMXR010000007.1, from coordinate 27,348 downwards.
CAAGTGTCGGTCGTATTCCAAAACCTCTTCGTTAACTTTTAAAGCATTTTCACTAAAACCAAGAATTGATAGTCCGGCCAATGTTCTGACTCGTGACAGGGCGACATAACCCATTCCAGGTTCGAATGCTTTTGAAAGATCAACTTCAATTTTGTCCAAACTCATACCCTGACTCTTGTGAACTGTGATCGCCCATGCCAGACGAAGAGGATATTGATGAAGCTCTGCTAAAATTTTATCACCATCCTCTATCACCCAAGTTGCCATTTCGATCTCGATCTTTCTACCATCTGGGTAATCTGGCGTACTGGCCGTCCGGATTATGGGATTTGAATACGGAGCACAAGAAATGACTACGCCGAGCGTGCCATTGACATAACCTTTATCAAAATTATTTTTTACACACATTACTCTGGCGCCTTTTTTGAGACGCAAAATCTCTGGAGCCAAACATGACTTTTTCAGTGCTTCGACCAAGGGTTTTTTGCCTTTTGTGGTCATTTCATAAATGATTTCATTTTCATTTACCTTTGAAAGTTCACGATTGTTGATAACATCAACATCAACATTGTGAGTAAAAAGTCTTGTTGATTCGATCGCAGTCGAAGCGGGCTCTTTGACATCATATGTCAATTCATTTTCTGGAGAATTAGAAGCAATTTTGTAGTGTCTTCTTTGGAGCATCTCTCTTGCTTCTTCACTCACTTCACCGGTTCGGATTTCATTGAGTATAGACAAAACGGGATCGTCATTTTGTCGAAAATTTTCGTGTAGGTAACAAACAGCAAAATTACCCTCTTTCCATGATTGTGAATTGTAAATAAAACTTGCTTCTGGTTCACCCATTCTAGCGACTGGAGGTAATTGAAAAAAATCTCCACAAAGTACAACCTGTAATCCACCAAATGGTTCGGTCGAGCGTCTGACATGCTTTAAGACTCGATTGATCATATCCAATCTAAAATGATGAAGCATCGAAACCTCATCGATAATCAAAACTTTTGCTTCTTGGACTTTATTTTTTATATAACTCTTTGCACCGATCTCTTCTATATCTTCCAGCCTTAGATGATCCTTCACCCCTATTCCTGTCCAAGAATGAATCGTAACTCCGCCCATATGTGTAGCAGCGATGCCGGTCGAGGCAGTAATACCGATAGGTACTTCGTGATCTTTCAGGTATCTGATGTATTCATTTAACACAAATGTCTTACCACTACCAGCTGGACCAGTGATAAAGACATTTTTACCAGTTTTTAAAATTTTGAGCGCATCCTTCTGAGTCATGAGGGAAGTATAGAGGAAAGGAAGGTAAATGACTACTTTTGATCTTCAGTATCATTGATCGCATCTTCCCTAGTAACATGAATACGACCATCTATATGATGTGCTGGCGAATAGATTGTGTACAATTTTAATGGCACTGAGCCGGTATTTATAATATTGTGCTCGGTACCAGAAGGGATTAATATCGCAGTGCCATTTTTTATCTCATACTCTTTGCCTGCAATAACAGCTTTCCCCTCACCTTGTTCGAAACGAAAAAACTGATCGTTGGCAGTGTGTGTTTCAACACCGATCTCCCCTCCGACTGTGATAGACATCAAGACCAGCTGACAGTGTGGTGCAGTGAAAATGACTTGCCTAAAATTTTCATTTGCCAGAGTCAATTCCTCAATATTTCCGTGAAATGGTGTAGACATAAGATATGTAGATTATTCTGCTAATACAGCAATTGTAGCATGGAAATACGGAAACTGGCTTGACAAATTTTATTGCACAAACTTCAGTAATCTGTTTTTTTACAAAAATATAATCAGCAAATATCTAGGAATTAGATCGAATACACCGGATATTTTATTGACTGATTTGAATCATTAGAACTATCACTTTTATATAAATACAAAATTGCTTTTCTCGTACCTAAATATTTTTCAGCAAAAAAATTCAAGCTTTTATTAGTACCGGAATCATAATCCATTTTAACCTCAAACGCAGAGATATTCTTATTTCCTCCTTCAATAATGAAATCTATCTCTTGTTTTTGTTTTGTCCTCCAATATTTCACACTCTTTCCTTGTTTGATAAGCTCTTGAAAAACAGCATTCTCAAGTAACGCACCTCCATCAGACCGATCTTTTAATCCTCTAAAATCATTAATAATTATATTCCTCATCCCAGTATCATAGAAAAAAACTTTTGGATTCTTCACAATTTCTGATGTTTTATTCATAAAATATGGCCTCACTAAAGAACAAATGAAAGTTTTTTCAAGAATATTGATATATCCCTTAAGAGGTCGGTACAAAAATTCTGAAGCCTTGCTAAGATTATTAAAGTCGATCAAATTTCCAATCTGTAAAGCTAAAGATTGTATCAATTTATTCATCTTATAATCATCAATAAGACCCATAATATCTCTAATTTCTCTTAAAAAATATGTACTAAAATAGATCCCAGCACTCTAATCTTTTCAGCTGTATCGTTCTCAAGAACCACTCTAGGGTATCCACCATAAATAGCATACTCTTCATATAGGTCAATGAGTTCTTTATGAACTACATTGTAAACACTACTGATTTGACCAGAGTCAAAAGCTTTATGCATCTTCCGAAGTATCGAAATATATTCTGGTTTCCTTGCTTGAATAAATTCCTCAAAATCAAATTGATATAAATTAAAAACAAAGACTCTTCCTACAAGATATTTTACTGCCTGAATAGTAAGATCTATTGCTGATGATCCTGAAATGAATATTTTGATATCATTTGAATCGTAAATGTATTTTAATTTCTTTCCACCATTTTTTGCATATTGAAATTCGTCTATAAATATATATCTATTTCCTTTGATATAATTGATGATGAAGGCGTCAATATTCTCTTCAAACATCTGTAATACTTTCAAATCATCGAAACTTAAAAATTCGTGTTACCGAGGCTATCAGAAATATGTTTAAGAAGTGTTGTCTTCCCACATTGACGAGGACAGATGACGGCAATAATTTCTTTTGAATTAAGACTGGCTGTAATTTGGTGCTCTATTTTACGGCTAATATACATGGTATTTAAGCTAATTTACTAAAATTGTCATTACAAACAATTACAGTATATCGGGAATCTTTGTCAATTATCCCCCCATTCATCTAGCTCTAATGACATATCAAGTAAATCTACGCTGATACACCTATTCTTCCACTTCCTTCTCTTTCTTCACCTCCCCCTTTTCCGCACCAGCAGACGAGATGAAACCGTGGGACTGCAAAGACCAGAGCTTGGCATAGAGACCATTTATAGCCAACAATTCATCATGGGCACCTTGCTCCAAAATTTTTCCGTTATCGATTACCACAATTCTATTCATCTTTCGAATAGTCGAGAGACGATGAGCAATGACAATAACCGTCTTTCCCTTCATCAAGGTCTCCAAAGCATCTTGGATCAACATTTCAGAATTAGAATCTAGACTTGAGGTAGCTTCGTCCAAAATAAGTATCGGTGCATTTTTGAGTATCGCTCTTGCAATAGCCACACGCTGGCGTTCACCTCCAGAAAGTTTGATACCTCGTTCACCGACGAAAGTCTCATAACCAAGAGTTAGAGATGAAATAAATTCATGACAATGAGCTAGCTTAGCCGCCGCTATCACTTCCTCATCTGTTGCATTTGTCCTTCCATAGCGAATATTATCCATCAAAGTTCTATGAAAGAGTATCGGATCCTGGGGTACAAAGGATATAGATTCCCGAAGACTACCTTGCGTAACTTTACTTATATCTTGTCCGTCTATGGATATAGATCCACCTTGAATATCATAAAGATGCAATAGCAATCGAGTCAGAGTAGATTTGCCAGCACCAGATGGACCGATGAGAGCGATTCTTTCCCCGGCCGAAATGTTGAGGCTAACATTATCGAGTATCACTTTGTCTTCTCCAAAAGCAAAACGAATATTATTCAAAACAATATTACCCGAGGTAACAGTCAATGGTTTCGCATCTTTACTATCCTTTATCCCATGCGCCATCCGCAAGATTTCTGTCATCTCTTTTGCGTCGCCAAAGGCTTCATAGAGGTCACGAAGTATGCGACTTGAACCCCAAAAAGCGTCCATAAGACTCAGGATGTAAATTTGAATAAGGACAAAGGTACCGATCGATATCAATCCCAAGCCCCAATATTTGATTGCCACATAAAAAATCAAAAACTCAATTCCGAGATTTATAAACGATTGTATTGCCTCTATATAATTGGCAGCATTCCATTTATTCTTCATCGCAATCGCATGATCTTTATTGACCTGTCCAAAAAGTGCGGATTCGTGATCAAAACGATTGAACATTTGGATTGTGGCATGATTGGACAGACTATCTGCAAGTGAAGCAGATGCTTTGGATTCAACTTCTGCAGCTTTGATATCGTAAGGAATCTTCCAGCGAGAAAAAATGAGGGAAAGGATAAGAAAAAATATCACCCAACCAAGAATAAAAAAGACAAAAGTTGGTTGTATGTACCAAAGGACCAAGCAAACTCCGATGATCTTTACAAAAATAGGAATTATTTCTCCAAAAAACCTGTCAGTCACTCTCTCAAATGAGCGCATGAATCTATTTATCTTTTGAACCAGAGAACCACTAAAAGTATTAGTGAAAAATGTATATGTATGCCCAATTAGATATTCATAAGCATTCTGACGCAAATTGTTCATGATTCTTGTCTGTAAATGGACCATAGTAAAGCCATATGCCCTGTATCCTGCCCATGCCACAAGATTCATTAGGGCAATAAGAAAAATTGTATGTACTAGTTCTACTGAAAGAATTTCTGAACTGACCTTAACAGTCAATATATCAAAAAAGTTCTTGTAGTAGATTGGCACTATGATGCCACCAGCAACAACCGGAACAATCGTACTAATAGCAACTATCACAAAAGACAACCAATACGGCCTAGCAACACGAAAATACTCCCGAAGAACATCGGAAATTGTTACCTTGGGATATTCTATTTTATGTGACATTATCCGATAATATTACATCCGTAATATCTAAATAGCAAAGCAGGCAACCTTACTCGATCTGCTCTGGATTTTTGAGGATTATCTCAGCCTTGCCATTGTAAGATTTGATTACACCAGTAATGACGACTTCCCTTTGGTACTTACTCACATCAGAAAATTTTTTTGCATCTGAAGCAAAGATAACAGCCGAAAAGGGACAATCACTAAAATCTTCACAGAAATCTAGGAATGTGACTCCACTCTTTGCGGTAAATACCCGTAACACTTCGCCACTTACTTTTGCTTTTTCACCGACATGATCCATCGCTTCGGTAAAGTCGTATTCCGGTATCTCGTTCGAATCCAGATCTGTAGATTTTGTACTTGAAATCTCTTTATTGCCACCCTCTTCCACCATCATTCGATCTTGTGGTTTTATGACTTTATCACCAAACCTTGCCTGAAGCATTGTAAACAATCCAAAAACAAATACCACAAAAACAAAAGTGCCAATAATTTTTTCTTTATGCTTTAAATATAATTCTTTCAAATTTAATTTTTTAGTATTCATATTATTTATTCTGAATCATTGTTGAAGATTGATTTTTAGTTAGTAATTTCTGAATGATAGCCAAATACTTTTTGCGGACCAAATTATTTTTACCAATTTCTAATATCTCATCATTTACGACCGTAGCCGATGATGTCCAATTGTAACTACCGGACGCGTATGCTTTGTCCGTAACAATCGTTTTTAGGTGCATGATACCTTCTTCATGTTTTTGCACTTCTACCGCTATACCGGCTTTCCTCAATTCATCTATAATCTTTTCATTACTTTCCATACTTGCACCTCTATCTGTTATTCCCCAGACTACAAGACCTCTTTGCTTGGCGCGGATAAGTGCTCGGGCTATATTTTCCTTTGTGAAAAAATAGATCGCAAAATAGATGTATTTGTCGGCTTCATCTATCAGTCGGATTATTTCTTTGTCATTTTGTCTTTTGTCTAAAGAATAAACAATTCTAAACTGAGAACCATGATAGGTACTCGAGGCCATATATCCGATCATCAAAGAACAAACTATTACAAATCCGACCGCTATAGCGAAAACTTTTATATTTGTGCGTGAATATTCTCTTAACCGATCAAAAAATACCTGACATCTCTGTCGTATCTTATTCATATTTAATTTTTAGTTAGTGCCGATAAAAGATAAATGGCAGGCACTATAACGATGCGTTGCATACGCATAGCAGGACTTGAGGGTATTTTAGCACGTAGAGAAGGGGAATGAACATACCTTTTGAAAAAGTCACGATCGGCCTTGCTCGAAGAGCGGGAACCTCGCAAGGCCGTCTCTTCTCGCGCCTCTATTTTGGGTTTGAAAATTTCCGATCCAGAGGCGCTCCGAAGGGCCTTTTTCAAAAGGTATGTTCGTTCCCCTCCCATCAAAAACACCTGCGATTTGGCTCGTAATAACTACATCCTAAACAATCGCGTAATCCAAAGTTCTTTTTTCAAGATCAGCGGAGATCACTTTGAATGTAACAGTATCTCCGAGAGTAAATTTCTGACCTTTTTTCTCACCAGAGACAGAATAGGTCTTTGGATCAAAATTGTAAAAATCATCACCGAGGTTACGAAAACCAATCATTCCTTCTGACTTCGTTTCCTTTTCTTCAACATAAATACCCCACTTTGTAATACCAGAAATAGTACCCCGAAAACTTTGACCAACTCTAGTACTCATGTACTCAACTTGCTTAAGTTTCTTTGAAGCTCTCTCTGCATCAGCAGCATCTATTTCCCTATCGGTAGAAGTCTCGGCGATCTTTTGGAAAGCTACAATATCACGATCATTGAAAGGTTCATCTTTTAGATGTTTTTCTAGAACCCGGTGAACAAGTAGATCGGGGTAACGACGAATCGGTGAGGTAAAGTGGGTATAAAAATCAAAAGCCAAGCCGAAGTGACCAATGTTCTTGGTCGAGTAGACCGCCTTTTGCATAGAGCGGATAGCCGCAGTTCTAATTAGAGATTCGTGAGGGGTATTTTCGATTTGATCAAGAAGATTATTGAAATCCTTTGCAGTAACTTCACCATCTTTGGTTTTGAGATCATAACCCAAAGCTTTGACAAAGATTGAAAGATTTGTGATCTTTTCTTTATCTGGCACATCATGAATACGATATATTGCTCCTGTATCTCTGTTGCCTTTTCTTTTTATAGAATCATGGATAAATTTTGCCACTTCTCTATTGGCTAGAAGCATGTACTCTTCTACTAGCTTATGGGTATCGAGTCTTTGCTTCAGATCTACTCCTATTGGCTTACCGTCTTTGTCTAGGCGGAACTTTATTTCTTCAGTTTCAAATTCTATTGCTCCTTTACTGAACTTTTCTTTTTGGAGTATTTTGGCCAGACTATTTAGAGTAACTAAAACATCTCGATATTTCATACCCGCATTTACAGAGTCCGGTGTTTGCAAGCCATTGGAATATTTTTTGACCAAGTTCGCATCTCCTTCTGTCACGGCCTGTGCAGTTTCGTATGTAAAACGGTGATCAGAATTCATGACAGTCTTACCAAACCAGCGCGAGTGAATATGAGCTTTATGATCCATGACAAATATTGCAGAAAAACTCAATTTATCTGCTCCAGGATTGAGACTACATAGGTCGTTTGAAAGAGTTTCGGGCAACATTGGAATAGTCCTATCGACGAGATATATGGAACAACCGCGCTTGACGGCTTCTTTGTCGAGAGCGCTACCTTCGCGAACATAATGAGAAACATCGGCGATATGTACTCCAATTTCATAAAATGGACCAGTGCCTTTGAGGCCCATCTTCCCAATTTCATCATTAGTCAGTTTTCTAAATGAAATAGCGTCGTCAAAATCTTTTGCATCAAATGGGTCAATAGTGAAAGTCAAAGTTCCGCGTATATCACGACGCTTTGCAATCTCTTCTTTGCTTATGATTTTTTCATTCTTTTCTATCTCTTCTGCCTCTTTTTCTACAGATCCTGGAAAGCCTATCTCAAAACCACTTTCTAGGACAATAGATTCCATCTCTACATTGTTATTACCTTTTTGACCGAGGACGCGGATGGCTCTACACTGAGGGGAAGCCTCAGCGTTCGGCCATGGAATCATCTTTACATAGACTTTATCATCTACTTTCACTTTGCCAACATCTTCTTTGACTAAAATAAAGTTGGTATACATTTTCTTATCATCTGGTACAACGATGAATCCACCGTTGTCCATTTTTATTGTTCCAACAAAATTTTCTCTGGCTCTAGAGATAACCTTTATAACTTCACCTTCTTTTTCAATTTTTCCGGCAACCCTCTTTTCTTGTACAACCACTTCGACCATATCGCCATTCAATGCGGTATTCAAAAACCCAACTTCAATGTGAATAGAATCATCCCGATCAATTTTACTTTTTCCATTACCACCAGCCTTTGGCACATCAACAAAACCGACCCCCTTCGCGGTGGTCGAAACGATCCCCTTTACCGTGTATTTCTTGTTTTTCACCAGCACACTATAACACAGATTAGGGGTTAGGGGCAAACTTGCGAATTCGATTCCCTCCCGGGCCACAAACAGTTGGCAAAACATTTTAATCGACTATAATATAACCATTGATGAGGTTGGAGAAAAAAGACCGTTTCGAAGCTTAACAAAATCCCGCATCGGCGGGATTTTGTTTTATGTATAAATTAAAAATAAATTAAGGTTTTGGTTTTTCCTCAGGGATAGGCACACCGAAATTACCACCTTGACTATGCTCACGAAGGAACTCGCCCAATGCTTCTTTTTTTTCTTCCACTTCGAAAACCCAGCTTGTTTTTTTTGGACCATTAGTACTTTGTCCTATTGTAGTCTTACTATGTAACACTTCAGGATTGCCTTCTGTTTTACTAACACGATTACGATCAACAATTTTTAAAGCCTCTTCATAAGTGATCTTGCCTTCAGAATCATCGACAATAATTTGTGCAGCAGCTTTTCGATTTACTTCCTCGTTACCTTCAGCAGCAGCATACATGTCATCAAATTTAGGGTCATGTCCCTCCATATAATTAAAATTATTAAGTAATACCAAAATTATCTCATTTACTGGTTTTTTATCAAGGTCAGTCAAAATTGCAAAATCTTCATCATTTCTTTATCACTTTTTCATTAAATCTTGATCTCCGTTTGATAAGCTTGTCGTTACGGAATGTTTAACACATCCGGTGGGCCATAGACACGGTGTCGACTCTGTTTTAGCAACCAGAGTCTAACGGGTTCGACTCCCGTATGGTCCACCCATCACGTAGATAAAAACACAAACAACTTATGTTGTAAACTTGTTTTTTTACTATCAATACAATATACTTTTGACAGGTTGCTAAAACAGAGTATCTCGCTAGACATCAAAATCCGCTTCGGCGGATTTTGTGTTAATAATGCTGTTTCTTGTCCTTCACCAAAACCAAGAAGAATGCCGGAACGATAAAGAGGGTTAGAAAAGAAGATAGACTAAGACCAAAGATCACTGCCCCACCCAAAGAACGCCATAGCTCATTTGAAAGCGTGACTGGCAGAATACCGACAATCGTACAGATAGAAGTGATAAAGATCGCTTCCAGACGAGACTTGCCGGCATCGGCGACCGCGTCTTCAAATAAAATTCCACTTCGAATATTAAGATTGATTTTGTCGACAAGAATAATTGCGTTTTTAACTACAATTCCAAAAAGAGCCAGGATACCGATGAGGCCCGGGAAACTTAACGGAACATTGAATATTGCCATACCGATAAATACACCGATCAAGGCCAATGGTATTGGAACAAGAACAATGATTGCTTTTCGGAAGGAATTAAATTGAATAATAAGCGTAGCAACAATCAAGACTAGAGCAATAAGCATAGCCCTCAAGACCGACGCGACCGATTCGGCATTTTGTTCATTTTCTCCACCAAAAGAAACGCCGTAACCGTTTGGCATGTTATAGCTTTCGAGTTTTTTATTGAACTCTTTTAGTATTGCTTGACCATTGGTAGTAGAGTCTGCACCAGCAGAGAGAATAACTGTATGTTTCTGATCAATCCTAGTTATAACATCAACTGCAGGTCTAAGTTCAATTTTAGCAACATCCTTCAAATAAACCGACTCTCTCCGATTGTTCAAAATCTCCAAATTTTGGATGGCCGCAAGATCAGGTATTGATCTCTCATCAAAGGTTGCGATCAGTTTTATCTCCTTCTCACCTCGAACAATTTTCGTCAGCTCCACCCCAGAAACTGCGGTACGAAGCACTGATCCTACAGAAGCAAAGCTCAAATTATTTTCTTCAAGTTTGATTGGATCAAAATTAAATGTGTATTCAGGTACAGAATCTTTTTGGGAAACATTTACATTTATTACTCCCGGTATAGAAGCAAGCATCGGTTTTAGATCTCGGACGATCGTAGTCAGCTTATCTAGATCATCTCCGGCGACTTGTGCCTCAAAAGCAGAACCAGCTGGTGGACCACCAGACTCTGTAGAAATCCTGATTTCTATTCCTTGGGAAAAATCTGAAAGATCACTGCGAATCTTATCAGCCAGTTTATATGAAGCCATCTCTCTATCTTTTTTATCTTTCAATGTAAGGGTGACCGAGGCCAAATTGGCAGATCCAGAACCGGCACCAAATGATCCCGAATTAGCACTTGGTTGGCCAATGATTGTTGACATATTCGCCACATCTCCATATCCGAGCAATTTTTGTTCAATAACCCTAACTCTTTTATCAGTCTCTTCTAGATTGGTACCTACGGGTGTTCTAATATCAACAAAAACATAACTACCGTCCTGAAGAGGGAAAAATACACTCTTTACAAGGCCAAGAGGTATTAGACTGACTGAAACAATAAATAGAAGAACTACCCCACCTAGAACAAAGCGTCTGCGCTTTTTATCAAGAATGTAGTAGCGGAAATATTTTTCATATACTGGCAAAACTTTGTGGAAATCCAATATACCGTGAATAAGTCTGCCAAAGAAATTTTCGTGTTCTCTATTACCTTGTGATCTCAATTTTTGCTTGATCAAATCATCACTCTCCCATTCACGATCAACGAGCTCTCGATTTTTCTCCATTACAATCCGTCCCCCTCTTTCATACCAGTAGATAAGGAAGATCTCAACTAAAACAAGAATTGCCCCAAGAACATAAGCAAATGTTCCTCCAGTATAAAATAGAATTCCAATAAATATTGCCAAGACCGCTTCAATAATAAAGAAAAATCTTCGGGTAAGTCTTATTCTCTCGAGAACCGCGGCTAAAGGATGGTTGATCATAAGGGCAATCAAAAGTGAGGCAATAAGAGTAATGGAGACCGTAATCGGAATGGATTTTAGATATTGACCCATAATACCTGAAGCAAATAGTAGCGGTAAGAATGCCCAAACAGTTGCCAAAGTAGTAGTCAAAAGTACAAGTTTAAAATCATTCAAAACCAAAAGTACCGCTTCTTCAGGAGTAAACTTTCCAGTATTCAAATATTGTTTTGTAGCCGAGACCACGACGATCGCATCATCGACAAGGAGACCGAGGGAAAGAATCAGAGAAAACAATGATAAAAAGTTCAAAGAAATTCCAAGAAATTGAAGCATGCCAAATGTTACGAAAAACACTAGCGGTATAGCGAGCCCTGCAACCAGAGCTTCCTTAAGACCTACAATCAAAAATAAAATCAAAAAGACAAAGATAACTGTTAAAAAGAAATCGTGAGTAAGCTGGTCAAAATCAGTCCTGACTTGCTTGGCCATATCGGTACCGACATCAAATGTTATACCTGGAGGAAAATTGGCAATTGTTTTTTCTACTGTTTCTTTGGCTTCATCTACTGTATCCAAAATAGACGCTCCTTGCCTCTTCACCAAAGACAAAGTGACAGAATTCTTTGGATTAGAACCTTCGATTGACAACCTAGAATAAGAGGTTTTCTTGACTGCTTTTTCTGTAACATTGGCAATGTCGCGAAGCATTATCGTAACTCCATTTTCATTATGGGAAACTGGTATGCTTGCAATCTGTTCTACTGTATCTAATTCCAAATTGGTTCTTATTGGAACAATAAATGACCTGCTTTCAAAATTTCCGGAAGGAATAGCAGTATTCGCGGAGAGTACGGCTTGATTAGCTTCATTTATCGTTACTCCATAAAATCGCAACAGATCTGGTCTGTAAGCAATCTCAAATTGCCTTTCGTCTCCTCCGGAAATATTTATTTCGCGTACACCAGAGATCTTCTCGAGTTCTGTCTGGATTTCCTCAGCATATCTTCGAAGGGTAAAACCATCATAGGGACCAGTGATCGATATTGTCCAGATTGGCATATCATCTAGAGATATTTCTGTGACAACTGGATCTTCGGCATCAGTTGAAATTTTTGGTTTAGCATCAGCGACCTTGTCGCGAAGCAACCGAATAGAACTCTCAACATCGGCCTTGGCATCAAATTCCACAGTAATAGAGGAGATCGAATTGTATGAATTGGAAGTGATCTTATCTAGACCACGAAGTCCGGCTAGTTCTGTTTCGATCTTTCGGGTTACAAACTGTTCGACATCTTTGGGTGAAGCTCCAGGATATATTGTAGTTACAACAGCAATAGGAATCTTAACTTCAGGACTTGATTCGCGCGGAAGAATTGAAAATGAATAAAGCCCCCAAATTGTAGTTAGAATAATCAGAAGTATTACTACTCTAAAATTTGTTACGAAATAATTGAGCCAAGTCTTTCTAAGCTCGGGTCGAAATTCCAACCGATCTAAATATCTACTATCCGATGAATGTTCATTATTGTTTGCCATATGATTATCGTACCTGATTCAGTGGTGAGGAGCCGTACCATCATAAAAATTATTCAACCACCACTTCCTCCCCTTCATCCAATTCATACACCGGAGTGACAATGTTCATATTGTCACTCAGTCCTCCAACTATCTCAATAAACTCACCCTCGACTTCACCCAAAATGACTTGATTCTTCTTGATTTTTGAATCTTCAACTGTAAAGACATAGGCATCACCGGGAACGATTTTTACATTTTGAATTGGCAATTTGTAGACAATGTCCTTTGAAACTTTGGATAAATCTGTATCTGCCTTAATCAAGACAGAAACATTTTGACCTATAACCAACTTTTCTGTGGAAGTCGTTGCGGTGGACTCATCGGTAACAGCAATTTTAACCTCCACTTTCCTATTGGTAATACTGACACTTGGGGCAACGCTTTCGACAAAACCTGCAAAATTTCCAATCTTAACTTGTGAACCAACTTTTATTCTATTTATATCTTCACCACTTGCATAAGCTCTGATTTCCAGACCTTGCCCGCCAACAACTGTTGCCAACAGTTGTCCTGGAGAAGCCAATTCCCCAACACCAAGAGGTAAGCCTGCGACTTTACCATTGATCGGCGAACGAATAATAGTCTTGGCCAATTGAACTTCGAGAGCGCGGACCCCAGAGGAGGCAACAACAACACTAGCAGAAGAACTCTGTTCGTCAGAATCTTTTACAGAAGAAAGCGTCGATAATACATTTATCAATGAAGTACTGGTATTGTTGATCGATGCTCTAGAAGTAGAAACAATAACTTTCCAACTATTTATTGAAGTTAGAAACATGCCCGATGCATGCAATGCAGAATTATTGATTGCTTCTGACATATAACCGAGCAATTTATCAACTACTGCCAAATTTTTTTGAGCAATTTTGATAGCAGAAACTATCTCTTCATTATCTGATTTTTCACTGAGACCAATGCCAAGTTTTTCCCACTTACGGAAAATGTCATAAAGATCAATTCTGGTCGTTATTATATTACTGCTTAATTTGTAATCAACAACATTTGAGGTAAATCTACCATAGTTACCATCATTATTAAAAAGTATTGGATCTATATTTGTAATCACTGCTTCATATGCCTTGATATAACTATCTCTTACCCTATCTACCGCATTGCTCTTGGCACTTTGGTCTTGTCCATAAACCAAAGAAAGTGAAGCCTTTGCTTGTGCAAGACTGGCACGAATATCACTGTTCTCTAATTCCAAAATAATATCGCCAGCATAGATCGTGTCCCCAATTGATCGATATATTGTTTTTACAGGAGCAGAGACCTGACTTTTTAGATCGGCCTGGCCACGGGAGACGACTGTACCGTTTGCAAAAACAAAATCATCCCCATTCTTGAATTGCTGAACATTTGCAACAGTTACTTTCTTGATGAGATCATTTGCCTTCAAAGAGGCATCTTCTTTCCCACTGTTTGTACCAATAAAGATCGCCAAGAAAACCAATAAAACAAAGGTTACTCCGGCCAAAAATGAATGTTTGCGAACATAAGAAAATATAGACATATTTCGATATTACAGGTAATTACAATCTGGCGCAATGCTTTCCCAACTTCGCCTCCGCAAACCTATTTTTCCAAATCTAGGACTTCGTCAATTCTAATTTTATCTACAAAATCCGGAATGTGACTAACCAAAACCATTGCTCCTTCGTATCTATTCAAAGCTTCGGCAATCACTGGAATGTGACGAAAATTGATATGGTTGGTCGGTTCATCCAAAATAAGTAAACCTGGTTTTTGTAAGACAAGCCTAGCAAAAGCAACCAGACCTTTTTGACCTTCAGATAAACTTCCAATCTTTGTACTCATAAGATCTGCGGTGATGAGAAAACCAGCTGCAATTGTCCTCATTGTTTCTTCAATCTGTTTGTCCATAACAGAAAGCAAAGCATCGTGAACAGAATCCTCAAAATTCAACATAGAAAAATCTTGTCTATAATATCCAACCTTTGTCCCTTCCAAAATCTTTGATCCAAGAGCGCTACCGTTTGCAATTGACTCCAACAATGTACTCTTTCCGATACCATTTGGACCTTTGAGTAGTAGGCGTTGATTGCGCCTCAATTTTATACTTACATTTTTCTTAACAAATTTTGGCACGCCATCTTGGATTTTTGTTTTCTTTTTTGGACTTAATGTTGAGACCGAAGTCAAAGTCAAAATATCTCCAATCAAATCAGGTTGAGATTGAATAGTAAAAGGTCTCACAATCTTATCTTCCCTACGAATATCGACAATCTCTTCTTCGAGCTCATCTGCTTTCTCACGCATTCTCTTTGCTACTAGTCGCATCTGTCCACCCTTGTTGGCAAAAAAGTTTGCTTTATCCTTTTTCTCTTGAATCTCTTTTGCCAATCGTGCATTTTTTGTATTCTCCTTTTCTACTCGAGCGGTAATCTCTTTTACCACATCAAAATAGTTACCGACATATTGCTCTATTTTCCTTGTGAAAACATCCAGATACAAAACACCGTCTGTGAAAGCATTCAAAAATCCAGCGTCGTGAGAAATAACTATTACTGATTTATTATAATTAATTAAAAATTGAGTCAAATGGTCAATGCCGGCTTTATCAAGATTATTTGTTGGTTCGTCGAGAAGTAACAAGTCTGGATCCTGAATCAAAGCAGAAGCAAGCAAAAGTCTGGCTTGCTGACCTCCAGAAAATGTTTTGACGATACGATCGTGAACTTTTTCATGACCTTTTAGATTGACCACTTCTAGAACTTCGTCGATCCTAGGATCAATATCATAAATATTCCCAGCACTTTTGCGTAAACCAGCGACTACCGAATCTTCAAATGATTTGAGAAAAAAATCTCTTACCGTAAGGTCGAGCTCTGTACGAGGAATAACCTGTCTGGATATGGCGACACTTAGGTCGTTACTACGATGAATCTTCCCGCTCTCTGGTTTCAATTTGCCGATCAACAATTGGAACAAAGTACTCTTTCCGGCACCGTTTTGACCCATAATGGTTATCTTTGAACCACGACGAATAGAACAGTCAACTTCTTCCAAGATTGGCTTATTGTGACCATATTCAAAGCTAACCTCTTCAAATCTGAGAATTACATCTTCTTTTGCCATGGCACTATACATTACATCATTTTTGATATAGTGGCGAGACCTCCGTTGGCAGAAGCTTCTCTTTCAGATTACTGCTACAATACGAGTGAAAACAGAACATCACAACCACTATCAAATAGAGAGAAGGTTATATGGCCAAACACAGATTAAAGATCCGAACTAGAGACGGTGTTATACCATCGCCAATGTTTAGTGCATATACCCTGATGCGTTTGATTGAGGAATATCCTTTTCTTCGAGGAACGATCGACCCAAGAGCACTTGAACATGAAATGGGTATACTGCAAGCACGCATTTTTCTTCTTGTACTAATATTTGCCAAGCCGATAAGAAAACTTAAAAAAATGAAGTTGGTGGGTGAAGCTCAATTGACTGAAGCGAAATACCGACTTGATATTGGAAAACTAACTATCTTTCTTGGGGAAACACCCAACGGCCGAGGAAGAATTCGTCTTCATCCTGTCGAGAAATATGAGCTCCAGAAGCTCGTCAAAGCAGGAAAAATTGGCAACATCTCACTTAGCAGCGCAGACGACTATCTAGCGAGTCTTGGTAACCTTGCAGATCTGCTAAAATAAACACCTACTACTGCCCAGAGGTTCAGAAACCTCGGGCGGTTTTTTTGCCTCCGAGAGGCGAGGTGAGACCTCGCCCCACCCTATAAACAAAAACTTTTTTTGAGAGTTTTGTCTTTGGAATAATTACTCAATCATTGCTCCTATTATTTGCTTGCTTGCCCTTCGTAGTACAAGCAGAAAAGAGATCATTTCTATTTATCCACTACCCCCTGTAAAAAAATATGATTTTAGATTTAAATTTTAAGATTGAAACCTATTTCCCCTCATCCACAATCTCAGTCTTTATAGAACCTTCGGAATCACTCTCCTTGATCAATAATGTCATACCACAGTGATTGCATTCTATAACCATGCCATTTGCAAGGTTAGGGTAACGAGATAGATCTATATCATTTTTGCACTCCGGACAAATTGCTTGATTATTCATAGTTTTTAGATTTTGTTGAAACATATTAAAAGTTACTTTTCTACTTACCTGCTAGTCAAATGATCCTTGAAAATTGACCATTGATAATTGATAATTATTCTTTTGTCTTCCAATAATAACGAAAAAAGTGTACGATAGCAATATGACACCGATCGAACATTATACGGAATTGGCCAAAGTTATTGGTCTATCCGATCTATACTTCAAACGCGAAGATTTGCATCCATACCGATCCCACAAAGGTCGATCAATACCTTACATGATCGATTATTATCGCGACCGTGGTGATAAATATTTCGCTATTTCCTCTTCCGGTAATGCTGCCATAGCTGCGGGTCTACATGTATTAAAATTAAATAAAGAAAATAAAGAAAAAGTGCATTTGAACATTTTTGTTGGAAAAAACATTAACCAAGAAAAATTAGATAACTTGAGAGAAATTGCAGAAAAAGACAAAGATCACATCAAAATCCTAGCCAAAGAAAGACCAATAGTTTCTCTGCACGAAGCAGTCGGTGAAGGTTATCGTAGTCTCCGCCAATCAACGGACAAAATAGCCTTGGTCGGATACAAATCACTTTTTGAAGAATTGGAGACCATAAAAAACGCTGGAGCTATATTCGTAGGCACCTCTTCAGGAACAACAGCAGAAGCTTTGGCGCGATATGTTTTGGAAAACAAATTACCTATCCAAATCCACATAGTTCAAACTTCATCTTGTCATCCTATTGCTGATAATTTCGAAAACTACGACGGGCCAGATGAAAAATCAATCGCTGATGCTATAGTAAGTAAGACATCAGAACGAACACCACAACTCCTCGACCTCATAAACCAAACTGGCGGTTATGCTTGGGTAGCGACCAATGAAGATATCGAAATCGCAAAAGAATTGACCAAAGAGCATATCGACATAGAAATATCAAACAATAGCGCTTTATCTGTAGTAGGGGCAATGCAAGCAGTTTATCGTGATTGGCCCATAGAAGGATCTGTGATCTGTATCATTTGTGGCAAATGATTATGAACAAATCCTTATTGCCTTAATAAATTTTTCTCCCCTATCCTTTCTAGAAATATCGACTCCTCCAAAATCGAAACCGGGGCTAAATAGTATAATATCGCCTTTATTTGCATTCTCTACAGCCACTCTAACAGCCTCCTCAATCATTGGAGCAGATTTTACTTTTAAATTTACTAATTTTTCAATCGAGTGACGCTCTTTGATTGTCCCACTTCCAGGTAACAATACAACCGTATGAACATATTCCGGCAAACTCCGATATAACAAATCATAAGAGCCACTACCTTTTGCACCTCCCATGATAAGCACGAGATTCCTTTGTTTAGACAAAGTCTTTACTGCCAACAAAGTAGAGCTGGGCTTTACCGAAGCCGAGTCATTATAAAAAACCAGGTTCTTATTTTTCTTTACCAACTCTATCCTACCTTTTGGTACTTTCCATTTTGACAATATCTCCAAAGCAAGTTCTTTTTCAATTCGAAACAGACTGGCGGTCTGTATAGCCAAAGCAAAAGCCTCACGAAGATGGCCAGCAAATTCAAAATCTGTTACTGAAACTTTTGTCCGAAGCATTTTGGCCTTTGGTTGTGCTTTGAGCGAATGAGTCATATCAATAATCTCGTCCGAAGCAACAATGTAATTGTTATAGGTCTGATATTGAAGTATTTCAAAAGGCGACTCATCATAAGTATTCTCGTCTGGTAAAGAAGTGAAAACTGCAACATGAGGACTTATACGCAGATTGTATATTTCCATCATCATTGTTGCAGAAATACTAAACAAGACGATATCACCACTCTTGATCTTCTTTAGATGATTTAGTATCCCACCATCCGATTCTTGATCAATTACAAACAGGTTTTGATCTCCATTTTTTTTACAAGCAAGTTCCAATAGAGGTTTCAGCATCGAAGCCAGCGTCGATTTACCGCAAGCACCAATAATACCAACCAAAAAAACTGGTGGTGAATGTTTCAAGAAGAGAGTCTCTGGATATTCGACTAATATTGGCTTCTCGGAAGATTTTACTATGTTCAAAAAACTCGATTCGCGAGGATATTCATGAGAAAGAACTATAATATCCATATCCAAAAGATCCTCTGGTGGTATTGATCCACAAACATAATTTGCAAGGCCAATAGTTCTCAAAAAAACAAGGTGATTTTTTAGTCTAGCTTCACTTCGAAGATCATAGACGCTAACCAAGGCTCCTGCTTTTATAAGGAATTTGACATCCTCGATCATCTCCCCATGCGGACCCAAACCTATGACCGCAATCCTTTTACCTTTGAAATAATCCTTGTGGATCATAAAAACAGTATAGGCTATGATCCGTGTACTATCAATCTCTTAATTTTTATCATTTCTTGAAGCATTGCCTGTAATTTTATCGTATCATCCGAACCGGACAAATCCTCAACGACAAAATATGATAATTTTTTCATGAATATACTATATAGATCTTGGAAATATTGGTTGAGAACTTTCTTTTCATTTTCGTCAATTGTCTTATCCAATCTGGTCAAACGATCTTTATCTGTACCTCTTGACTGTGGGCCATCTAGCACTTTTAGTAATTCTATCGGTCTCTTTATCCCATCATACAATAGAGAATCGTGCTTCAAAACTCCTTCTAAACAAGGAGATATTATCTGATAATCACGCATGATTTTTGTAACTAACTAATAATTTGCATTGACACTAACAAAAGCATCTTTTGTGATAATCACATGATCTAAAATAGAAATTCCCAAGATCTTCCCAGCTTGGACCAAATCCTTTGTAATATCCTCATCTTCTTTACTTGGCATTGCTTCGCCTGATGGATGGTTGTGAGCCAAGATAAGAGCCGCCGCATTGCATTCTATAGCAGGGCGAAAGACTTCTCTAGCATGAATCATATTTGAATTGACTGTACCAATAGAAATGACTTCGTCTCGTAATATCCTGTTATGGCTATTTAGATATATGCCACGCAAATGCTCTTTTGGCAGATTGCGCATATCTTGTAGATAATCGAAAACATCTTTTGCATTTCTAATGGTCACAAAACCGGACTCATTGCGATCATAAAACCTTCTTCCCAATTCTCCACATGCCACAATCTGGCAGGCTTTGACGATAGGAACATCCATATCTTGTGATAGTTTGTTTGGATCTTTTTCGGCCAAAATACTTCTCTCCCCATAATCACGGATAAGCCTGTTCGACATATCCAAAATATTTTCCTTGGTTGTACCAGTCATCAAAACAACAGCTAATAATTCTTTTATGCTCAAAGCCTCTGGTCCATTTTGGATCAGCTTTTCTCGAGGTTTATCTTCGGATGGCAGGTCGTGTATCGTAAGTGGGTACTCGCGATATTTCCGATCGAGAAATCTCACATTGGGCTTTATTGCATACATTTGCATGCCGTAAGTATATCGCCAAATGAGGATTTGTGGAAGTTCTACTTACACATGATCCGAGTGCGAAAGATATATGAGCGAAGCGAATATAAGAGAAATCTATAATGTTTCTACAAGAATAAAATTTGTCTCATTGGCAACACCGAATGGCATACCAGCGACAATAACTACTTTATCCCCTTTCTTGACCAATTTGTTGTCCAAGGTAGTCTTGCGAACAATATCCATGATCTCATCTGTGGTCTTAAAAGTCGGAACCAGAAACGGAAAACATCCATATGACAAGGCTATTTTATTTAGACACTCTTTTTTGTCAGTCAGAGCTAAGATCATTTCTGCTGGCCTATATCTGGAGATCATCCTCGGAGTATGACCACCTCTTGTAAGAGCCACAATAAGGGTTGCGCCGATATTGTGCGTAGCACGAACAGCCGACTGTGATATAACATCGGTAATCCCATGAGAGATCTCGTACTCTGCAATAGTATCCCGATTGAAAACTTCTTTTTCTACACGAAGAGCAACCTTAGTCATCATCTCTACCGCAGAGACCGGGAAATCTCCCAGAGTCGTCTCCTCGGAAAGCATGATTGCATCGGTTCCATCGATAATAGCATTGGCAATATCTGAAATTTCTGCTCTTGTCGGTACCGGATTCTTGATCATTGACTCTAGCATTTGAGTAGCGGTGATAACTGGCTTCCCTGCAGAATTACACTTGTGGATTATGAGTTTCTGAACCAATGGAACCTCCTCTGCTGGTATCTCGATAGCCAGATCGCCCCTGGCAATCATTATTGCATCGGTATGCTCTATTATGCTGTCTATATCGTTTAAAGCCTCTGGAGTCTCAATTTTAGCGATTATATGGGCATTGGAGCCTGCTTTGTTGAGTATTTCTCGCAATTCTACGATATCTGATGAATTGCGGACGAAAGAGAGGGCAACAAAATCGACTTTGTTCTTTATACCAAATTCTAGGTCTGATCGATCTTTTTCGGTAAGGGATTTGACCGAGAGATTTGCCCCCGGAACATTGACACCTTTTCTACCAGAAAGCCTACCTCCAGATATGACTTTTGTAATAATATCATTACCCTTTACTTCAACGACTTCCAACTTTTTTGTCCCATCTTGAAGCATAATAAATATGCCTGGCTTAACCTCCTTTGGTAATTCGGAGTAATTGATATGAACTTTTTCTTGAGTACCCTCGACATCATCGGTGGTCAAAACAAATTGATCTCCACGATTGAGCATGATCGCATTGTCTTTGAATGTACCGATGCGAATCTTTGGACCACAAAGATCTTGAACTATTGCTATAGCGTTACCGGTCCGTTCCGAAAGCGCCCTAATCCTATCTACTCTAGCTTGATGCTCAGCAAAATCACCATGAGAAAAATTTAGTCTGGCGACATTCATGCCGGCATTTACCAGTTGTTCTAGTCTCTCCTCGCTCTCTGTTGCCGGACCTATCGTGCAAACGATCTTTGTTTTTTTACCTATGTTCATTTTTTTAAATTAACTTTAATCTATAATTATTTTTCATAAACTGGATATTTTTGTGGATCAATGGATCTTGTAAAGCAAGTCCTACCAGCATCATGTTTCCAGTTTTCATCACCGTTCGGGTAGCTTACAGCATAATCGCGAGATATGGCAATACCACCATAACCCCCGTAATATTCTCCCCTACCCTTATTGTCTTCTATTGGAAGAGCAAAATTTGCACATAGCTCGAAACTTGGTTTGACTTTTGATCCAATATTACCATCATCTTTGACTTTGACTGTATATTCGTAAGGAAGATCGGTCTTTGGATCATTTGGAATTGTAAATCCACTTAACGAATCATTCATATCCGAAAGCTTTTCCGGAAGAGTTTTCTTTTGTTGCCAATGATTGATAATTTGCCACTGGATGTTATTTAGATCACTTACTCGCTGATTGTCGAATCTGAGATTTCTCTGTTTTGTAGGAGAACCAACTACCATAAATCCAAAGACTATGGCGACTATGACGACAACAATTCCAATATAGGCAAGGATTGTCGCATTCCTTGCATTCGAAAATGTTGCAGTTGAATCTGCTTCAACATCTTGATTTTTGGTGAGAAGATAATACAGAAAGACTATAGTAGCAATAACTAACACCGCCAAGACTTTGTAAATAAAACGACTGGAAATCTCACCGCTTAGATAAACATTTACAAGAGCGATGAGGTCCCCGATTATGGTTGCTCCTGTCAAAAAAAGCGTGAGATATATCCTCCATCTCCTGATCCACAAATCAGCTTTCTCTGCCATCTTTTTTATATCGCGCTTGATCATGTACTCTAGAACATACAGAACTGGAATCAAGATGATCAACATCGATATCGGCCAAGCTATATATCCAGCATAAAAATAACCAGCTAGCGGATCTGGTCTGTAATAATTGATAATACTAAAAGCGAGATTGATAATGGAAATAACGGAAGCAAAAAGCGCAACCGTTGCCCCCAGATGAAGGAAAAAATCCCTCGGTGTAGTTTTGGTGTTCATGGAAGTATTATAACCTATTTTAAGATGTGCTACCTAAGCGATAATCTCGGATTGAACTGTCCGATTTTTGCGGACACTTCACTTCCCTCAATGGTCTAGCCTTTTTATTGAATGAGTATCCAAAAGTGAATGCATCTGACGTATAGCAATTTCATTGAGTCTCTTCAAACGCTCTCCTTGAGGTATGCCTTGTAAAATAAATTCAGCATTCAAACTCTCTAGGTTTGCTAGAACGACTAGTTGTTCAACAGAAGAGCAGTCTCGAATGTTACCTTCCTTTTTTGAATTTGAATCTCTCCAATCTTTGGCAGTCATACCAAACAATGCCATATTTAAGATATCTGCTTCACTTGCATAGACAACTATTTCCTTTGATTTAGAAATTTTTGGCGGAATAAGTTTTTCCTTTATTGCATCAGTATGTATTCTATAATTGACTTTTGATAACATTCTTTTAACGTCCCAACCAATGGCTATCCTTTGGCTTTCTTCCAGTTTCAAACGTTGGAATTCTTTGATTAGATAAAACCTAAACTCTGAACTTATCCATGCCGCAAATTCAAAAGCTATATCCTTGTGAGCATATGTGCCACCACCATAACGACCAGACCTAGAAATCATACCGGTAGCTTGTGTTGCTTCGATCCATTTTTGTGGCGATAACACAAAAGCATTACTTCCTGCTTCATTTCTAAAGGAGTCGAATTCGACCCCTTTAAAATCAGGATTATTGATTTTTTCCCATATACCCAAGAATTCAATCGTACTTCTATTTCTCATCCAATTTTTTACGATATCTTTCGGTTCCTCAGAATTTTTATAGCGGGCTATATCAGTCAAAGAAATATAATCATTTCCATTTCGAGAAATAAAATTAACTTTATTATTCTTTACTATAATCTTTTTTCTGGTATTCATAAGACAATGATCTAGTGCTATTAGAGGTTAATAATACTTATATACACTAACGCCAAATGTTTCCTTTTTTATTCATCCTACAATTTTCCCATTTCCAAATTAAATTTCAATCTGTTGTTAGGGCAGGAAATATGTTGCTATGAAATATAATTATTATGCCAGTACCAAATATAATTAAACTCACAATAATCGGTGCCTGCACTTCGAAGCTTGAGCGAAGCGAAAGCGTAGAAGTGCGCGCACTAGGATTCGAACCTAGGACCCCACCAGTATCAGTGGTGTGCTCTACCAACTGAGCTATGCGCGCGTGGACTGTTCATCTATCAATTGCGCATTATTGTCTGATAGTGTAAACGACCTACCAAGACAGCTATGCGCGCGTAAACAGAAATTTAGCAGAAAAAAAGGATAAATACCAGCCCTGCTGAGGTGCAACCTCAGTAATTGTGGTAACCTTATATCATGAACAAAAATACATCTTGGGGGGAAGTGGCTAGCTGGTATGACGATATGCTAAATGACTCAAATGATTCATTTCAAAAGAATGTGATCTTGCCGAACTTGCTACGCATAATTAATCCGCACAAAGATCTATCAATCCTTGACCTAGCCTGTGGACAAGGTTATTTTTCAATAGCCTTTAGAGAAAAAGATGCGAACGTAATTGGTTTAGATATTTCCAAAGAACTAATCGAGCTCGCAAAGAAAAACGCAACTACCGCTCTAATAAAAGATGGGCTAGAATTCGACATCTCCCCTGCTCACAAACTTACAAAGATAAAAGATCAAACTATCGATGTTATTTCGATCGTGCTCGCTCTTCAAAATATTGAAAATTTAGCGGGAACAATATCTGAATGTTCTAGAGTATTAAAACCAAATGGAAAACTCGTACTAGTTCTCAATCACCCTGCATTCCGAATCCCTCAAAATTCTAGCTGGCAATGGGATGATATTAATAACAAACAATACAGAAGAATTGATAGTTACATGTCCGATCGAACAATCTCTATAGACATGACCCCGGGAGAAACTGATCCTCAAAAAAAGAAATCAACTGTCTCATTTCACCGACCACTCCAATCGTATTTCAAAGCCTTAAATAAATCTGGCTTGGTAGTAGAACGGCTCGAAGAATGGATCTCTCATAGAAAAAGTCAGACCGGCCCTAGAGCTTCCGAAGAAGATCGAACCAGAAAAGAGATACCGATGTTTATCTGTTTGGAGTGTAGGAAGGGTTAGGCCTCCTCGCGGATCATTGTGAGCACGGGGAGACTCGAACTCCCAAGGATTACTCCATACGCTCCTGAAGCGTACGCGTATACCAATTCCGTCACGTGCTCTTGATCACAAACATCAGTCTAACAAAAAGATTAAATATAACAACAAAAAAGCCGCCCCGTGCCGTAGCATAAGGGCGGCTGTTTGGAGAGAACTCATCTGGTTACTGACCGAAGTAGTACCAGATTATTCCTCCGAATGGTAACGCAACTGTCAACAACAGGATGGTAAACACAGACAATTTGACGAGTTGCCCAACAGAGCAGTGTCCAAACCAGGACACCGTCTCGGACCAACACCGACGAAGTTCTGATGCAATCCAACTAGGTTGATGACCTAGCTGAACGCCACCAGAACCAACAGCATGAGTTCTCATTCTCATAGTGAGATTATACCATCAATGCAATAGCCCGAAATACCTGACCAAAACAAAAACGATACTTGAAAGTCCAACGACCACCATGGTACAGAAGGTGGCCAGCAATATCGCTTTCCCAAACCAACAAATTTTCTCAATGATCATAAGTACATTTATAGCATAGCATGTATTATTTGTCAATACCCAACAAAAAAATCCGGATATCCGGATTTTTTTGTCCAAGCTTATGCTTGATTGTGTAATTAGCGCTCTTTATTTTGTTCCGTTCACCCATGAACGATTCAATTGAGATCGTCCATGTATTTCGGGTATCTTCCCCGATTAAGCGCTCCTGTTTAGAGTAGAGAGAGCGATCACTCAGTCTGGTAACTGGTTACTAGTTGCTAGTTACTTGGTAAAATATTCTTAATAAAATTACTAATTACTAGTTACCAGAAACCAATTACCAAACTATCGACTATAAGTTAATTAATTAGCAATGCTAATTAAAAACGGTTGAATGTTGAAATATTCCACGAGCAGCTTCCGCTACCCGTGCCTTGTTACGACTTACCCCCTGTCATCGAATTTGCCTTAGGCCCGCACGAGGCGAGATTTCGGGCACCTCCGACTCCCTTGGGTTGACGGGCGGTGAGTACAAGACTTGAGAACGTATTCACCGCGGTATAGCTGACCCGCGATTACTAGCGATTCCGGCTTCATGAGGTCGAGTTGCAGACCTCAATCCGAACTGGCGCATCTTTTATAAGGGTTTGCTCCGTCTTACGACATTGCGTCCCGTTGTAGATGCGATTGTAACACGTGTGTAGCCCAGGGTGTCAAAGGGCCATGCTGACTTGGCGTCATCCCCACCTTCCTCCCAGCCCGTTAGTTGGTAATTGGTATTTAGTTATTAGTTATTGGTAATCGCAAATGCGTCCACCAATAACCAAATACTAATAACCAACTACTAAACAACGGGCTGGGCGGTCTCGCCTGACACTTGTAACAGGCAACAGGGGTTGCGTTCGTTACCCCACTGAAGGGAACAGTTCAAACCACGAACTGACGACAGCCATGCAGCACCTGTCCAGCCGCCTTTCGGCGATCCACGTTTCTGCGGATCTTCGTCTGGATTTCTAACCCTGGTAAGGTTCTTCGTTTAGCGTCGAATTAAACCACATGTTCCACCGCTTGTGCAAGTCCCCGTCTATTCCTTTGAGTTTCAACCTTGCGGCCGTACTACCCAGGCGGATCTCTTATCGTGTTAACTTAGCCTCGAAGAGGGTCGATACTCCTCAAAGCTAGAGATCATCGTTTAGGGCGTGGACTACTGGGGTATCTAATCCCATTCGCGACCCACGCTTTCGTGTTTCAGCGTCAGGTATGGACCAGTCTCTTGCCTTCGCTTTTGGTGTTCCCCATGATATCAACGCATTTCACCGCTACACCATGAGTTCCAGAGACCTCTTCCAACCTCTAAGTCATGCCGTTTCCCCCGCGAACTCTCGGTTGAGCCGAAAGATTTGACGGGAGACTAACATAACCGCCTACACACCCTTTACGCCCAATGATTCCGGATAACGCTTGAAGCACTCGTATTACCGCTGCTGCTGGCACGAGTTTAGCAACTTCTTATTCTCCAGGTACAATCAATAACTTTTTCCCTGGCAAAAGGAGTTTACATTCCGAAGAACTTCATCCTCCACGCGGCGTCGCTCCGTCAGACTTTCGTCCATTGCGGAAAATTCTCGACTGCAGCCACCCGTAGGTGTATGGGCCGTGTCTCAGTCCCATCGGTG
>CAYMXR010000006.1:43201-45584 GCA_964394505.1 uncultured Candidatus Saccharibacteria bacterium | reverse complement strand
GTTTTACTCCAATTCCTCAAACCTAATTCTCTAACCTCTAATCCTTTCCCTTAACCCTAATCCCTAATTCTCTAACTCTCTCGCCCCCACTACGCTCGCTAATCCTACTACGCCCTCGACAAGCTCTGGCTTCGCAGGACAAGTCGCGAGCTACAACGATAAAACAGTCACGGTGGTCGTTGCTACATAAACACCATCCTCCTGAACATGACTACTTCCGGATGCGGCACGAAACTTGATCGTCGTAACGGTTCCAAGTGGTTGATTGGCGGATGTTCTATTCAAAATCGCTTTATCTGTTGTAGAAAGTCCATCCCAACAAGCATCAGCGGTATCGCTACTTCCAACACCGCAATTAGCTCCTGAATTTTTATATCTTTGAGTAATATCAGTACCTTCTGGTGTAAAAGCAAAAGAGGAAGCATCTGAAGCATTGGCAAAAGTAAAATCTGGATCAGCACCTGTTGGTGCATAATCAGCAAAACTGTCTGTCGCTGTTATCAAGGCTGGAGAAGATTCGGCTTTGATCGTCGCAGTATAACCAGCAGGATTATCTGAAATGACTGTAAATGAAGTCTGTCCATTTGCAACTCCACCGGTGAGACCTCCTATCGATGGTGACATGGTTACATTTGAAGCTGGAGTGAGAGAAAGTGTCACTACATTGTTCTGCTGATAGCCAGCTTTCATCGTAAAGTTTGTACTCGAAGAAATACCTGTAGCAATCTCACCAGCTGTATCTTCGATGATATATGATCCTGAAACCGAACGGCCTCCAGCAAAATTGATGCTATCGCTTTCTAATTTGTAATTTGTACTAGACATTACTTCTTGTGCATCTGTGTTTGAGAAAACAGCAAAAAATACTATCGCAATAAAAGCAACTTTATACAAAGTTCTAACTTCAATATTGTTTTTTATTTTGTAATTATTCATCGCTTTTTTTGGCATCTATTTACTTCTACCAAACAATCTTCTAAACAATCCAACTACTATTACGAGTTCGATAAATATCAATAAAACAATTTTCCAAGGAATAACAAAGAACGAAATACTCAAAGTGTCCGATGATTTGTCGTAGCCTTTCTCAACATTTGCAAGTGCGGTATATTTTCCAAATAGAAATGTCTTGCTCCAATCAACTTCGCGGAATCTCAAAGACTTTGGCATAGCAAACCAAGGCTCGACTGCTATGGTACCAACCGTCGTGCCCAACATATTTTTTATCGTAATTGTACCCTTTGGATTTAGATGAACATTGCCATCATTTTGGAAAAACAGATTGAATTTTATATTGCTTGGATCAAAAACTATTTTTTTACTACCAGCAATTCTGAAGTCTGTGAATTTGCCACTCTCTTTTACTTCGCCTTTTATTCTTATAAAGACAAGCGTACCGATCCTAGAGATAACCGGATTTGAAGAAACTACTCCATTAGCTTCATTTTGGTTTTCATTTTTACTAACCGTGCCGACAATCACACTGCCATATAGTCCTCCTGGTTCTGCGTTTTTTGGAATTGAGACAGAAACAGGAACTCTAACTCTTGTACCGTGTTCTATATCTATATTAGAAGCACCGATACTGATGTAATCTTTTAATGAATATGGACCCCGATCATTACCAAGTAGCACAACCGTCTCTGCTGGATTATTTGATCCGATGAAATCCTCTTCTGTCAAAGAAAAGGTTTTCGTTGTCCCAAGCCTGTTTGAAATCTGTAAATCAAAAGTACCTTTTTCGCCAGGGGTCAATTCCATCTCTATCTTGCCTGGACCGACCACAAAATCATTGAAGACTTTTGTATCTGGTAATTTTTCTGTCAAAATTTCACCTAAAGCCAAAGAGGTGGACGGAGCAAAACCGATAAACAACAAAACAAATATCAAAACGAGCAGTGGCATTGTGTGATTTGTCTTACTATTTATTTTTGAATTTATATAAATCATATTTGAATATTTTACTAATTTACAAAAGCTGTCAGTGTCGTGGTTGCTACATAATTATCATTTGGCAAAGGTGGAACCGGGTTAGCAGTAATAGCAACACGGAATTTGAGCGTGGTTGTTGCTCCAGATAATGGAGTTTCATTTGTTCTATTTATGATCGTATAAGGAGTAGTATTTGCATCGATCCAACAACTGTCGGCTGTATCAGCACCAGATAGAGCATTACACAATCCAGCATTGTCTTTGAAAGCAGTGGCAAGATCGGCGGTTGTAGATGCCTCTACCGTGTATCCAAAAAACGCAGTGTTGGATGGTGAATTGAAAGTAAAATCTGGAACACCAGCCGAAACAGTACTGTAAGCTGGTATATATTGAGTAGTACTAGCTACTCCGATCATGCCCAAAGATGAACTTGCGGTAAGCGTCATAGAGT
>CAYMXR010000006.1:41485-43101 GCA_964394505.1 uncultured Candidatus Saccharibacteria bacterium | reverse complement strand
GTACTAGCTACTCCGATCATGCCCAAAGATGAACTTGCGGTAAGCGTCATAGAGTAACCAAGATGATCGTTGGTTATGACTACAACTTGTGTCTCACCCAAAGCTACACCGCCAACTGAAGTGTCTATATTAGGTGCGAGAGTGATATTTGATGCTGGAGTAACAAAAGCTATCTCTGTATTTACAGTTTGAGCTACAGTAAATGTTGTACTCAATGCATTACTCACAGATGGTTCAAAAGCAACAAATGCACCAAATAGTACTATATATAGTATGGTGCTTTCTATTATTGTATTTATAAAGTATCTTTTCATGTGTATTTGATATTTGATTTAACTATCTATGGCAATGCTGTAGCCGCCTTATCCTTTACTGGTACCATCACATAAACGAAGTCCTTGCCTTTGGTCTCTTTGAATACTGGGGTAATGACTCCGGCGGTACCGCTCTTGTCTGGACTAACGGTGACTTCATCAGAAAATGATCCGGCGATTTTCTCCTTTAATATTTCATCAGCGGTATTGACTCCGGTCGAAGATGTGAGAACTATGCCGTTTGGAGTAACATCGGTGACCGAAACATCAACTGTCGCTTTTGGAATCTCAAGAGCGAGTTTTGCAGGACTGGTGAAAAAAGCTACAACTGATTTGTATTGTGTATCAACAAATCTATAGATAGAACCGAGGACGCTATTTATATTGGGAGAGACAACATTTGCAGAATTTGCAAATTGTGTGGAAACAGAATCATTGACCTTGTCTACTGCAATATATGTACCAGTTCCTAATACAAAGAACATAACAACGACCATGAGGGGCGCGATCGCTCGGCGCAAGATAATCGATCGAGTCAGTTCTGGATAAGAAATCTTGGAAAAAATATTTGAAACAGTCTTTGGGGAAGATTTCTTTGCGGAAGAAATAGAAGCTTTTTTATTTTCAATAATTTTTATCTGCTCAATAATTTTACTTTCTTCAGCTACAACATTCTTGGTTACATTATTATCTGACTTTATAGAACTATCAGTTTTGACTGTATTTAAAATTGGCAACAAAGGTCTCTCGTCAACACTATATACAAATGGAGACTTGATTCCAGAATATGAATTCTCCGTAACGGAGACAAAATTGGAAGTAATTGGAGAAGGTGTGAGAGAGTTTACATTCGAGACAACAGACGGTTGAGCATTAAGGGTGGTATTGGTAACTAGCTGCACCAAAGGAGTTGCTACTGGAGAGACTGAAGATGAAGATGTTAGAGATGAAGAATCTAAAGTTGAAGGACTTGGGACTGTATTTCTCGAAGCCAATGTCGAAGCAGGTGAACCTTTTAGATTTTCGATTCTATTTCTATATGCCTCCTCTCTACTGATAGCTGCCTTATGAAGATGAAGTGACTCCTCGGTCACAAACCATGATCGGCCGATCATTTTGCAATCAAGTTTGTTTGCTCGACAAAGTTGACCAATGTAATCAGAAGCATAATCTGAGATCTGCGAAGCTCGTCTAGACGAGATGTATTTTTTACCTTCTATAATAAAGCTATCTTTCATATTTGTTCAGAACTAATTATAACTCGAAAACAAAAACAAAAAATACAAAAAACTGTGGACAACC
>CAYMXR010000006.1:26257-41385 GCA_964394505.1 uncultured Candidatus Saccharibacteria bacterium | reverse complement strand
CATCCTCGGGGTTACTACTCTTACTTTGAGAAATTGGGATAACAGTGGCAAGTTTACCGCATCCCGCCACCCTATCAATAATTACCGTGTTTACAAGATTTCGGATATCGAAGACTTACTCATGGAGATTGAACTCAATAAGGGACTAAAGCCAACCAAGAACGAGGTGCGAAAGATTATTGTCCAGCATTTGTCGGATTAGTACCTTTTCTGCTACTCTTATCTATAAGACTTACGGAGTCACAAATATTATATGGAAAATAAAAAATACATACCAACGATCGGTTTAGAAATACACGCTGAATTAAAAACCAATTCAAAAATGTTTTGTTCCTGTGTAAATGATCCCGACGAAGAAATTCCAAACAAAAATATCTGCCCTATTTGTTTGGCACACCCAGGCACGCTTCCTGTATTAAACAAACAGGCAATCAAGCATGTTATAAAAGTTGGTGTTGCTGTAAACGGAACAATTGCAGATTTTACAGAATGGGATCGCAAAAATTATTTTTATCCTGACATTCCAAAAGGCTACCAAATTTCTCAATACAAATATCCTTTAGTGAGTGATGGTGTTTTGGCAGGTGTCGCACTCGAGAGGATTCATCTCGAAGAAGATACTGCTCAGTCGACTCATGATACTCATGAAAAAAGTTTAGTGAACTTTAACAGGAGTGGAGTTCCTCTCATGGAGTTGGTTACCAAGCCAGTTATTCATGATGCGTCGACCGCCGTTCGTTTTGCAAAAGAATTACAACTACTTCTTCGTTACATTGGCGCAGGTGAAGCTAACATGGAAAAAGGAGAGATGCGTGTCGAGGCAAATATTTCTGTCGCCTCCCCTACCGACACCGCCAACGGAAAATTTGGAACCAAGACCGAAGTAAAAAATCTAAACTCTTTCAGGGCTGTCGCGGGTGCGATCGAATATGAAGTCGAGAGACAATCTTCCCTGCTCGAACAAGGTCTTGTTGTAAAACAAGAAACACGCGGTTGGGATGATCGTAACGGGGAAACTTATTCTCAAAGAAGCAAAGAGAGTTCACATGACTACCGTTACTTCCCTGACCCCGATATACCAAAACTCAAACTCTCTCTCATCAGAGAATTTGCCCATGATGCAATAAAAAAGGAGTTGCCAGAACTTCCTTGGGAAAAAAGAGATCGCTACTCTAGTTCATTTGGTATGAATGAAAAAGAATTGGCTGTCTTTGTCGAGTCTCCAGTCATCTCTAAATATTTTGAGTCTGTTATCTTCCCTTTTGGTGGAGATCAAAAAAAGATCAAACTTGCGATCAACTATATTCTTTCAGATTACCTTGGATTACTAAAGAAAAAGGGTTGGGACCTGTCTCGATCCTATCCTGAGCTTTCTTGTGGTGAGCTTGTCGAACCAGTCGAAAGAGCCCAGTCGAGGGACTCGTCTCCGGATGTGGGTCTGATCAAGCCGGAGACATTTTCCGAGCTAATAGAGCTCATTTCTCTAGGTGATGTGTCATCGAGAGGGGCAAAGGAATTGTTGGTCTTGCTAACCGAGGATGCAACATTGAGTGATCTTCAAGCTGGATCACTCAAATCTGTAGCTGAAAAAAATGGACTTATTCAAAAGAGCGATGCTGGAGCATTAGATCCGATAATTGCAGATGTTATCTCCAACAACCCAAAGGTAGTCGCAGACTACAAAGCTGGCAAAGTCGCCCTTCTACAATTCCTCATTGGTCAAGCAATGAAAGCTACAAAGGGTTCAGCTAATCCGGAAATGTTGAAGAAGTTGCTGTTGGAGAAGTTGGGTTGAGGTATCCTTGAGGGTGCCCTGAGTGCGTCGAGGGGCAACCTTATATACAATTTCGCCAGTGGCACAGGAGGTTACACCTCTGTACTTCCGAGCATTCGCGTCAACTCATTTGAAATCTTCTTTATTGCCTC
Organism: uncultured Candidatus Saccharibacteria bacterium; assembly: GCA_964394505.1. Lineage (GTDB taxonomy): Bacteria > Patescibacteriota > Minisyncoccia > Phycocordibacterales > PALSA-1337 > C7867-002. The sequence goes on along the minus strand of CAYMXR010000006.1, from coordinate 39,459 downwards.
ATCATCTAGTACACTAACTTCTAGTATTTCCCTACCAAACTTTGATAATGATTTCTTTGCTGATTCAACAACCTCCTTTGAGACAAGATCAGTCTTGGTTAAGATGATTATCTCTTTTTTATCACCCAAACCATCGCCATATTTTTCCAATTCCTTACGAATACCCTCGTAGACCGAAACGATACCTTCATTTTCAAGAGACACCAGATGCAACAGGACTTTGGTCCTTTTTACATGTTTTAGGAATTTATCACCCAAACCTTTGCCTTCAGCCGCGCCTTCAATTAATCCAGGCAAATCTGCCAAAATGTAACCTCCAGGCAAGGCACCTAGGTTTGGATCAAGTGTAGTAAATTGATAATTACCAACTTTGGCTCTAGCATCCGTAAGAGCGTTTAACAAGCTAGACTTTCCTGCATTTGGTAACCCTATGAGTCCAGCATCGGCAATAAGGTTGAGTTCAATCTCAAAATCCGCTTCTTCACCAGCTATACCATCGGTAGACTGTTCGGGGCGAACATTTGTTGATGCTTTGAAATGCTCATTACCAAGCCCTCCACGACCGCCGTGCAAGATTTTCTGTTGCTCACCTTCATTGAATAATTCTATAATCCTATTTGTCTTTGTATTTTTTACAACCGATCCGATAGGTAGGTCGATGATGCAATCCTCGCCACTTTTGCCCTGCATGCCAAAATTTTGGCCATCTTCACCGTTGCCAGCCTGAAATCTCTTTACCGCTTTATATCTCGCCAGAATATTGGTATCGCGAACAGTTCTAACATAGACATCACCGCCGGGGCCACCGTTACCACCACCAGGGCCAGAAAACTCTTTACTTTTTTCGTGACGCCAACGCACGACACCACTACCACCATTTCCGGCTTTTGCGTGGAACTTTATTTCATCTATAAATGCCATTTGGTTGTCTATTCGTCTTCGCCTATATCAGTAAAAGAAGTACGGTAGATCTCAAGTAAAGCAAATAAGAAGGCTAATATCAATGGACCAAGAATAAACCCAACTGGTCCAAAGGTGACCAGTCCACCCAAAACTGATATAAGTATAAGGAAAGGATGTATCCTGACACCTTTGTTTATGAGATATGGACCCAAGATATTGTCTATAAGACCGACCGCAATCATGCCCCAAATAGCCAAACCGAGGGCATAGGTATAATCACCAGTCACAAGGAGATACAAAACGCCAGGCACCAAGACCAGACTTGTTCCTATTCCAGGGATAAAAGCCGCTATTGTCGCTACAGCTCCCCAGACTGCTGGTGCTGGAATGCCAAAGATGAAGAATCCAAAACCGGTTAGAATACCTTGAATTATTGCTACGATAACGGTGCCACCAAAAACAGAGAGGGCGGCTTTTTTTAGTGTACTTGTAATATATTCATCATATTCATCGAGAAGCGGGCTCCATGAGATAAATTTTCTTTTTATCATCGCCCCATCACGAATAAAATAAAACATTGAGAGAACGAAGATGAATAGGTATATAGCCAATGTGGCGATACCTGTGAACAATTTGTCCAAATTGCCGAATATCCAGATAAGGAAACTCTTTAGGTATTCCGTAACATTTAGTGAATCAAAGCTATAAGCTGGGAAAATATTGAGGAATCGATCGGAGATAGCTTGGGACATATTGTTTAGGCTATCAATGACCGTCGATCTACCCTCTTCGTCTATAAGTCCTGCATAGAGAGTCTGAACTTCGACATATATGCGACTAATTAAGAAAAATATCGGAATAACAATAACCAAGATGATGATAGCTACGGTAAGGAAAGCTGCTAGATTTGCTCTCCAGCCGACATTACTGCCAAACAATCTTGTCAACCAGAGATAGAGCGGATAAGCGGAAACCGAAGCTACTATTCCTAAGATAACAGGAGTGAGGAAAGGTAAGAAGATAAAGATGCATGCAACTACCGCAACCAATAATAGAACAAAAAAGAAATATGAAGAGACTTTTGAAATCATGACTATAGAATACCATATTAATTCCATCTGCAACAGGGGCAATTACGTACACAAATGCCAAAATCCAAGGTTCAACCTCCTACGCCAAGGCTACGAAGGTCAAGAATGTCAAATCAATATCAAACTTCAAAGCTCGAAATTATACATTTGGATTTTGAAATTTGAACTTTCCAAAAGTGTAGCCCCTGCAAATATGCTACAATGATAACCATGTCTATCGGAAACTTTTTCTTAAAACAATTGATGAAATCGAAAATGAAAGATGTCCCTCAAGCGGAACAAGATCGTCTGTTTGCTATTCTAGAAAAAAATCCTGATTTCTTTAAAAAGATTGCCGAGGAAGTACAGGTGCAAGTAAAGGGTGGTAAGGATCAGCAAACGGCAGTCATGGATGTTGTAAACAAGCACAAAGAGGAGTTGGGTAAGATTGTTGGGAGTTGATTAACGACAAATATAGCTCAACGCTGAAGGGATTAATCTCGACTTGTCCTCGACCGATCGAAGGAGTTTTTATCGAGACGAAGTCTCAGTAACTGATCCTAAAACTCCGCAATTCCATCCTCAATAGACACCTCCGGTTTCCAACCAATAAGTTTTCGCGCTTTCCGATTGTCAGCCAAAGTATTTTTTGGTTCAAATCTTGGAGCAATGTGTTTGACTTCGCCACCAATGAGGGAAGCGATCTTATTGATAGAAACATTTCTGCCGGCACCAATATTCAAAACCTCACCTTTACCAACTTTTTTACTTTCCATTGCAAGGATATTTGCCCTTACAACATCTCTTACATGAGTAAAATCTCTCGTCTGTTTTCCATCACCAGTGATTGAAAGCGGTTGGCCAAGAGATTTTTCTCTCAAGAACTTTGCTATAACCAAAGCATAGGCTCCTTCATGACTTTGACGCGGACCATAAACATTGAAATATCGAAGACATACAGTTGGTAAACCGTAAACTGATGACCAAACCTTACAATAAAGCTCACCGATATATTTTTGTAAACCATAAGGACTCTTTGGGTTTGCAGGTAGATCCTCTGTAAAAGGCATGGTCTTTTGGTCACCATATGCTGAGCTCGATGCTGAATAGATGACTTTTTTGACTTTTGCATTTTTGGAAGCGATGAGAACATTGAGAGTTCCTGTTACATTGACAGTATTTGTTTCTAATGGATGTTCGATGGAATAGACAACTCTTGGGAGGGCCGCCAGATGAAATACGAAACTTGCATTCTTAAAGATTGGCTGAATTGCCTTTATGTCTGTAATATCTAGAACATGTAGTTTTGCTTTTTTATTTACATTTTCTTTTTTACCACCACACAGATTGTCTATAACATGTACATCAAAACCTTTTTCAACCAAAGCATCTGTTAAATTTGAACCAATAAATCCTGCTCCGCCCGTTACAATTACTTTTATTTTCTTATTTTTCATAGTTTTAATTATGGATAATATTCATCTCGAAATAAATAAGTGGAACTGTCTACAAATTGTAGATAGTTGACCCAAATAGATGACTCTAATAACAGTTCATTAAAGACTGTAGACAACTAAATGTTGATTCGACATGACAATCTTGCCATCTATAGACTAAAAAGCAATATTGACTTGCACACTATTGTGATTATATACTTTAGCTAAGACAAGTAAGACCCTTATCCAGGAGCTACCGCAGGGCGGCTCGTAAAGCGGATAGGGCTTTGTTGTTTATGTCTAATTCAAGCAAATCAACTACGACACTCTCAATAATCTCAAAATACGACGAATCATTTAATTCGTATTTCCTTAATATTGACCAGGAGATAAAATCTACAATCTGTAGCGATCTCTCTTCGATTGGGCTTACGATCTCTATATCTAAATCAAATTTATATTCTCTTTTTACAAACGCTTCTAATGTCTCAACAAAGGACCTGTTCAACGCTTTATTTGTTTCCCTTCTCGATGCCTTAAGGATGGTTTGACCATCTCGCATGTAGATATCTCTACTAATAACTCTGCTCAGTAAAATCTTCGCGAGAGCAAAATAAAATCTAATCTTACTTATCTTTAATGATTCAACAAAGAGTGACTTATCGATCAAAATCGAAAACACCTTAGAATCAGTCCTAATAAACTTAGACAAGACCCTTCTTCTGGTTATTGGCTCCTCCTTATATGCATGCAGCGAGCCCACTTTACGATATTTTTTCATTAGACCTATCCGAACATTTCTAGTTATCTTTCCAACTGACCTTAAATCTCTTGTAGCAATAATCGTCATGACAAAAAACTTTGACGAACCAGCGTCAAATGAAACCCCCAGATCTCCAGATTCATCTAGTAATAAGTATCTCATTACCAGAAATAATACCAATTAGAGATAAAATCCTGATGAAGAAGTGATCAAATTTTAATGAAATTTATTCCGGCTAGCGAGGATCATGTGAATGTGTGTTACATTCACAATGTCCGAGCGACGACGGAACAAAAGGTAATAATACCTCGGAGCTCTGCTCCGGGTGATTAAAGTCCAGAGCTTGCTCTGGGGTCAATACCTTTTATTGGGTCTACAATTAGCCATTTTCTACCACTTCATAACACTCCCTCTTTCCACACCAAGGGCACCACCACTCTTCTTTTTCTTTTGGAGCATCGCCTATAGACCACCATTTATTACAATTTTTACAGCGAAAGTGGTTGAGGTTTTCTATGGAGCGGTCGATGATTTTAATTTTTTTCATATGATGAACTGACTTCAAAACCTAGACTTGTCAGAAAAATCAAACCGATATCCTACTGGTAGCTTTATTTCCTTTAATTTACCAATCTTATTATCCGTATAATTTCCTTGGTATTTTGATGGATCTTTTGGTTTAACAAAGTCTTTCTTAACTAATGTTTTGTTATAAATATCAAAAACATACTTTTCATTTCCAGATAGAAGCAACAAATTATTTTGTTTATCGTAAACGATCTCATAAATAAAACTTGGCATTTGATCTTTCGATATCAAATCATCTTCTTTTTGTGGATTATGTATATCTATCCAGGTGACATGAGTATATGTTGAAGTACCCGTATTTTCATTGTACTCTCCTTTTCCAACCGAATGGAGGTTTAATACTTTATCCTTAGCAATAACCAATTCATTCCCTGTCCCACAATTATCTCCATATTTAGCAATAGGAACTGATTTTTTTAGATTCGGATCAAATAAACTTAATGAACCAAAAGATATACAAGCATCACCACTCCCATTCCAGATCCAATAATTTCCATCGATCTCTTTTATATTTCCACCCCCTTTGTACATACCTTCTACTATACCAATTTTATTTTGCTCAAACGGCATTTCAATATAATACATTTCTCCATTTGCAAGGTAACCCCCAGTAGAAAAATACAATGTATCACCAATTTGGTATAGCCCCTCGATATAAAGACGGTCGGTAAATTCATTATGTAAAACTAATTCTTTTCCAGTCTTCAAATTAAATGCGTAAAGTTGTGCACGAGGACCATAATCTATTGAACCAACAATAAAATAATCTCCCATTAAAAGAGAAGGTCGAAATTCTAAATTATCATAAATAGTTTCCCATTGATTATCATTACCGATCTGAAACTTAACTCCTTTATACTTTAATTCCTCTGGAGTATCCGCCAATATATTATCACTATTAATTTTAACTTTTACATCTGTTGAAGTACTTACTTTAGTTGCACTATCATCATTTAGAGTCTTATTATCCTTAACTTTAAGTAAAGTAAAAATAATACCGAAAAGCAAGATCAGTACCAGTAATGCAATCAGAGCCAATCCAGATTTAATTTGTTTAATCATTTTTTCCATGACATTTCTTAAACTTCTTCCCACTTCCACAAGGACAAGGATCGTTACGACCAACTTCCTCGCCTTTTTTTGCACCACCCGCCCCACCATTACTACCATCACCTGCCCCGATGATCTGCGCATTTTCATGAACTTCTTTTAGATCTGCTTGGATACCGCCCGCTTTAGAATTACCAGATTCAGAACCTCCACCATTTACGGGCACTCCATTTTGAACAGGAACAATATGAGGAATGATCTTTATCACTTGTTCTCTCATGGCACTTTGCATTTCTTTGAATAATCTTTGTCCCTCCTTCTTGTATTCAACCAATGGATCACGTTGACCATAGGCACGCAAGTTTACACTCGAACGAGTATAGTCCATCACCTCTAGATGTTCCACCCAATACATATCTATCGTCTGAAGCAAAACCATCCTGACCGCTTGTAGATATGGCTCGCGACCAAATTCTTCCATTTTCTTTTTTAGAACTTCACGAATCTTATCTTTTTCAATTTCATTATTTGAATCTTCTCCACCAACAGTCTTTAGCATACTACCAGCTGACATCGATCTTATAACAGGGTTGGTATCAATAATTTGATTTAGATCTTTTTCAACAGCGAGGGCGGAACCAAGCAACAACGCTCTGCGTCTATTGTAGATAGAAGTACGATGCTGATTGATAATGTCATCAAATTCCAAAACATGTTTTCTAGAATCAAAATTGAAACCTTCTATTTTCTCTTGTGCTGATTCTAAAGCTTTGGAAATAAACTTATGTTCAATTGCCTCATCTTCTGGCATGCCAAGTTTACCCATCATTGATTTCAACATATCATTGGCAAAAACACGCATAAGTGTGTCCTCCAAAGAAACAAAGAATTGCGTCTCACCGGGATCGCCCTGACGACCAGAACGACCTCGGAGCTGATTGTCTATACGACGCGCCTCATGTCTCTCTGTGCCCAAGACAAAGAGGCCACCAAGACTTTTGACTTCTTCATACGATTGGGGAGTGTTGGGATTACCACCGAGCTTGATGTCAACTCCTCGACCAGCCATGTTCGTAGCGATAGTAACAGCGCCTTTTTTGCCAGCTTGCGCTACTATCTCTCCTTCTCTTTCATGATTTTTTGCATTTAAGACTTCGTGTGGCACACCTTCTGCCCTTAAAAATTGAGAGAGCACTTCATTTTTTTCAATAGAAACGGTACCGATAAGGACTGGCTGGCCTCTACCGTGTAACTCTTTTACTTTACGAGAAATGGCTTTGTATTTGCCAAGCTCGGTGCGGAAGATCTGATCATTCTCATCTTTTCTTTTTATTGGCACATTGGTTGGTACAGTCGTAACTTCTAGTCCATAAACTTTGTAAAATTCTTCGGAGGAAGTGATAGCGGTTCCAGTCATTCCAGAAAGCTTTTGATACATTCTAAAATAATTTTGGAAAGTAATAGATGCGTAGGTTCTAGATTCTTGCTGGATTGAAACACCTTCTTTGGCTTCGATAGCTTGATGCAAACCATCGGACCAACGACGACCTGGTTGTAAACGACCAGTAAACTCATCGACAATAACTACTTCATTATTTTTTACTACATATTCTTTGTCATTGTGATAAAGCGCTCGAGCCTTGATAGCAGTTTCAAGATGATGAACTGACTTGATGCCCTTGTCTGTATAAATATTTTCAATACCAAGCTCTTTTTCGGCTCTGGTAATACCAGCTGGTGTAAGAGAAATCGATCGATGTTTTTCATCGACAGTATAATCTTCGTCTTGCTTAAAAGATTTAACCATAGACGCAAACTGTTTGTATGTACTTTCGGCATCGCGAGTCGGTGCAGAGATGATGAGTGGAGTTCGAGCTTCATCAATCAAAATAGAATCTATTTCATCAATAATGGCATAATTGAAAGCTCTTTGACGAAGTTTGTCTGGTTGATATTCTAGATTGTCACGGAGATAGTCAAAACCAAATTCATTGTTGGTACCATAAGTGATGTCGGCCATATATGCCTCATGTCTAGAGACTGGTCGCAAGAATTCATGAACGACTTTGAATGCACCTGTTTCATCGCGTTCTTTGTCAAGAGCATCCCCTTTTTCACCATCATTTGAAAATTGATCATTGCCTGCCCTTCGTAGCCCCGAGTTTTTATCGAGGGGCGAAGAAGGGATAATTGGTTCTTTGTCTTCTTTATGAAAAACATCATAGACAAAAGATGACTCATGATTAATAACACCAACCGATAGACCAAGGAAGTCATATATCTGCCCCATCCAGACGGCGTCGCGTCTAGAAAGATAATCGTTAACAGTGACTATATGGACACCGCGACCAGTCAGAGCATTTAGATATGCTGGCAATGTTGCAACGAGCGTTTTACCTTCACCAGTTCGCATCTCGGCGATCGATCCTGAATTGAGAACCATACCTCCCAAAAGTTGAACATCAAAATGTCTTTGACCCAATGTGCGCCTCGAAGCCTCGCGAACTACAGCAAAAGCTTCTGGCAAAATCTCTGCTAATTTTTTGTTGAGCTCATCTTTTGTAATAACACTGTCCGGTGAAATATCTAGGCGCTTGCGGAATTCATCTGTTTTGGCACGAAGTTCGGCATCAGAAAGAGCCTTTATGGCCGGTTCAAGGGCGTTAATTTGCCCTACAACAGGATTAAAAGCCTTTAAGACCTTTGCATGCGGATCGCCTTTGAATATATCCAAAAATGACATGATTAGGCCACTTTATCATATTTGGCGATTAGAAAACAGAGGGGGTGATTATTCCCTCTTATAAAACAACTTGCCTTCCTCATCAATATGTTTCTTCACTTCAGAATTAGAAATAGAATTGTAATCAAGAACATCTATTTTATACGGAAACCTCGGCGCATTATCGAGCATACTCCAGAAATCCGATGCTGTATTTTGATTTAATTTACCCTTGAGAGCAATATCAATATCAGATGTTGGTTTATGGTTTCCCATCGCCCTTGAACCAAAAATAACTAACTCCTCAATATCAGGAAAAACTTTTGCATACCTTTTGATTGTTTCCAATATCTCCTCTTCTAGTCCAAAGTTCATAGTGATTTTTTGAAATAATTATAGACCTCTTCCAAAATGATTGCGTAAGAATTTCTGATCAATTGTTCAGTCTGTTGAGTCAATAATTCGTCATACATATGTGACATTTCATTTCTCTTCTTCAAAGCATCGAGCCAAATGTCGGCTTTTGTAATGTATTTTGCTTGGAATGCTTCCTTAATAACATCTCTCGGTGTATCAGCAGAAATCTCATCGTATTCGAGCTTGTCTTTCAAAGTCTTCCAAGCCAATTCAAAAGTAAATTCAAATGTTTGAATAAGTCCTGCCCTGAGTAATACATCCTTTTTCGTATCTTTAATCAAAGCGTTTGTAAACTGAGAATATGCTTTCTCAAAGTTTTCAAACCTTTGTTTCCATCTTTTTTCATTTTTCATAATAGAACTTTATCATATTTTGTTGTCAAAAAACAGAGGTCACACCTTTGTAAGACGGCCGAACACTGATGTTGCACCTCAGTAATTAGCCCTAATTATTATTCTTCAAATAAAAATCCTTTGCAGATTTGTAATACTTTAAACCGAACTTTTGTGCCAATTCCCTTGCCTCCTTTCTATAACCAAACAATGCAACTGGTCTTATAGACAAAGATCTTTCAAATACCGCCTCATTATACTCAACCAACCTATACTTTGGCTTTGGTAGAGCTTCGTAACCCTTTGATTTTCGAAAATTATTAACAGCGTCCCAAGCACTTTTAGGAGAATTGAAAGAATTTAGCATCTCCTTAATATCTCCGAAAATAAACTTTTCATAACCTTCAATAAGTTTATGATTATAATAAATATGCAAATTATCTTTGATCCTATAATAGTGAACTACAATATCCTCTGCATCAGAAAGTAATACAAGGTCAAAAGGCAGAATATAATCTGGTTTTTGATCTGTCTCAAAAATTATTCCTTGGGATCTATAAGTTTTGAGATAATTATCATGCAATATGGTAGTACTCAACCTCCTCTTTTGACCAAAACTCTTTGTATTAGGCTTAATAGTCTTCGAAGAAATTATATCTTCCAAAGTTTGAAAGGTTTTCTTTTCTTTACCAACCAAAGTCTTAGTAGAAAAATCTTCTTCAAAACTCTTAACAAAATAAGTATGCATATTGATATATCTACAACACCGCCCCCTGAGGTGCAATCTCAGTTAACCCACTCAACCTCCGCTTCAATAATGAGACCAGTTTTTTCTTTTACCATATCTTGAATTTTGCGAGATAACTCCACGACTTCGGCCGAGCTAGCGCCAGGCTTGGCGACTAAGACCAGCGCTTGCTTTTCATAGACACGCGCATTGCCGACAGATAACCCTTTTGCATTACAGACCTTATCTAGGATCCAACCAAGAGAGACTTTTATCTTGCCACCACATTCAGGAAAGCTCGGCATGTCGGGAAAACTTTGTTTCAAATCGACATATTCTTGAACCGAAATTATAGGATTTTTGAAAAAAGATCCCGCTGTGCCCCAAGAATTCCAATCAGGCAACTTCCCTCTTCTTACTTCAACTACCGCATCTCTGACTTCTTTTGTTGTCGGATTATCTATTCCTTTATTGGCAAAATAATCTTTCAAATCTTTGTATTCAATATTAACCTTACCATTTTTCTCCAACTTGAAAGTAACCGAAACAACAACATGCCTTCCTTTTTGATACTTGAAGACACTATCTCTATATTCGAAACCGCATTCGGAGTTTTTTAGTACTACAAATTCACTGCTACCAATATCCAAGACACGAACACTATAAATCGTATTTGCTACCTCTGCACCATATGCACCAATATTTTGAACTGGTGAAGCGCCCACCGTACCTGGTATAGCCGAAAGATTTTCCAAACCATAGTAACCGTGGGAAACAGTATAACCTACAAAATCATCCCAATTTTCTCCTGCCCCCGCTGTTACAAAATTCTCATTGTATTCTATGCCCCTAATTTCTGGTTTAATGACCAGTCCAGCAAAACCAGAATCAGAAACTAACAAATTCGAACCGCCACCGATGACAAAAATTGGTAAATTTTTGTTTTTAGCAAAATCTACCGCTTCAACCAACTCTTTTTCATCTTTCACCACACAAAAAAACTTGGCTGGTCCACCTATTTTGAAAGTCGTATATTTAGCAAGCGAAACATTTTCTTGAAAAATCATAAAAATTTAACTTAATCCAGTACAGCAATGTTTGCGCCAAATGATGGCGACGGGTGTGAGCTCCAAATAAAATGTTTAAATTTATGTGAGTACAGCCGTCGCCGTCATTTGGTACAATCCTCAATTATTGTAACCCGAAAGGGGACGAGAAGGCAAATATTTTAAAGTCACCTCTTATCGCAGATTAGATTTTATCCCACAAGACCTCAAATAAGGACCTCCTAGTCTTTGCAAAAAGATCGTCCTCAATTATAAATATCATATTGCTATATCTTGGAGAGATAAAAATCACCATAGATTCTGTTATTATCTCTGTAAATGGTAGCTTATGTGTAGCTGAGAGTATTTTAGAAACCCTATTCTCTTTGTAATCTTTTGATACAATTTTTCGAGCATAATCGGAATCAACAATAATCTGTCTGCTAGATATATTCAGTTTTTTCTTTTTTTCAATTATTTCATCCAAAATATATTTTTCCTTAACATAGTCAATAAAATTTATACTCTCTGTGATGATTCTATACTCCTTATCTTTTGTTGTTAATATTTTGTCCCAAGCTTCTCTAAAACCGCTAGAACCATACAAAAAATACACTCTTGGTCTTTTTCTGTTCTGACTCGCCTTTTCTGCAAAAAGATCAATAAAATCTTCAAAGTCCTCGACACCATCCTTAGCATTCCTTAATAGATTACTTGGTTGTTCGGCGATATAATACTGTTTCTTGCCAGTTTTTGAAACCATTATGACTCCCTTTTTAACAAGCTCATCAATAATATAGTAAAGTGTTGTTCTTTTTAGATCTGATTTCTTTGCTAGATCTTGAATAGATGATTCTCCCAACTCTAAAGCAGCCAAGTATATTTGAGCCTCTTTCTCATTAAGCCCTATATTATTAAGTAATTTAATCAGATTACACATAAATTGATTATATACCCAAAATTTGTATACGTCAATTTTTTGTCTAAATTTTTGACAAAATGTATTGATATATATTTCCTATATTATATATTGAACACGGAGTAACAAACAAAGAAAGGAAACTGTTTATGTACAACCAACTTCTGTGTCACCTCATCGGTGACTATGTGTTGCAGTCGGGTTGGATGGCTAACAATAAGACAAAGCGCTGGTTTCCGGCAATTGTCCACGCTCTTGTCTATTTCGTTCCGTTTTTGTTGTTCATTCAACCTTCTTTGACAGCCTCGATTATCATGATCGGGAGTCATGCGATAATAGATCGGTTTCGTCTTGCTCGACACGTCGCATACATAAAGGAATACCTAGCTCCCAAGAAAGAGTGGAAAAACTGGTCGGAATGCAGAGATACCGGATATCCGAGCAGCTGCCCACCATTCCTGTCGACGTGGTTAATGATCATTACAGACAATACACTTCATCTCGTCATCAACGCCTTATGTATTGCTCTGTTATGAAGTAGAACATTCGCCCAGCTCCTGCTGGGCGATTAATTATTAAATAAAGAAAATTAGCAATAAATGAGACGATGACAACTAACGCAAAAGCCCGCCGAGGCGGGACTTTGCGAAACATTTATACTGGAGATCTCACACGGACTTCACACGTAGCCATTGTACCACGAATATTCAGTCTCCACAATCTACTTATCCACAGTCGTAACACAAAAATGGTGCGGGACATGTCTTTCGGAAAGACTCCGCAGAAAATTTTAGCAAAAATTTTCGAGGATCAAGCAAAAACTCTGCAGAGTTTTTGCGGTCTTGGAGAAAGACATGTCCCGCACCATTTTTGTGTTACTGCCCCATTTGCTTGATCGCAGCCTCAACCTGAGCTTTTAGTTCAGGTTTATCTTTTGCCAAGGTGCGCAAGGTCTCTATTGCCTCATATTTCAGTCCCGCGATGTATTGCGTCTGTGCCAGCTGTGCTCTGTAATTGATTTCATTTGGGTTGCCCTTGACCAAGCCTTTGTATATCTCTATCGCCTTATTATACTCCTTACGAGAAACATAGGCTTGCGCTATTTGTGGTGAATTTAGAGCAGATAGATTGTCTTTGAATAATTCTTTTGCTTCAGCTTCTTTTCCTCCGATAATAAGTGTAGTTGCATAAGCAAATTTTGCTTGATCATGATCTTTTGCTGACTCATA
>CAYMXR010000006.1:0-26157 GCA_964394505.1 uncultured Candidatus Saccharibacteria bacterium | reverse complement strand
CTCAATAACTGCTCTCGGATCTCTTGGTTAGCAGTATATGCACCGACAGCCAAAGCTTTTTGATACAATCCCACACTCGGTGTACCTCCCCCCGAACAAGCCACAAGAGCATCAATGAGCCGACTATTGGCATTCATGACTCGATATTGAGAGAAATAAACAACAAGAACAAAACAAACAATCACTATAGGAGCAACGACGTATTCGACAGCGTCTTTGCTGATTGACTTGGTACCAAAAATACTGACGACTTGCCCTGAGCGAGCGAAGTGAGTCGAGGGGCGAATAGAAGTTTGAGAATCAGCAAAAGCCAAGATCGCAAAGAACATTATGTAAGAAGCGATGTTGTCGAAGACGAAGACATTGTGAATGGCGTATCCAACGACCAAACCAGTGAGAGTACTCTTTTCGGCAATTGTGAGTCCTGATTTCCAGATCTTCATTAATAACAAAACATACAAAGAAAGGTAAGCCACAAAACCGATAATACCGGCAGCTACAAGCCAATCAAGAAAGACGCTGTGCGCCCGATCGAACCATTGTTCCTGAGCGTACATCTTTGGTTCATAATTGGCATTAAATATATAATTGAAGTTCTCCTGTCCCCAACCTAAAAGAGGTCTCTCCATTGCTCCAGATATTGCCATTGGCCAGATATATCCTCGAGCTTGAGTTTTGACATCACTAATTGAGATTGTTGCTAGACGATTTAGGACTGGACTATTTTGAACAAAACTACTTTGACGATTTGTCCAGAAAATGATTCCAACTAAAATTATTGCAACAATAACTCCACCAGAAATGTATCTTGAAGTTTTTGGTTCTTTTTTGGCCAAAATTGCATACAAGAATAGAGCCAAAAGAATACCACCTATAAGACCAAGTATGGTACCTCGAGTCTGAGTCTGGAAAATTATATAGGTAAATAGTAAAGGCAGAATCCGATAAGGATAAGCGATACTAATACCCGTAACCAGAAGACCAATAATAAACCAAAGTGGATTTGTACTTATATATGTACTTAGGGCCGAGAAGAAACCAGTAATCTCTTTTGAATTAGAGAATATTGCAAGAACAATGATGGACAAAACAAGAAAGGCCCAATAAAGCATCAAGTTCGCATCACGACCTGATATCTTGTAACTCCATCTGTTTTGCGATGAAAGAAACATGAATACGGCAAGGCCAATACTGAAAAGCATATAAACGCCCATGTAAGCAGAGTTTCCAAGAGAAGCGTCCACACGAACACTACCCTGGTGAATAGCTACAACCCCGGCGATCTGAAGAAGACCATAGACCGAGACGACAGTTGCGACACCGAGATTTGTTGCGAACCAGCGATGCCACATCTTTTTGCCCTCTTCTGCATACTGACCAAAGACATTTGATATAACCAAGAATAATGCCCAGAGATGAACTATAGTCATCCATCCTTCCATACGCTCAAAGTTGGACCAGATACTGCGAAGCGGATTGACTCCGAGAAGATCTGCCACCAAGGCGATCAAAGCAAAGGCTGTCACACCGATCGTAAGAGCAGTCCACTTTGGACGATATTTTGCATCCATGAAGCAAAGCATGATCCAACCAGCAAAAGCTATCTCCACAAGTATCCTAAAGAAAAAGGCTTTACCTGTTATGAATGGAAAGAAAAACGAATTGGCGACGATAAGCGGAAATAGTGGCAATAGAAAGAGCGCAGTAACCGTTATAGCTCGAATGATTTTCTTGAGGGGCATGTTTGTGTGGTGAATATAATGATTAATAGTAGGGTTATGGTACAGGAAAGAGGAGAAGAATTCAATGACATACTCAATTAAATAATGTTAGAATTACATTATGAATTACCAATCGCTACTTATGAGTATCCGTCTGAAAATATTTGGATTTCTACATTTTAAATCAAACAATAAAAATAAGGGGGATGTCCTTATTTCATATATAACACTACCTTTTACAAATATTGAAGAAAGCCTAGATGCACATACAAACCGATGGGAATGTAAAGAAATAGTAAACACATTTTTAAATATGGGCTACAACGTAGATCTAATCGACTGGAAAAATCGTGAATTTATACCAAGAAAAAAATATTATATTTGTATGGATATTCATGACAACCTTGACAGGATATCGAGATATCTCAACAAAGATTGTATAAAAATATTCTACGCTACTGGTGCGCATTGGCTTTTCCAAAATCATGCAGAATATTCTAGACTATTCGAATTACAAACACGCCGCGGATTTTCGCTTACCCCAAGAAGAATTGTTTCGCCAGCACTTTCTTTAAATCACGCCGATTTTTTAACAATAATAGGAAATGAATTTACAGAGGGTACCTATTCTTCGATTAATGTTCCCAAATTCCCCATAAAGATCTCCTCAACTCATATTTATAAAGAAATCAACCAAAAAGATTTTGACGCTGTAAGAAACCAATTTATCTGGTTTGGCGGATCTGGAATGGTTCACAAGGGTCTAGACCTTGTGCTAGAGGCCTTTACTCAGATGCCAGAATTTCAACTATTTGTAATCGGAAAAGTCGAGAAGGAGACTGACTTTTTTGAAGCCTACAAAAATGAACTGTGTAATACTGCGAATATTAAATACGTTGGACCATTAGATCCATCAAGTCAGAAATTCCTTAGTATTGTTGAAAATTCGCTTGGCCTAGTATTTCCTTCTTGCTCAGAAGGTAGTTCCGGTGGAGTAATAACAACAATGCACGCCGGTCTCATTCCAATAATTAGTTATGAGTCTGGTATTTCTATTCGCGAATGTGGGATTATCTTAAAAGAAAACAACATCTCAGAGATTAAAAATGCAGTGCGATACATTTCTTCACTCGATAAGGATCAACTAAAATCTATATCAAATAAATGTCGTGATTTTGCTTTACTAAATCACACTAGAGATAATTTCAGTGACAATTTCAGAAATTCTATTGAAAAAATCATCGCTGATACTAAAAAGACTAAGAATCTATAGGATCATTCTCAAAAATAATTTTGGGAAATTTATCACGTTTGGTATTTATTGCAAAAGCAGTCCTGAGACCACCAGGCTTGATATCATTTACAAGTATCCTCTCCCCTTTTGGCAAATCGAATATAATTTGATCATATCTAATACTGTGCCTCTTCAACATTATTTTTGTCTTTACAAGGAACTTTTTCTCCCTCGCTGAAGTAAGAATTATGTAGTCATTTGGCGAGATCCGGTCCAAGAATTCTTTTACACCATCAACAAGCCCATCTTTTTCATGGAGGTATCCATTGTGCAAAAAAATTACACCGTCTATATCTATAAACCAAGTCTTATTCAATTTTGAAAATTTAATTTTTTTCACAATTTCTTAAAATTTTTCCAATATTGCCACCTGGATGATTATTTTTAAACTTTTTAAGAGGTATCTGCAACTTGTCAATTAGTGCCATAGATACTGATTGCAAAAATACCAAGAAAGCAACACTCGAATTATTAGGCACTACGTTCCAGGGATCACCTTCATTAACTATCTCAATATAAATATGGTTTTTAACTAATGATAAAGACGTAGAATTTTTTTTACTAGTAATGAGCCAGTTTCTAGTTTTTCTCTTCTTTAGTAGTTCACACAAATATACAGTCTCTTCAGTCTCTCCACTCTTTGATAAGATTATTACAATGTCACCTTGATTGATTTTACCAATATCGCCATGAACTGCAGAATTTGAATGCACAAAGTGAGCACTTATACCTAGAGAATTTAAAGTACCTACAAACTTTTCACATATTGGAACATTTTTTCCTAGAGCTGTCGCAATAATTGCTTTATTCTCTCTAATTGCATAAATGCAGTCATCTAGCATTTTGTCCGCTATTTTATAATCGAAAGATCTGTAAGATGCTTTGAGAGAATTAATTTGATTTTCTAAATGTTTTTTCATAATGATCTTGTAGATAGTAAACCCCATTATAGAACGCTCCACAAATTGAATCATAGTCATCCCAAGCATAAGAAGCAAGAGAAAGCCAAATTATCGCATGAAATATTCTTATTTTATGCTGATTTGCACCCGTTAAAGCAAAAAAATCTTTTTCCAAATCTTCCCATTCATTAGATTTAATCGACAAAGATATATTCTTCTTTAAGAATTTTAGTTCAAAATTCTTTAGATTAAATTGGTCATAATTACCGAAGAGAGAGTAATACAGCTTTGCCCAATCATAATCAATATCTCCAAATAATTTTACATTTCCATAGTATCCACGCGGATCAATTAAATAAGCATTACCACTACAAACAATTGTATTTGAAAATGTACAATCTCCATGAATTAAACTGTATTCTTTACAATGTAAATATTTTTCGACCAGATCCTGAACCAAATTCCATTTCTTGTAAAAATTTATACACCTGCGACCATTTATAGTAATAAACTTATCATCTGCATATGGAATCAAATTGATTATTGAATCCAAACGTCTCTTAGTTTTAAGAATGATAGCTTCTGAATTATTATTGTAAAAGTCTTTTTCAATAGGATCCTTTGCAGAATGAATTGTCTTCAAATTCTGGACTAAACCAGCCAATAAAATACGCTTTTTATTCATAGAAAGTTTTTCTCTAAACAACTCTTTTCCATTGATTTTCTTCATCACGAATGGATTATACGAATTTATTTTAGGAATAAAATTCCACTTATTATTTGCAGTTACTTTGTACCAAGACTTTTCAAGTTTGGCTAAATCTCTTCCTTGCTTATTTTTTGGAATTTTCTTTACAATACCATTACCAATAATTACTCGATTAAAAGGTCTAGAATTTATATTTGATTGTTTGTATGCCAAATAAGCATCGTATGTACCTATTTCCCTAACACCATCCAATAAATATTCTTTAAATTTGACATCTTTCTCAAGTAGATAGCGACAAAATTCTCCCCACATCGGCACGTCACTGATCTCATATTTATTTTTAAAAATAAAAATCCCCGCTACCCCCTTTTTTTCAGTTCTATCTTCAGATAATTTACTGTGTTCAAATTTCCAACGGCACGGAAACGAATCTGTTATTCCCATATAATTACTTTTATCAAAATTCAAACTCTTAAAAATATCTTTATTGGTAAAAAGTAAATCGCACCATGCAAGAAGAAATGGCTGATCGTTTGGTATAAGACTAATAGCCTTGTTTATACCACGACAAGAGCCGTCCCCTTTTATCATCGAAGAATCAACAATTTCATAGGACACCTTCGAAAAGTTTTTCAGGTATTTTCTTAGTATATCAATTTTATAATCTCCAATAATTATAAAATGCGCCTTAGGAAACCTCTCCATTAGACTAAAAATAATAGGTTTGCCAGAGATTGAAATCAAAGCCTTGGGCTTATTTGCTGTCAAATGCCCCATTCGCGTACCCTTACCGGCCGCTTGCACGACAACATATTTTATACTTGACATACGGCAAATATATCAGAATATGTTATATTTGCAATCAAATGACCACGCAAATATTACAGGCTTTAAAAAATTTTGTTTGGAGGATTAACTTAATCAATAATATCAAAGCGCTAGTCTTTGAAATTTCTCACAAGCAAAGAGAATTAACAATTTCCGTTGTATGTCCACAGAGAAGTGGCCTTGGTGACACCTATATGATTTGTGGATTATGTGAAGAGCTAATGAAGAGCAAAAATGCTACATCTTGTATTGTATACGTAAAACCAGGTCATCAATTCATAGCATCACTGTTTGATAATTTAAAAGTGAAAACTCTTTCATTTATGATTCCAACCAGAACAGAAAACAGGCTCCGTTCATATAATAAAATCTTTTTTGCAAATATACCAAGCACACTATCGAATAATATTGGAAGTGGTGAATTAACACTTTTGGATTGCTACAAGATGAGCCTAAACCTGCCATTAAAGACAAAGCTAAGTAAGGCACAAAGACCCTATAAATCCGAAAAAGAATCCGCCCAAAAAATACTAAGTAAATATGCCTTATTACCAAATAAGACATGCCTTATAGCTCCAGAAGCAAA
The DNA here is from genome assembly GCA_964394505.1 of uncultured Candidatus Saccharibacteria bacterium. Classification (GTDB taxonomy): domain Bacteria; phylum Patescibacteriota; class Minisyncoccia; order Phycocordibacterales; family PALSA-1337; genus C7867-002. The sequence continues at coordinate 20,117 of CAYMXR010000006.1, read as the reverse complement.
TTCTTCTCCATGCTTAAACCAAGACCTAATAAAACAGATATACAAAAACGCTATAGAAAATGGTTACACTCCAGCAATCACCGCTCCTTTTAGCAAAAAAATTGATGGACTTTTATATATAGACATACCCCTTCAAGAAATTAGAGCATTCGCCGAATGTGCTGGATGGGTAATATCTGTAAGAAGTGGACTATGCGACTTACTAAGTGATGTAGATTGTCGACTTACTGTTCTCCATCCCGATTTAGCTTGGCACGGTGGTTCATTAATCTCGGGAACAAGCCTCAAGAAAATGGGAATTCGCAATACTGCAGAAGAATACGAAATTAACAAAGATTTTAGAGTAGAACTTCTGTTTTAGAACGAAGTGTAAGGTAAACAAACAAAACCTAATTAACTTGTATTTGTCAAAGAAAAAAGTTAATCTTATGGAATAATGACCAAAATAAAGGTTTTTCTTGGAACAATAATGGAAGTATTCCACAAATATAGATCCGGTCTTATTGCTCTATTCATATTTGGAGTCGTAAGTGCAATACTTGATGGAGTTGGAATTAATTCCATAATCCCAATGCTTTCATTAATTTTTAATGGAGCAACTGACGTTCCACAAGATACTATATCAGTAGCAATAAAAGATTTATTTACACTTCTGGGTATCCCTTTCAGCTTCAAATTTCTCATTGTATTTATGGGAATCCTTTTTTTACTTAGAGCTGTAACACTTGCGATGTTTTCTTATATCCGAGCCAAAATTGGAGCAAACTTTGTTTATGGAGAATCACATGAAATTTTAAAAAGATTATCCGGAGCTTCGTGGTACTTTTTGTCAAAACAAAAAACTGGTTATCTACAAAACACGCTTTATTGGGATATTCGACAATCAGCAAGTCTCCTAGATGTCATAGCTCAATTTATCCAATCAGCAACTGGTTTCGTCATATATTTTGTTATAGCATTTAGCATTTCCCCCTTACTCATGATAGTTACATCATTTGCAGGTATCATACTTCTTATATCTCTCAAGCCCCTAGTCAAAAAGACTGCAGATATTGGTAACGAAAAAAGTCAGGTTGAAAAACTCTACAGCGGTTACCTAATCGAACACATAATAGGACTCAAAACAATTAAAGCCAGCGGTGTTGGCACATACGCCACGGAGGCTGGTCGTAAAATATTAGAAAAACTTAAAATAGCCTACACAAAAAGTGGAATGCTGAGTGTCTTAGGCACCACCATTATCCAACCATTCAGTCTTATTTTCATATTAATTCTTTTTGCATTCGCCTACAAAACACCATCATTCAATATCGCGTCATTTGCGGCCATGCTATATTTAATTCAAAAGATTTTTGTTTATTTACAATCGACACAAGGAACGATACAGTCTGTTGCCGATATGATGCCTTTCGCTTCAAACATTCTAAAATTTAAAAAATTACTTAAAGATCAAGGAATTAGAGAAAATCAGGGTACTGATGAATTTTCTTTTACTAATGAACTCAAATTTAATAAAGTCTCATTTTCCTATGATGATCGCACTTCAATAATAAAAGATGTGTCATTCTCAATTAAAAAAGGAGAATTCATAGGAATTATAGGTCCATCAGGTAGTGGAAAGACTTCTATAGTTGATCTAATACTAAGGCTTCAGGAACCAAAAACGGGAACAATCTTCCTAGATAACAAACCTATAAATCAAATTCAATTGAAAATGTGGCAAAAGCATGTAGGGTTTGTCTCTCAAGATATATTCGTCATAAGCGAAACAATCATGAATAATATCCGTTTTTATGATAATTCAATTTCTGATAATGATATATATGAAGCAGCTAAAAAAGCACATATCTACGAAGACATAATGAGAATGGAAAACGGCTTTAACACTCTCGTAGGAGACCGTGGTACCACTTTATCAACCGGACAACGACAAAGAGTCGCCCTTGCGAGAGCCTTTGCTAGAAAATTATCTATATTAATTCTTGACGAGGCAACAAGTGCCCTTGATTCAGAATCAGAATCTAAAATAAAAATTGCAATATCTGAAGCTAGAAAAGAAATAACTTTGATAGTTGTTGCGCATCGAATGTCAACGATAATGCAAGCAGACAAAATAATTGTTATAAAATCTGGGGAAATAATAGACTATTCAGATGTAAATACTATGCTAGCCAAAGAAAACTCTTACCTTTCCCATATGATTAATCTTCAAAATATTTAATAAATTGACTAATAACCCATTAATTTCAGTAATAATTCCGGGTCGAAATGAATCACAATATATAGGTGAAGCGATAGAGTCAATTAGAAAACAGACTTATCAAAACATCGAAATTATTGTGATTGATGATCATAGTACAGATAACACAAAAGATATTGTGCAATCTTTGATGCTCAAAGATTCAAGAATAAGCTATTACCTATCAGAAGATAGAGACAAAAAGAAAACAAATTGGCGTGGTTATGACATAGATGGCGGATATTCCGGTAGAAAGTTTGGTTTCACCAAAGCAAAAGGTGAACTTATTACTTTTGAAGATGCGGATGATGCATCATACTTAAACAGAATTGAGATAGAATTTAATTTATTGAAAAAATATAATGCAACACTTGTAACAACTCAGTGGCAACAGTTAAAAACAGATCGATTAAATAAACAATTTGATATTGATAATTTTCTCAAAGATAATGACGAGGACGACATAGTCATAAGACCAGAGACTTTATATAAAATGTCCCAAGAAAGTAAGGGCATCCTAATGAAAAATTGGTTCCCACACAATATCACGCCATTCCCAATAAAATGGTTCAAATTGACTCGTCCCCTATTCTTTTCCAAGACGTACCCATACCCAGGTGTTGGATCAAGCGCCCTTTTCAGGAGAGAAATATTGGAAAAGGTTAACTTTCGGAAAAGAGATGATCGGATCTGGCCAGCAACATCTGGGAGAGGACAGGACAGAGATTTCTTATTTCAAGTTGCAGAAACATTCAAAAATAGTTATTCATTTAAGATTCCCCTATATCTCTGGAGAGTAAGATCTGAACCCGAGGAATTTCAAATGTTTGATAAGTATATAATATAATGAAATTTTCTATTGTAACTCCAGTATATAATTTAGCACCCTATCTGATTGATACTATCGAAAGTGTCATCAATCAAGAAGGTGACTTTGAGATTGAATACATAATAATCGACGGCTTATCCAACGATGGCTCGACTGAAATTATAAAGAACTACGAAAGATTGATTAATTCGGAAAAGTTTATACCGAAATGTAAATCTGTAAAGATTTTTTGGAAATCAGAAAAAGATAAAGGAATGTACGACGCAATCAATAAGGGTTTCAACATCGCAAGTGGAGATATATACGCTTGGATTAACGGTGATGATTACTATGATACTGGAGCATTTCAAGCAGTCAGTTCAGCATTCAAATCTTTTCCAAAGATTTCCTGGGTCAAAGGTACAAATACTGCAGTAGATGAATATCGAAATATCATAGTTAATACTCCCCTTAAAATATATACAAGATCACTAATTAAAAAGGGTTTCTATGGATATTATTCTCATCTTGTAATCGAGCAAGATTCTGTATTCTGGCGTTCGGCACTATGGAAGAGTATCGACTCTATACCGACAAGTTTCAAAGTTGCCGGAGACTATTGGCTTTGGATACAGTTTTCAAAATATGCAGAACTAATATCAATAGATCAAAGATTAAGCTATTTCCGCAAAAGAAATGGTCAACAGAGTCAAAACATAAATCTTTATAGACAGGAACAAAAATCAATCAACAAAAAGTACAACATCCGCTGTTGGTTGGCTAAAATTTTTATTAGTACCCACTCAAAACTAAAACAAAACCGGATTAATAAATTTTTAATAGTTATCTACAAAATATTGATTTCACCAAAAGAACAATATTATATAAAGTTTATAAATGGCAAGCCGACAATATTCTTGGCAAACTTCTATATCCTTAGATAAGGCTCCTGAAAAATTCAGACATTTTCATCGCTGAGTGATCTGCATCACAATTTTTCTCAACAAACTTTCTTGCATTTGCTCCCAAGAGCATTCGCTTGTTTTCATTTTTCAAAAGATCAATGATGGCAATCCTCATAGCAGAACAATCATGTGGTTCAACTAATATACCATTTACACCATCCTCAATATAAGATTCTGTGGTTGAAGTTCGAGTCACTATCACGGCCTTACCCATTGCCATGGCCTGTACCAGAGAAGATGTTCCCATCGCGTCATTTTTACCATCACCAAGATCCAAAGGTATAACAACAATTTTTGATCTAGCATACTCTAATACCAAATTTTTCCATGAAAGAAACATCGTCTGTACGTTATTTGGCAATTCTGCTATCTGGTCAATATTCCTTGATTTAGAAAGTACAAGTTTTACATCAATATTTTCTATCGCAGAAAACAGTAATTGATAATCTCTTCCTGGATCGAAACCAGGACTTAATATTTGATTTTTCTCAATCACATCGATTGGTCTAAAAAACTTTGTGTCAACTCCAAATGGTATGAAACAAATTTTATCTCTTAAATTGGGGAATATTTGTTTCAACTCCTCTGCCTCTTTATTGCCAAGTGTAACGATTCCACCCGCCTGACCAACCATCCATTTAAAAATCTTTTGTTTAATAGTTTGAGCTTTGCCAATTCTTCCAATCAAACCAAAATCATTTATTATCCATTTGGGTTTTTTGACATGAAGTAAAGAAAAAATAAATTCTGTACCATAAGCGGTTGAGGCAAAAATTACATCGCAATAAAAAAGTTTGTAAAAAATTGGAATATGTACAAAGTAGACGCTAAGAAATTTTCTAAATAGGACAGATAGCCAATGGGGGTACACTTTTTCTAATTCTAAATAATCAGCATCTATACTGCATAATCTCATTCGCAACATACCATGAAAATGGTCATCCGGTTGTATACCATTTCTGACATTTTCAATTTGACCTACTCTTGTACCGCCAAACAAATAAATTACTTTCATTTTTTAATATTATAATACTTTTCAACCATATCCAATCCTTTTTCTTCTTCCTTTGTATTTGACGGCTCCGTCTTTGATATATATCCACGCTCTCCTTCTAAGCAATATCTACTCATTCGATAATATTTAGATAGTGCCTTAATTTTTGAAATAAGATTTCTTCTTTTTATTAATTTTGCCAAAGGATAAACAGTTGAATTCCAATCTGTAAGTTCAGACATGGAACCGGAAGCAACAAACTTTCCTTCGCGATTCAGAGAAGTTTCTGATAAATCAAATTTACCACCCATAATATCAATCATTTCCTTAGTAAAAAATTCAAATGAACCTCTTATATTGAGAGGTTTTGGTAAACAAAACCAATTCCTAATACGTCTTTGTGAATTACCTGTGCTATTTGTTAATATCATCCAATCATTTTCTAAAAGAACTTCCGTAAAAATTTTATCTGTCAAAATAAAATTATCATCATGCGAAAATAGAAATTTATCATATTTCTTATAATCGTTTTTTTCCAGCCACTGATTTGTGTTACCCCAGTCTCCTACTGTATTTGGCTCAAAAACATATTTCCAGCCAAGCGATTTCAAATCTTCAATTGAAGCGATTTTTTCATATAATATACGGTCATATAGCTCGCGTCTTGAATAACCTAATTCGGAGATGAAACTTGATTTTTCATTTTTTGCATATAAAGGATCTCTATGTGATATGCAAAATAAATCAACAGACCATCCATCTGGAATTTTTTGTTCCGAAATCATCTTATAGAAGGATAACGGGAAATGCCAACCACTGACGACTACTGCGAGTTTTTTCATAATTTATTTATGCAAAATTTTTGATAACCCAGGAAACTCAGGTCGGATAACTTCAAAAGGTACACCGCAACCAACGATGTTTTTTCTTTTATACTTCTTCATCCATTCAACATTATCACGTTCTACCGTTCCACCTTCAAATATTACTATCGAACCTGTTTCTATCTGATCTTTTGTACCAGAATATAACAACTCTATAACTTCTCCTGTATTGGAGATATCTACGTGAAGAATATCAAACTGTTCTGGTTTCTTTATCCATTTATAGTAATCAACATTTTTAAGTTCAACATATTTAAGTAAACCATATAATTCAATATTTTTTAATGTTTGTTCTCTTGTGGAATGTTTATATGGGTATTTTTCCCACAAATCATAAACCACAATCTTTCCTTGACCAATTTCATCTAGGGCCATAGCCATAGCAACTGTTGAATAGCCAAATAAACAACCAAATTCTACTATTTTTTTTGGTTTTTTTTCAAGAACTAAATCATACAAAGTCTTACCGATATCATTTACATTGTATGATGATTCAATAGCGGGATTTTTATATATCATTGTTTAAATTTATTTACTAATTTACCAATCATTTTAACATCGCTCACCGTGACATCATGATGCATAGGAAAAATCATGTACTTGTTTTCTATCTCATCCATAATAGAAAACTTTTTTCTGCCACCAAACACCGTATACTGATCATTTCTGTAATGATACACTCCAGTATCTACTCCATTATTTTTCAAAAACTCCATCAAACCTTTACGATCTTTGACTAGCATATGTGCAAACCATATAGAAGGCACAGCTCCAATTTTTTCATATTCACGCATCAGTTTTTTCCTATGACTAACCAATCTATCTACAACCTTAAGGTTACCACGACCAATGGTAGCGGTAATATCATTCATATGATATTTATAACCAGCTTCAACAAGATCTGTGTCACCAAGCTTTTGCTTCAATTCGCGATTGTAACCAAACCAGCGCAAACGTTTACCTTTTTCATGTAAACCAACATCTTTACAAATAAGAAAACCTCCATCTCCAGAAGTTAATGTTTTAATTGCCTGCAAAGAAACGCAAGTAAAGTCTGCTTTTCCCCAAAAATCAGAACCAACGGCTTGAGCAGCATCCTCAATTAAAATTATATTATTTTTTCTAGCTATCTCAAGTAACTCCTTCAATCCTCGGTTATTACCCCCAAAATGAACAAAAACAATAGCCTTCGTCTTAGAAGTTATTTTTTTCTCAATATCTTTTATATTTACATTTAAATCATAATCCGTATCAGCAAATATTATTTTTGCTTTGCGATGAAGTAATGGTAAATTTGTTGCTGTACAAGTCAAGACTGGTGTGATAACTTCGTCACCCTTGTTGATTCCAGCAAGTTCATAAGCAAGCTCTAAAGCCGTTGTTCCAGAATTTACAGCCGAGACATTTTTCAATCCAAATTTTTGAGAAAACTCTTTTTCAAATTCTTTAACCTCAGGACCCTCAGCCAATTGAGTACCGCTCAAAACCCTAACAACATTTCTAATTGCCTGCTTACTTACAAATGGTTTAAATAATTTTATTTTTCGCATAAATATTCTTTTAAACCTTGTTCCATGGTATATTGTGGCTTCCAACCGAGGGCCAATATACGACTATTATCCATTTGATATTTAGTATCCATGCCTGGTCTGTTAGATTTATGTGTAGTAACTTTTTTACCGGTAATCTCTTCTGCTTTTTTAATTAGTTCTTTAACAGTAAAACCATCGTTTTGGGTTATATTGTAAGTACGATCACCTTTCTCGAGAATAAGTTCTAATGCTGGTGGAATATTCTTAACATATATGTACTCTCTGTACCCTACTCCCTTATTATGAATAGGTATTGAATACTTATTATTTATACTTTCCTTAATAGCACCTATAATCTTAGCCTTATCTTGCCGAGGCCCAAAAACATTACAGAAACGGGTTTCAGCAGTTTTATTCAAAAGAGACGAAAAAGTATTATCGTAAGCTAAACGCATAAGTGAACCAGCTGCCTTCGAACAAGAATAAGGGTTCTTCGGAAAAATTATCTCGTCTTCTTTCTTCTTGTGTTCACATTCTCCGTACACTTCATCAGTTGAGACATATACAAATTTGACTAAATTTGTAAGTTCGCGGCAAGCTTCAAAAACATTGAGATTACCCATTATATTTTTCCTCAAAGTTGTATAGGGAAACTTTATAGAATAATCTACATCACTAATAGCCGCAGCGTGTATTATATATTCTGGATTTTCTTGTTTGATAATATCCTTAACCTCAGGATCAGAAACATCCATATAATGAAAAGTGAATGAATTATCAATTATGTCAGGATTGCTTCCGGTGGACTTATTGTCTATAACCACAACTTTCCACCCTTTTTTGACAAAATACTGGGTTACATGAGAAAAGATAAAACCTAGACCACCCGTAATTAGTATTTTCTTTGATTTCATAGTTTTTTGTTTACAAATCTATTCTAATAGATATTCCATCATATTACATACTATCATCGAATATGTCCACTCATTATTGAATCTTACTAATAGTCTCAATATTTTTTGGTTTCAGCACAAAAAAATAATGAAATTTGTTTAGGACCGGGCTGAATTCTCTCACAATATCACATTTTTTTAAAATTTCTTTTCTAACTATTCCGAGCTTATACTTATCCGAATCAATCTCCCAATAATGCTGTCCCGAGGTCTCAAAACCTTTAAATGAAAGCGGAATTCTAATCATAAAATCTAAGAAATTTCTTTTGAATATTGTTCTAATACCAGGTATTTTTAGAGTAAATTCAAAAAAAGACGATCTGTACGGAACCGAAATTATCACTCTTTTTTTTGAAATCCTACATAGTTCATCTATTGCTTTACCAAGATCTGCAAATGGTATATGTTCTAAGACTTGAAAAGCTACAACGGTATCAAAAGTTGAAGCCTCACAAGGAATCTTCCTAATATCTGCAACTATGTCAGGTTTTGTTGAATTATCGAAATCGCAAGTCATAACTTTAATACCAAGATCTCTCAAATAACTTTGGGTAATAGCAGCCCCCTTTCCAACCTCCAAAACAGTCGCAGGAGACGACTCTATGATGGATTCTATCTGATAATAATAAGAAACAAATCTTTCTAGTGTATTATAACCACGATTCAAATAGCTACCCTCCTCAACTTGGACTTCATTTTTATCCTCCATATTTAAAGGTTATCATAACTTGTAATATGATACTATATCCCATATATGCTAATGAAAATAAAAAAGATAATCCGCAGACTTGGTTTTGACCTAGTCAAATATCACTCCCGCTTCGAAAATCTATTAAAAAAATATTCGATTGAGTCTGTAATAGATGTAGGTGCCAACGAAGGACAATTTGCCAGACACATTCATACAATTATTCCAGCGGCCAAAATTTACTCTTTCGAACCACTAAAAGAACCATTCAAAAAACTGAAAGCTTTGAAGGATTCGATACCAGATTTTGAATGTTTTAATACCGCACTCGGAAATACTACTACTAAAATAAACATCTGGAAAAGCTCATTTAGCCCAAGCTCGTCTATGTTACCCATGGAACAATTGCATAAAAACATATACCCCAAAAGCGCAGAACTAACAAAAGAATCGGTAGACTTAGACAAACTCGATAACTTTAAGTCAAAATTAAACATCAGTGGCAAATACTTGGTCAAGATTGACGTTCAGGGATTTGAAAAAGAAGTTATTGCCGGTGGTAGCGAGATTATTGGAAAAGCAACATTGCTTTTGGTCGAAACTTCATTTGTTAGCCTCTATTCAAATCAGCCATTATTTGACGAGATTGCTGAACAACTATTCAATTTGGGCTTTCGATATTTCGGACATGACGGTCAGCACTGGAACGAGAAAAACGAAGATTTGCTCTTTCAGGACTCTATATTCATAAACCAATCATCCTTACTTAAGTAAAACAGCGACTAACCTATCTCCATTTTGAGTAACCTTAAAATCTGGAGATTTTAGGATCTTAGAGACAACATTCATAGAATTGATCACAATATATTTTGCACCATTAGATTTCATGTATTTCTTTAAAGCTACAATATCACCTGACTCCAAAACATTTGTTTGTTCTGAATATCTTTTGAACCAAGTAACAAATTCACTTCTACCCTTATTTAGGTAAGCGGCCCCATCCTGCCATGTGACATGAAGTGGAATCTCACAAAAATACAAAAGTCTAAGACCGTCATCAGTTATAATTTTGGAATTAGAATTAGCACCTAATTTTCGAAGTTCACCACAAACAGTAGGGTAAAAATCAAAGTCGTTAATATCACTACCACCCTGTATTTTTAACGGTATATACCCAGGATCATATGCTCCCTTTTTTGATAAATACTGAAGCCATTCTGATCCAATATTGGAACTTATAATTCCAAACAACAAAACTAATATCAGAAAAAATACTCTAAATCTTTTAAGGATTTGGGTATTTCTAAATAAATAATTTAACGAGATCGCAAAAGCGATAAATAAAGCTGGGTAGAAAAATATAAAAATACGACTTGTTTGTTGTATAAGTAACGGTGAACCCAGGTGTCTTATGGCCTGAAGTTGAATAAAAGGAAGTATTATAGACAAAGATATACTATACATAGCAACTAAAAATACCCATCTTGCAGTAAGATTTATCCTAATATAGTCAATAACATTACCAACATTTCTCTTATACATTGAGAATAAAATCGCGACTACAAAAAATGCACACAGAACTGATATTGCTTTAAACCACACAAGATTATCTGGTGGAAATTCCCAGCCCAATCTAAATTCAATAGCAGTAGAATAATCTATTTTAGAAACCAAGCCATCGGCTATCACTCGAGTTCTCTGGTATATCTCAAAAAGAAGAGGTAATGCGCCAAGGCAGAAAGCAGCAAGGCCCTTAATAAACTGTTTTGCACCGACAAGCCATTCTCTATCAATAAAATGATTGACCAAAGTCACTAACAACAGTAATCCGGCAAGAAAAACCATCGTGACAGGATGAAGATAACTTCCCAAACCAATTATAAGAAAAACTGGCCAAATCTCCTTTTTATCCTGCGATCTTTTGAGATGCCAACAAAAAATTATCCAAACTAAAGGAAATACTAATGAACGACCAAGATTTTCTTTATGAGTAAAAACACCGAAAAACGTACTACCAATTGAAAGCCGCGGGAAAAGAGCTATAACGGATGTGACCAACGATACAGCTCTAGATATCTTTATAGAACGCAAAGCGATATAACAACATAACCCTAAAAGAAAAACATAAGAAAATAGGATCCAGGTTCTATAAATTTCAATTGGAAAATGATTTGTTAACGACTCAATTAAATTATAATAAAGATAATTCCCATAATTATAATTCGAAAGCATATCGCATTGTGGAAAAGACTGCATGGCAGCACATTTGTTTGCCAACAAGATAACATACTCGTCCTGAGGCATAAAACTAGGTAATGTCCTTGTATAAAGAAACGAACAGAATGCGACCAAAATAAATACAAATACTACAAGATAAATTTCTTTACACCTTAAACTAAAAAAACTACTGAGCTTATTTTTCATTGTCTTTTTTGCAAACTACCAAAATTGATACACCAAAGGGAAAATCGATATATTTAAGTAAACTAGATTCCAAATAGAATATTCCATACAAAATAGAATTAATAATCCCATGAGAAAATCCATTCTCAGATTTAACCGGTAATTTCAAAAGACGAACCAACATCCTAATAATTGCTATTGGAAAAAAAAGAAAAAAGTTAAAATAAGATTTTCGGATCACTCTTAATCGCGAGCCGGATAGTAATCCGAACAAGCCACTCATATTATATCTTCTAAAATGTTTCGAAACTACATCGGTAATACTCCATAAAAAGGAAAAGGCCGGGACAAATATTATGCAATAACCTCCAGGTTTTAAAACTCTTTGTATTTCCCTAATAGCTGACGAATCATCGTTGATATGTTCCAAGACATCTAAAATCGTAACGATATCAAACATGTTCGATTCATATGGTAAGGAGGAGACGCCTGAAAGTAAAACTCTTGGAATTGACTTCTTAAGACAATAATTAACTGCCTGTTCTGATTCGTCTACACCATAAACATTACCGTATCGCGCAAGTTCAACAAGCATACCCCCCGTACCACAACCAGCGTCTAAAATCTTAAGGTTATCTCTCCCTGGATACAAGTTTCTGATCAAATCATGCACAATCTTACGTCGAATACGGTACCACCAATGCACACCCTCTTCCCGATTCATAAAATCATAATGGAATTCTTTCATGGGTTTTTAATATATACTTTTTCTTAACAATCATCACTAATCCAAAAACCAAACCTATCACTGGAAGACATGAGCCCAATTGTATAACATCTGCCAAATTTTCTCCAGAAGATATCTACTTAAACCACCTCTTCCACCACAAAACAAACATCAACAGAGTCCAAATCTGTTTTCGATTATCCTTATTTCCGGCCATATGATCCATCAAAATCTGCTGAACATAATCAACATTAAACAAACCAATCTCATCAAGTGTATCTTTTGACAGATTGCTAATCACATAGGGTTTCAATTCCGCTCTCATCCATTTTGCTATTGGCATTCCAAAACCTTTCTTTTTTCTATTCAAGATTTGATTAGGTAACCGATCTTTCATTAATCTCTTTAATATATATTTTTTCTCAAACCAATGCATCTTAAAACTGTTCGGCATATGATTTGCAAGATCGACAATTCTATTATCTAAAAAGGGTGATCGAACTTCAAGTGAGTTTAACATGCTGGCTCGATCAACTTTAACTAGTACTTGATCCATCATATACAACCTTTGATATTCTAATGCTAGATTGTCATTAAAATCATCCGAATCTGACATATCTAGATAATTATCGATGTTTTCAAATTCATTATAATTACCAATCTGCTTCAAGATTTTATCTCTAAACAAAAGACGACGATCGTCATTTTGAAACGCTCCGAGCCACCTTTGATTTCTATACCTCTTTTTACCATTAAAATCTGAAACAAATTTCTTTAATTTATAATCAAAACTCATATTCGAGAACGATGTTGGAAGATATTTGGATAGTTTATTTATGACTGCCCTTATAAAGAAAGGCGCCTTCTCATAATACTTAGCTAATTTATGAGCCGTAAATGTATCATATCCGCAAAAAAGCTCATCTCCACCATCACCGCCCAAAATAACTGTTACATGTTCTCTTGCAAATTGTGAAAGTAAATAAGTCGGAATAATTGAAGCATCCGCGATAGGTTCATCGATAAGTTCTGCAATTTTAGGAATTATATCCAGACAATCACTTTCACTCAAATATTTCTCGTAATGTTCAGTCCCAAGATGATTAGCCACCATCTTGGCATACTTTGATTCATCAAAAGATTGATCTTTAAACCCTATCGAAAAGGTTTTTATCTTACTCTTTGAATGTTTCTTTGCATACCAAGATATAATGCTACTATCTATTCCACCCGAAAGAAAAATACCCACTGGAACATCAGCTACCAATCTGTCAGAGACAGACTTCTCTAAATACTGATCCAATTGCTTCAAAGACGCATCAAGCGAAGATACTTTAGGTAAAAAATTTGGTTTCCAATATGTGTTCTTTTTGACTTTAATTCCATCCCAAGATAGAAATGTTCCAGCCTCAAGTTTATAGGTATATTTGAAAATTGTACTTGGAGTTGGTACATACTCATACAAAAAATATTTATCCAGTGCAAACAAATCGATATCTTTAACAAATTCATTGTGCTGCAAAAGTGCTTTTAGCTCGGAACCAAATATTAAAGTATTACTAAAAACTCCCCAATAGAGAGGTTTTTTACCCATCCGATCCCTTGCAAGAATAAGTTTATTTTTCTTTTTATCATATATTGCTATTGCAAACATCCCCTGCAATTTTTCAAAAACTTTTTCACCTAACTCTTCGTATAAATGAATTATAACCTCAGTATCTGTCTGACCCTTAAAATAATGTCTTGCAGATAAATCCTTTTTCAGTTCAAGATAATTATATATTTCCCCATTAAATACCAACCAAATCGTTTTATCCTCATTCGACATCGGCTGATGACCAGAACTTGATAGATCTATAATAGAAAGTCGACTTTGAGCCAAACCAATTTGTCCATCAATAAAAATCCCCTCATCATCTGGTCCACGATGCGAAATTGAGCTAACCATACATTTTAAAGTTGATTCTTTACCTATTCCCCAATATCCTGTAATTCCGCACATATGAGTTAAAAATTAAGCTTTCTGGAAATTTTATATGGAGCTAAATTTTGAGATTCAAAATAGACTCGCATGATCATTTCTGCAATTACACCTATAACTATCAATTGCACACCAACAATAATAAATAATGCAGAAAATATCGGTAACGGTGTAGCAACAAAATCTCGATATCCGATCAATTTAAATATAATCGCAATAATCCCAAATACCGATCCTAAAAACAAGGAAATAAAACCTATCCCGCCAAAGAAATGCATAGGTTTGTTCATGTATTTTGACAAAAACTTAATCACAATCAAATCTAAAATTACTTTGAAAGTCCTAGAAATTCCGTACTTTGTTTTACCGCGAGTCCTGGGGCGATGATTTACAATAATCTCAGAGACTTTACCACCATTCCACGCAACATATGCAGGAATAAATCTATGCATTTCTCCGTATAAATTTATCATCTGAATCATTTCTCTACGATATGCTTTCATAGAACAGCCATAATCATGAATATTTACACCCGTTATTAAACGTATAAGCCAATTTGCAATAAGAGAAGGCACTTTTCTGAACAGAAAATCATCTTTTCTATCTTTACGCCACCCTGACACAACATCATAACCTTCCGAAATTTTTAAAATGAATTTACCGATATCGTTTGGGTCATTTTGCATATCAGCATCCATCGGAATGATCACGTCCCCATTAGCATGTTTAATCCCAGCCGACATCGCGGCCGTTTGTCCGGTATTAAACATAAAATCAATAACTTTAATACTAGCGTTCCGATTTGTCATCATGTGCAAAATATCTGTACTACCATCACTAGAACCGTCATTAACTGCAATAATCTCATAATCCTTTGTGACCAACGAAATACATGTAACCAGCTCAACAAAAAACTTTTCTAGATTATCCACCTCATTATAAACTGGAACAATAATTGATATTTTCATAATTGATATTTTTACAAATCAGCAACAAATTTAATGTTTAGAAAATAGCTTTCTATAAAATAGAAAACTCCAAAAAGAAATTATCGCCGCTGCTAATACTTGAGATAACATATAATATATACCAACGATCTCAGTGAAAATATATAAGAAAGCAGTATTGGCACAGAGATTGAATATGGCGACAATTGAAAACAACAAAAATTTTACCTTAACCCCATTACTTGAATAATTGCCAAAAGTAAATTTCTTCTGCAAACTAAAGCTTACAACCAACGATAATAAGAATGCTGACACTCCAGAGATTATATACCACACAGATAGAAGATCCGTAAGAATATACAAAATCGATAAGTTTACAGAGGTGGAAATCACACCAGAAAAGACATATTTGAAAATTTGGTCAGATCTAAAAGGGTTTGAAACAGATTTTCCACCGATAATATTCAATAATTCATGCGAAAGATTTTTGATACTTTGAGTTTCAGTGAATCTGATACTGGTAGAAACAATTTTTTGTTTTTCTTGTTTTGTTAACAGTAGAAGGTTTTTCAGTCGTTCTGATAACAAGGAGGCTTCACATTTTTCAAGATGTAATATTGGATCGACCTTATCTTTCAAATTATCATTTATAGTAACAACTAAACACCCACAGGCCATAGCTTCAATTATTGTCTTATCATAAGATCCGCTATGTGTTAAGTTAACGAATATTTCATGGCTATTGTAAATCTCCGGCGTTTTATAATTCGATACACCTTTATAGAATTTAACAATATTATCTAGACCATACTCCTTCACTTTCAATTTTATCTCCTCAAGATATTGGCTATCTTTAGGTAAAGCGTCCCCATATATATCTGCAGTAAATACCAAACGACTCTTTTTCAGCAAATTCAAAGCATCAATAAAAATATCAACTCTTTTTATCTTTGCTACTCTTCCTAAAAACAGAATTGAATTTCCTACCTTAGCACATGAATCGTTAGCGTTAAATTTTGACAAATCTATCCCTACTGGCATAAGTATTGTTTTTTTGAATTTTGCTGTATAAGAATATTTAGAAGTACAAAAAATTTTGTTACAAAATACCGAAGCAATATCAGTCATATTATTACCCATGTGGTGATTACGCCACATATATACCTTTTTACCCATAATTTTCCATAGCCAACCAACCAAAAAAACGTACTCCTCATTCATGTGAACAAAAACCGCATCATAACGATTGAAATATCTTAAGGAAAAGTAAAAAAGTAAAAAAACATATTTCAATTTGCTACGCCATTTTTCTTTACCAAGTGATAATACTGCGACATTTCCTGGTAATTCATACTTACCCTTAGATAAACAAATGACCACAACGGACCTAAACAATTTCGAAAACTCTTCTATCCATCCATGAAAAAATCCGAGAACTGGATCCTCTATGTCAACTTTTTGTGTTATTACAAGTAATCTCATTATTTTGGTGTGCAATTTTGCACCTACTCTGAAATAAAATCACCACCTACGTAACTGGCCAATGACTGCTTTTGCAACATCCTCGGTATTATACTCTACAATAATTGCTCCTGCTTCTCTAGCTACCCCAACATCTGTCGAGACAATCTTGCAGTTAGCTGCATTCGCTTCGACCAGAGTCATACCGTAACCTTCAAAAAAAGATGTACTCAAAAAAAGATTGGCAGTTTTGTAATATGAATACAAAGTCTCTTTATCGACCCAATTTTCGAATATAACTGACTTGGTCAAACCAGTATTGACAACCATATTCTTTAATTTCAACTCTTCACTACCGCTCCCGACTATTACAAGGCCAGCCTTTGGAAAAGATTTGACGACCGACTGCCAAACATCGATAGCTAATTCGATATTTTTTTCCTTTTCTAGCCTAGAAGCCATAAGAACTATATGACTAAATTGTTTATATTTGCGACGTAAATCGACCACTATCGGAGAATTTTTTATTTCTTCAATGTTTACCTCTATTGGCCTAACTTCAATAACCGGTCTTACTTTTCTATGAGAATTTCTTTCCAAAACTTTTTCAACATAATCCTTAATTCTATTTGATACAACTCGTATTTTATCGGCCTCAGATAAATACTTTTTTGCCAAAACCAATCTGATCTTGTTTGTAATCGATCTCGCAAAATATGGACTACCGATATCGCCATGAATTTGAATTTCCAAAGGTAAACCAAACTTTTTCTTCAATGCCACACCAGCCATAGCTGTCAATGATGGATCTTGGCAGGTGATCTCTCTAATATTTTTTTCTCTTATAATCTTTCGGCCGATTTTTATTGCATCAAAAGGATAAAAAAACTTATGGGATGAATCCGTAGAATATACCCAGCAATTGTCAGATATTTTTTCATTAATTGAATTATTCGCGCTCTGATTTACAGTTTTTGGGCTAAATACAATTATATGAACTTCCTCCCATTTTTTTGCATATTCAATCATACGCAACCTAACTGCACTATTAGTTTTAAAAATAGTTTTGTCTGTACTTATCATTAATAATCGTTTTAAATTCACGGTATTATTTTACAAGAAAATTGCACAAATTATCCAGAGTATTATCTATAGAAAAAATCTTTGACTTTAACTTTGCCGAATTAACAAGCTTCGATCTTAATTGCTCGTTATTTAATATTTTCAAGATAGACTCCGTCAAAGCCAACTTATCATCTGGAGTAACCAAGATACCTTCTTTGTTGTTTTCCACAATTTCAGAAATATTACCAATATTAGTTGAGATAACTGGCGTACCGACATGCATTGCTTCCACAATTTGGAATGAAAAACTTTCAAAAAAAGTATTTAATACAAAAATGTCAGAAGCAACAAGAAAGGAAAAAACTTTTTCTCTTGGGACAGAACCGGTCAAAAAAATATTACCATCCAGATTTTTCTTTGAAATATATTCTTGCAATTTTTCTTTATCAGGACCGCTACCAATAATATATAATCTATACTTGGATGAAGTCAAAAGTAAATCCTCTAAAACATCAATAACTCCAAAAAAACCCTTCCATGGCACCAAGCGGCCGATTGAAACTAGTGTAATCGCATCGTTGGGAATAAGAAGCGATTCTCGTGCTTGATTTTTCCCTTCTGTAATTGGTTGCAAATCAATTCCATTATAAATATGGAACACTCTTTTTTGATTCTTATTCCAAGCGGACACCAAATTTCTAAAATAAATGCTGGGAGTAAATACTGTATCTGCTCTACCAACGACAAATCTTTGTATTGCCCGCAAAAGGCTAACTTTAAATCCATAACTTCTATTTTGAAAATCATCAATACTATCTTTGACACCATATCTTTGCGTCGACTGCTCCCAGGCATAATCTCCAGCAACACGGATGAAGAACTTTTTTCGCATAACAAATGAAGCAAGATAAGATGGTAAACCAACAGAGACCGGATCTTGAGCAAAGATCAAATCACAACTCCAACTGCGTGATATGACTTTAATAAAGAAAGCTATATGCCTTATAATTTTAGGTAAATGTCGCACTTCCCCAAAAGTTAAAACATCTACCTGAATTCCCCTTTCTGGCAATTTGTCCTTTAGTAACTTTGAATATGTCGCTGGCCCTCCAATATCTGGCGGATAAATACCTGAAGCAATAAGGATTTTCATGAGTTTATCTTAGCACAGATTTGGTAGTGGGTAGTAAATAATTAATATAGTGAGTAGTGTAAAGTGCAAAGTTCAAAGTTTTCATCCCTGACTTCATTTTTCATTTTTCACTTTGCACTTTGCACTATCTTCCACTATTGATCATTAAATATCTTCTTCATCTCCCTCACAACACTCTCCCAAATATACTTCTCTTCAACCATTTCTTTTGCTTGTCTAACTATATACTCCCTAGACTCGCGATCCTTAATCAGTTTCTCAACTTTTTGAGCAATGCTTTTTGGATTATTAACTTCACAGAACAATCCCGTCTCGCCATCACGAAGGAAATCAGGAATACCGCCAACTGGAGTAGCGATCACGGGGAGACCAGCAGCCATCGCTTCCAAAAAAGAATTGCCCAGACCTTCAGACAAAGAAGGCCTCATAAATATATCGGAGATCTGTAAATATTTTGGCATCTCCGCATGTGGGACGTAACCCAAAAATGACACTCTGCTTTTCCCATCTGTAGCGGGTTTGAGTTTGCCGGCCTCGAGCTTCAATTTTTCTTCTTCGTAGCCCTGCCCTAAAATAAGCAGCTTTACATGATTAGGTAAATAACTTAGCGCCTTCACGATGTCACCAACAGCATTCTTGACCACCAATCTAGAAGTTGTAACAAGAAAAACATCACCAGCTTTCTTTCCAAGATCAGTCGCGAGTTTAGACAAAACTAACGGATCATCTTTTCTTGAAAATAGTTCAATATCAACAGCATTTGGCACAACGGTTATCGGACATTTTGCACCCATATCCTTTGCCCAGTCTGCTAGATATTTTGAAATGGCCTGAATATGATCGGCTTTGGTAAACATCATTTTGAAAAATGGATACAAAGGAAGCGCTCGTCTTTTCAGATAATCTATTGGGTCGCCATCTTGAAGTGTAAAAACAAATTTTACCTTTGGTTTCAATAACTTAAAGAATACTGCAGCAAAGGAATTATAAGTAGCCATAAGAGACCAGATCGCATCATAAGGACGTCTGCGGTGCAAAGATAAAGCCTTGAGTGGGCCAAAAATTAAAAAGAAATATTTGTTTAGATGCAAATACCAAGGCAAAGAATCAGAGCTTGTCTTTTGTCTTGCTGACCAACCAATCCTGTAGATATTTACATTGCCAATCTTTTCATGTCTAGGTAGACGCCCGTCGAGACGAAGAGTGATCATGTCAAATTCTATCTCGTTAGGAGAAATGCGGTCAGTTACCTCTTTCACTGTAACTTCTGCTCCGCCAATAAAACGGGGGTAATAAACCAAAGAAAATATGAGTATT
>CAYMXR010000005.1:41318-45890 GCA_964394505.1 uncultured Candidatus Saccharibacteria bacterium | reverse complement strand
ACCCCAGAACCAAAAAGTATTTCAAAATTTGTTGAACCCTTGACTGCAATCAAGATTATTCTCCAAATCAAGATCCCATATAAAGAAAACAAGATCACAACACCGATGAATCCCCATTCTTCGGCAAAAGCTGCAAAGATAAAGTCCGTTTGATATTCCGGAAGAAACTTCAACCTTGATTGTGTTCCATAACCAACTCCTTTACCAAAAACATTTCCTGACCCAACAGCAACAGCAGATTGATAGGCATTGTAACCGGCTCCTCTTATATCCGAATATGGATCAATAAAATTACGAATTCGATCTTTTTGATATTCCTTAAAAGCAAAACTCCACAACAAAGCAAAAGCAATAATCGCAATCGCCAACATGCCCAAAAGATGTTTTTTTGAAACACCGGAAACCAAAATCATCCCAAGCCATATCAGGGCAATTATCATCGCAGAACCAAGATCTGGACTAGTCAAAACCAGAACAAAAAACACAAAGGCATAAAAACCGGAGACCAAAATGTGTTTTATGTTTGCTATCTCTATATGACGACGCGAAAAGTATTTGGCCAAAATAATAATCAGAGCAACTTTTGCAAAATCGGAGGGCTGGAAAGACAAAAGTCCAAAATCAAACCAGCTTTGAGCTCCGTGAGAAGCTTTACCAAAAATAAATAACAAACTCAAAAAGATAACTACTCCAAAAAATAGAGATACAGAAACAATCGTTGGTTTCAATAATCTAGCATTAACAAAATAACTAGTACAAAACAGAATAACCAAAGAAAAGGCAGCTAAAATTATTTGCCTACTAGCAAAAGAATCGATACCACCAAATGAATGCATCGTCACGAGACCAGCTCCAATTATTGGAATAATGGAAACAACCATCCACCAGTCGATTTTTGTTGGCCTTGATAAGAGACTATTTTTGTCTGAAAAAACATTCATTACCCTATTCTGCCACATATAGAACTTCAATGGAAACTACCTCTCCTTTGCGATCTGTGTTCCAAGTAAACGGAGCAATGACTGTCGCCTTTGGTAAAATCTCATCCACAACCGTCTTGGAGAAACCGATGGTATTCCCCGCTTCGTTATACAAAACCGCGAAAACTGCAACCCTGTTCAAAGGTGCGAGCCCTTCATTTTTCAGACTAACCATAAGAGATGAACTGTCCTTACCTTCTATATACTTTTTGTCAATTACACTCACAAAAGACAATGGATCAGTCTTTTTGTACCAATTTGGTAGTGAAGTAAACTCAAACAGCGCTTTTACCGGTATACTCTTATCAACCTTAATTAGACTCGAAAAAGCTAAAGTGTTGCGATGCGGAGGTAAAGTAACCGTCCCTTTGGTAACCGAGATCAGCATGCCTTCACTATCATAAAGAGTTACACTATAAGGAACGTCTTTGGCCTCTCCTTCGGTGTTTTGGTTTATAATATAAGTTGCAACATTGTATGTTCCGGAGGTTACTTTTTCTAATCTAGTCCAAGCAACCGTTGGGGCAAGGAATTGATTTTGACAAAGTTTAACGCATTTTCCGCCGCAATCGATACCCGTCTCATTTGAGTTTTGTTTACCATCAAAGCATGTTGGCGCCTTGTAAATAAACACGAATAAAGGGATTCCAACCAAGACAAATATTACAACAATGAAACCTGTCGCATATATCAATTTTCTTTTTTCAGACCAAGTTGCCATATATTATTTTGTTTTTTATTGATTCATCAGAAAACTACTACCAAAAACTATCGCTGCAACAAAAATTGCAACCATGACGATTAAACCTAAGACAGAAAACGCTATTAACCATTTTTTGAAACTTAGAACGTTAATATCCGTTTTACGAGTTGATTTTAGAGACGAATACACTTTGTAAAGGTAAACTGCCACCAGTGTTCCCATAGCTCCACCTAGAATTAGATTAAGTATTACCGACAATACAGCTTGGGGTATAGAATTTGATTTGAAACCAAAAATGGTAGAAATTACAAAAGAAACACCTGCAACAACAATAGCAAATCCAATATATACTAAACCAACAAACAATAGCCTGCCCAAGACATCAAACCATCTACCAGTTATGAGACTGTAGCTTTCGGTCAAGGATTGCAAACCTTTCTTCTTATCCAAAACCAAAGTATACATATACATGACAAGATATATCCCAACAATAAAAGCTGGAATAATAAATAATACCGAAGCACCAAACAAGATCAATGCTTGCAAAATTCCCAAGAAAATTACTGACCAGAACATCTTGAATCCAAGTTTGTATTGATCAACAAGGACTATTGCTGCAATTCCATTGTGGAGTTTGTGGATAGCATCTATAATAGCTGGTTGAGAAGCGACACTAAGTATCATTCCAATTGCAAACAATACTAGTACAAATATGAACGAAATTGAATTGCCAAAAAGAACTAATATCTGTCCTAAACTAAAAGATGCAATCGGTAAAATAACAATAGGGACTAATGTTTTCCAATTTTTCCAGAAGAAGATCCATGATGATTTGAATAAACTAACTGGTCCTTCAAATGTACCTGCGGAAAGGTTTTGAGACTGAACTTGTGGCACAGGTTGACTTGGTGGCACTCCGATTGAATTTGGTTCCATATAATTAAATTATATAATAAAAACACTTTATCGCTTTGTATTATCGCATAGAGACAGTTTCAATGCTATACAAAATGCAATCTTAGTAAACAAAAATCACCCCTTTTAAAGAGATGATTTTTGTAAAAAACCTTGAACCCTTTGTTCTGGCGGCAAGCTACTTTCGCCCCGAAGGACTATCATCGCCGCAACTACGTTTAACTACCGTGTTCGGAATGGGAACGGGTATTGCCATAGCGCCGAACCACCAGAACAAAGGATTCAATCCGCTATATAGCGGAACATATCTCAAATTATTGCGAAAAAAGTAAATGAACAATGTGATTTACAAAGTTCCTAATAGGATCGGCGGATTAGTACTTCTCGGCTCAACACCTTACGGTGCTTACACCTAAAGCCTATCAACGTAATCATCTCTTACGGGCCTCAAACGATACCTAATCTTGGGGCCGGCTTCCCGCTTATATGCTTTCAGCGGTTATCCGATCCGAACATAGCTACCCTGCGGTGCCGTTGGCACGACAGCAGGTAGACCAGAGGTTCGTTCAACTCGGTCCTCTCGTCGCATGATTTTAAAAATTAAAATCGTTCCCCTATCACTAGGAGTGCAGACTATATCTTCATCCCGCGAAGCTCGTATAACGAGCGAAGTGGGATGTTGGCGTATTACCTATATGTACCTGCTTTCATATTCAGCTATGTCAGCTTTCCGGTATCACATAAGTCTATTTAGAACCATAGAGGTCCTTAAATAAGTCGTTACGGGGTCAAATCTAAAATCCGTAGCAGTTCATCTCTTGTTTTCTTTCTTTTAGTAACATAATTCTCCTTCTGAATTACTAAAATAAGATCAACAAGTCTAATTTTCTGCTCACGATCCAGTTTTTTGAATTTATTGCTAGATAAAATAGTACATCCCTCCAATAAAGCTAAAGCTTGAATTTTCTTAAACCTAATAAAAGGTAAAAGTAAATCAAGAATTGTCTTTACAGAAGAATAACCATTAATTCTAAGCTCGGACATTCCATCATTTCTTCGATGAAAATAGCCTTTATCTAGAATTTTTCTTATCCATAATAACTCTTTCTCGTGCCGAGTATCTTGATAAAAACAAATAGTTGACATAAATCGAAACTTTGAAATGCCATCTTTACGTTTTTTGATTTGAAGCATTAAGCTTCCATCACCATCTAGAAACCCAGCAATATATGCTAGATCAATTTGTAGATCGACTTCCCACGGTATTTTCTTTAATTGTTTCTGGTCCTCAAGTATCTTCATAGATACTATTGTACTTCTAATGCCGGACCGGCACAATAGAAATTATCAACGAACAAGAACATTAAAGGATTCCACCGTTATTAGCCACATTGGCCCTTCGTCTAGCTCAGGCCAACCCTGAGCCTGTCGAAAGGTTGTCATCATGGATTACTCCATGAAGTAGCAAATTCTACTAGAGTCAATTCCCCTCAAGTATCAACGCCTGCAGTAGATAGGAGACCAACCTGTCTCACGCATGTTATAAACCCTGAGGGCCTTTAGGCCTCGAACGGGTTACCACTTATTACTAAGTGCATTGGACTATAGCTTAACAAAATTAAATCTAAAATTTTAAATCTAAAATCTGAATAAACAGATTTAAGGTTTTACTTTTTAGATTTGAGATTTTATCGTCGATGTTTAGTCTCTACGGGCGTTTCAAATGCAAAGTTCAAAGTCAAAAATTAGAAGTTAGATCGCAACTGCGATTTAAACTTTGCATTTTACACTTTGCACTATTCACTTTCAAAACTTCCCTCGGTATCGCCCCTCGATTCAGCCTCGATAAACTCGGCTTCACTCGGGATTTCACCGATACTAATCGACTTTACCGTATTTAGTTGTGTTTAATTTTGCACTTTGCATTTTAAACTTATAACTAATTACGGCCGCCGTGATATGATCGATCATTCC
>CAYMXR010000005.1:2294-41218 GCA_964394505.1 uncultured Candidatus Saccharibacteria bacterium | reverse complement strand
TTTGCATTTTAAACTTATAACTAATTACGGCCGCCGTGATATGATCGATCATTCCTCGTCACGCCGTAGCTCTATGAGAGCGTAGGCGGACATCATCTATTATCACAAAAGGCTTAAATAACCTCTTGTGACTATTAAACAAAAATTTTTAAACTCTCGAAGTGATTCAGACTGCATATTAGTTCAAAGTTTACAATGCAAAGTGTAAAGTTCTGTCGCAAATGCGATTAAACTTTTCATTTTGCATTTTTCACTTTCAACTAGCATACGGTCTGAACCCAGCTCGCGTACCACTTTAATTGGCGAACAGCCAAACCTTTGGGAGCTTCTCCACCCCCAGGATGTGGTGAGCCGACATCGAGGTGCCGAACTCCGCCGTCGCTATGAACGCTTAGGCGGAACTAGCCTGTTATCCCTAGAGTAGCTTTTGTCCGATAATCTTCCGCAGCATCTAATGCCTACGGTCGGTTCACTTGGCTCTGCTTTCGCATCTGCTTGACACGTACGTCTTGCAGTCAAGCCAGCTTGTGCCCATACACTATCGCCATGGTTTCCATTCACGGCTAGCTGACCTTTAGGCTCCTCCGTTACTGTTTAGGCATTTCTGTTACCCATTTTATTTTGCATAGAAAGTATTTGGGAAGTATACGGCTCAATCAGTTCCTTGAATTTAACCGCGAACTCAGATTTTACATATAATCTCCAATATTTTTCCTTCTGTGCATGAAGACTTGTCTCTAGTCCAAATTTTCTTTTAAGAATCTTTTGAACTAATTCGAGATCTTCCTTACTATATCCAAGTGTATGAATTATATAGGTTTTATGTAGATTCGATTTCCACGAACCATCATCCATAAACCATATAGCTAATACCATAGGGTCAAGTAATTTTTCAATCAATTTAGGAATTTCCTTTTTACCATTAGGATAGAATTGTTGAGCATAAAATCGAAATGCACCATGAGAATACGTGTCAAATAACACATATTCATAGCCATTTTTCTTAATACGCGTACGAATTCCACTTGGCACCCATCCTTTAAATTGATTATAAATCCATTCCAGATAGTCCTTCTGCGCTAATTGATGTTCAATTTTGAGCCGATAAGTTTTACCCCCATCTTGCGTCTCAAGGTGTCCATCACCGAGCAAAGTACCAACCAAAATAGATCTCTGAATATCATTTAACGTGAGAGTTTTTTTATACTCCCTTATTTCTTTTGTATTCATTGGGTTCTTACTATTACTAGTAAGCTTCATGTCGCCATGAAGATCGGACTACATCATCATCCCTCGATTTAACTCGGGATGGTTAGCGTATAGTCTCTGAGGATTCTTCAATATCTTAAGAAAGGGGTGATTCCATCAATCACCTTGTGACCACAATGATCAAATTGAAAATGGCTTGTGAGTAATGTATCTCCTCCTTATACTTACTTTGATTTTACGACCCGCCACCAATTGACTGACAGATTCCATTAACAAATTGAGTCGTTGTTCTTGGTTAAGCTGATTCATCGCCAATTTCAATAAGCGAATTTCGGCTCTGAGTATTCGATTTTCTAATTTTAATTGTGCCATCGTTTTCATACAATGTCCCTTCTTAAGATACTGAAGTTTCCTGCTGATTGTCTGCATGCAAACATTTTTACTCTTGCGAGTAGCTTGCATTCTAAGCCGTCGAAGGCACAGAGTTTCCAGCATATAGCTAACTTTTCGATGACGATTACTCGTCAAAGTCCTCCTTTTTTATTTGTTTTGAGATGACAAATCTCTGGAGGCGCCACGGATCGAGGATTCAAATAAATTTAAATCCTCGAGGATAGCGCCCCACTAAAACTGTCCATCAGATACTGTCTCCCGGCGTTTATACCGCTGAGGTTAGAATATACATTCTTAAAGAACGGTGTTTCATCGTCGGATCCATGCCCCCCGAAAGGAACACTTCAAATCCTACCGTCTACGCTACGCATCAAAAACGTATAGTCAATATCAAATTACAGTAAAGCTTCTAGGGTCTTTTCGTCTAACTGCAGGTAACCGGCATCTTCACCGGTACTGTATTTTCACCGAGCTGGTCTCCGAGACAGTTCTCCAGTCATTACACTATTCAACGCGTCGGAACTTACCCGACAAGGAATTGCGCTACCTTAGGATCGTTATAGTTACGACCGACATTCACGAGGGCTTATAGCAATCACCGGATGTACCACAGTAGACACGATATGAGAAATCCAAATTTCAAAGCTCAAATGTCAAAATTTGACATTTGGATTTTGTTATTTGTCATTCTTCTATCACATACACTGTGGTACACCAGACGTCGCTATTTGACCTTCTCGCATTGGTCAAGTGTCACCCCCTATACTTCCTCTTACGAGTTCGCAGGGAGCTGTGTTTTTGATAAACAGTTGCCAGAGATACTTTAGCTGCGTCCCACTTCGCTTGCGCTCCGCGGGAAAGCCTTATTCCGAAGTTACGGCTGCTTTTTTGCCGAGTTCCTTGGAGACCACTCACTCGTTCGCCTAGGTCTACTCGACCTAATCACCTGTGTCGGTTTGCGGTACGGTTTTTGTATATTTATGCTTAGAGACTTTTCTTGGAAGCGTGCTTTGTTCTATTTCCCTACCCGAAGGTAAAGATTTTCGCATCACTTGAGTCCACCATTAAAGGTAGGATCCGGATTTGCCAGGACCCACTCTCACGACACGAACGTCAAATCCATAATGCGCAGAACATACTACCCTTCGTCCTCCCATCGCAATACACAAAAGTCACGGAATATTAACCGTGTATCCATCGGGTGCGGCGTTCGCCATCCCCTTAGGACCGACTAACCCTTGGCTGATATACATTGCCAAGGAAACCTTGATTTTTCGGCGTGCGGGATTCCCACCCGCATTGCGGTTACTTGTGCCAACATTCTTACTTCCAAACACTCCAGTGTGGGTCACCCCTTCACCTTCATCGCGATTGGAATACTCTCCTACCACGGCGATACCTCACTATCGCTCGTCATCGCCAAGTGAAAAATTCAAAGTGCAAAATTAAAAGTTGAATCGCATTTGCGACAGAACTTTGCACTTTACATTTTTCACTTTACACTCGATGCTGAACGCTAGTGAGGCATCGCCGTCCTCAGTTTCGGTACGACATTTTAGCCCCGATTATCTGCGGCGCGAAATCTCTCGATGAGTGAGCTGTTACGCTATCTTTGAATGATGGCTGCTTCTAAGCCTACATCCTCATTGTAAAAGAAATTTCACCACCTTAAGCGCACTTAATGTCGATTTAGGGACCTTAAATAGAGATCTTGGGCTGTTTCCCTTTTGACCAATGGAGCTTAGCCCCCACAGTCTAACTGCCGGATAATTTACTTTGTGTATTCGGAGTTTGATAGGTCTCGCGGTATTTCTACCTGTCGAGACCTTCCAGTGCTCTACCCCACAAAGGTACATCCGACGCGAACCCAAAAGTTCTTTCGGAGAGAACCAGCTATTACCAGATTCGATTAGCTTTTCACTCCTTACCACACGTCATCCGATAGTATTGCACGGCTAAACGGTTCGGGCCTCCATGAGGATTTCTCCCCACTTCACCCTGCGCGTGGCAAGCTCATCTGGCTTCGGGTCTTATGCAAACAACAAACGCCCTATTCAGACTCGGTTTCCCTGTGACTCCGGACTCTCGTCCTTAGCCGAGCTGCTTGCATAAACTCGTTGGCTCATTCTTCAATAGGCACGCCATGACGGTCATCGCACGAAGTACGATGACCGAGTGCAAAGTGCAAAATGAAAAATGAAAAGTTAAATCGCATTTGCGACAGAACTTTGCACTTTGCACTTTGCACTTTGCACTCGACCATCACACACCTTGTGATGACCGCTCTGACTCCTTGTAAGCATATGGTTTCAGATCTATTTCACTGCCCTTCCGGGCTGCTTTTCACCTTTCCCTCACGGTACTTGTTCACTATCGGTCTAGAAAAATATTTAGACTTGCCGGTTAGTACCGGCTGATTCCCCCGAGCTACTCGTGTCCCGGGGTACTTAAGAATAGAAACAAAGAAGGTCTATCATTTTCGAATAAGGGGCTATCACCCTCTAGGGCTCGTCTTTCCAGACGATTCTTCTAACAATAAACTTTGTAACTTCTCTGCTATAAATAGCACGTCTCTACCTTGCAACCTCCCACTCCGCTCCTCGCTAACGCTCGGAGCTACGCGGGACGAGCCTCACCATTTCTGGTTGGGCTTGTCCCGCGAAGCTCTTTGCATTGGCAAAGAGCGAAGTGGGATTTAGTCTTCTTCGCGTTCGCTCGCCGCTACTGACGAAATGCATGTTTGTTTATTTTCCACCTGGTACTGAAATGTTTTACTTCCCAGGGTACGCTCCGTGTCTCGCTACCGCTCGCCACTCAAGTGAAAAGTTTAAAATGCAAAGTGCAAAGTTCTGTCGCAAATGCGATTTAACTTTTCATTTTGCACTTTTCACTTTACACTATTATGACGCTCGCTAACGAAACACGGTCATTAGGTTTTACCTAACGGGGTTTCCCCATTCGGACATCTTCGGATCAAAGGTTGCTCGGCACCTCCCCGAAGCGTATCGTCGCCACGCCACGTCCTTCATCGCTTTTTCTAGCCAAGGCATTCACCATATGCTCTTAATTTCCCATTAGGAAATTTGTACACCACTAGTCCCACTACGCTCGCTAGTCGCGAGCTACGCGGGACAGTACATTGTTACTTACTTTACTTTACCTTGCATTGTCACGCCATAGCTCACGATTTATCCTTCGAAGCTCTGTAAGAGCGTAGTAGGATAGTGAGCGGAGGCGGACATCACTTCCATATACATTCGACCCGAATATACATAGAACCCCAACATATCTTGTGCTACAAAATATATGGGACTTTTTACTTTGCCTCGCCATAGCTTGCACCTGCAAGCGAAGGCGGGCTTAATTATTTGAGATATGTGGTTTTCAAAGTTTCAATCTGTAAATCGTGATCTATCCCACCACGCTCCTCCTTTCAGTCGGAGCTACGCGGGACTAAAAGAAAAAACCGCTTCATTGGGCGGCTACTAACACACTCCAATTAGGCGTGTGGCTATGGCCGCGTATTGATTGGGTGATTTCTTGTATTCATTCGGTAGTGAAGTAAGTATACGGATAGTTATTCGGATGTCAATAGTCTTTGGTCTTGTGGATAGCGTGTGGATTAAATTAGGCCCATCCAAACAAAAAACCCTTCGACTACGCTCAGGGTTTTTTGTTTGGATTAATTATATAACTAAGTAATTATTCCCACTTCTTCATTGTATCATCTATGATCTTCTCGGCATGTGCTTTGCCACCAAGACCAAATGATAGGCCGATAGCCAACGCTAGACCAGCGAAAACTGCGGTAATAATTGTCTGGATAATAGAAGCCGCGATACCAAGATTGAATAATGCCGTAAGAACAGCAAAGACCCAGATAACCCACTTTGTGACATGGCCCAACATTGAAGCCGAAGTCAAATGAGCAGCTCTTGCACTTGCAATTACAATCCTCTCCATTGTATTTCCGACAACTATTGCAACCATGAGGATAAGGACAGCGACGATGACCTGAGGTAAATACGCTACAACTTGTTGCAAGAATAGATTGACTTGGGACAAACCAAGAACATCAAACGATGCGACAAGAAAGACTACGATCACAAACCACTTCACAAGCGCTCCGACAAATAGACCTGAATTGAGAGTATGACCGGCCCTCTTTACAACTTCCTCAAAACCAGCACCCTTCAAGGCGGCATCGATCTTTAGTGCTTTGAAAAGATGTTCGACCAACTTTTCTACGAGGGTCGCCAAGATCCAACCGATCGCAAAAATAATAATAGCAATGATCAAGCTAGGCAAAAAGTTTGCCACACCCAACCATACATTTTGAAGCGACTGAGTAAACACTTCGCCCCAAGATTGAATATAATTCATGGTTATTTTCTGATTATTAATTACCTATAATACTATAATTGTAACATAGAATTTGAATTACAATCAAAGACTGTGGACAATTATTTCTATCTCATCGCTCTATTGTGGTTCAATTCCCATTCTATCCAAAAGAGTTATATGAGAATAATCTAGAATATCTCTTATCAGACGGTCGTGTATTCCAAAACGATATTCGAAGTCCTGTGTTTCGAATGCTGAATATGCTATCTCCTTGCCCATTTCTGATTCTATAACCTTGATTACATTCTCTATCTTGTTCAAATTAAGGTCATCACCGACAATTAGGAGATCAACGCGTGAATCCCAATTTTGAGTAAATATTCCTGCAACTATAAAAAGTTTAATCTTGCCTGCACTAGCAAATCTTTTTACCAAAGACTCATCTACTTTTAGACTTGTTATGGTCAAAAGATTTTTGAGTGGATCGAGATATGGATATTTTGTATTTAATGTATAACCCTGACCCTCTATCTTTTTTATCTTTTTTTTATTTTTTATAACAACTTCTACTTCCTTCGATACCCTCCTCGATTTCAAGATGTCAGCTTTTTCCAAAACACACAACTCTTTGCGAACTATTGAAATGGGCGATTTGGTTTTATCTACCACCTCTTTCAAAAGAAAAGATGCGTTATCGTTAAACAAAAACAATCTCAAAATCTTGACTTTAGATATACTTCCGAATATTGCAGTTAATGTATCCATATTATTGTTTTTACCTACTTAGTATCCTTTTTTTGGTCGGATCTGTAGGGCTCGCCCTACGAAGCCCTGAGCTTGTCGAGGGGCGTAGTAGGGTTGATATTTATAGGACGATATTGTAGCATACGGTTAAGGCTAAAGACAGAAAGCATTTTAGTGGTTAGTTGTCAGTTTTTGGTTATTGGTAATCGCAAATGTGATTTGCTAATAACTAGTTACTAATAAACAATAACTAAAAATGAGACTTTCCGAGGTTTATATCTCCTTTTTGCCGTAAAGGTCGAAATTTACAAAAAAATGCATGTAAAAGTTCCTTTCAATAACATGATAGAAAACTTTTAACTTTGCACTTTTAACTTTTAACTTGAAACATGTCCAGAACAAAAACACAAAAGAAAGAGATCATTGAAAAATTAGACAGGATAATGAGTGATGCAAAATCATTAGTCTTTGTTAATATTCATGGACTCAAAGTTGGAGACGCTACTGCTATGCGTAGTCAACTTACAAAAGATGGAGTCGGTTTCTTTGTTGCAAAGAAAACTCTTACCGAGAAAGCTTTGTCAACAAAAAAATATGATGGTTCGGCACCAGCCCTTGTTGGAGAGTTCGGCTTGGCTTACGGCAAAGACCTCATCGCTCCAGCTCGTGGAATATACGAATTCCAAAAGAAATTCAAGGACCAAGTAACCATCGTGGGAGGGGTCTTTGAAAATAAGTTTATGAGCAAGGAAGGAATGTTAGAGATAGCCTCTATACCTCCTGTCGAGACTTTGTACGGTATGTTCGTAAATGTAATCAATTCCCCTATTCAAGGACTAGTTGTTGCATTAAGCAAGATCGCAGAGAAAAAATAGTTACCAACTAAATTTAAAATTAATTATCTATAAAAACATGGAAACAAACCCAATCGTAGAGGTTCCAGCAAAGTTCAAGACTCTTGTTGAAACAATCGAAAAAATGTCAGTATTAGATCTAAACGAATTAGTCAAATTACTAGAAAAGAAATTTGGTGTATCAGCAGCAGCCGTTGCTGTTGCCGCTCCAACAGGAGGTGCTCCAGCCGGTGAAGAGAAAACTGTTTTTGCAGTACATCTCACCGATGCAGGTGCTCAAAAGATTGCCGTAATCAAAGTAGTCAAGGAAGTCTTGGCTCTCGGACTTAAGGAAGCCAAGGATTTGGTAGATGCAGCCCCTTCTCTTCTCAAAGACGGGATGAAGAAAGATGAAGCAGACGCTTTCAAGAAAGCAATTGAAACAGCTGGTGGTAAAGTTGAATTGAAATAGTAGACAGAAAAACAAAAAACCCTGAGCGAAGTCGAAGGGTTTTTTGTTTGGTCAAATTTTAGAGTATTGCTTTATGTAATCCAGAATCGCCTGAACGATCAGCTCTCGATCGGACACAGATAGTCCAGAAAACTTTTTATGACCAATCTTCTTGTTAATTTTTGAAGCAAACTTTGCAATCTGGGTCTCTTTGCTATCTTTAAGCAGAATATCCAGTTTGTCTATCTTTTTTAATATCTCTTTGCTTCTTTTTGGATCTGTAATCAAAGATTTTATTATTGTCCGTAATAACTCATGATATTCTAACTGGTCGATATTCGTCGTGGATGTGGCAACAAGATCAACCAATCCGTTACCATCGAAATCTATCTTGATCTCTGGAGAAGATGATGCCAATACAGGTATCAGAGAATCTTCGGAAATCCTAGACTGCACTGCTGTAGTAACAACCGTAAGTGGTGTAACTGGAATATTTGAGTATTCGACTGTATCCAATTCTTTACCTTCGCGGACTCTAGTAATTTTGTAGGTGAATTCTCCAAAATCATTACCCTTAATTACTGCTGTATAATTAATCCCATTGTCATCCGGTAAGTAGACATAACTCTCATTGCTACCAAAATTATCTTGTATCACCTTGAATGAACTACCGATAATATCATTGTCGTAGAAAGTATAGAGGCCATCTTCAACATCCTCTAGTCCGATTGGTTTAGGAATAAGTCCAGTATGATTCCCTTCGCTGTCATAAACATGGAGCTCAACTGGCGAATGAGTACTCAAAACTAAAGATACTTTTTCTTTGGTGTAATCGGGTTCGCCTATGGTAACGCCAGGGATTTTGGAGAGCTTTTCAATAATGACTTTCTCGTCATCTGCTGGATTGCGAACAATAATATCGTCAATGGCACTCAAAGTCGATGATGCGCCGAGAATATTTGCATGAGCAATCTGCCTTTTTTCTTGTTTTGAAATATTGTCCAGATCTAAAGAAACCGCTGTGCCAGAATTGTATGTTGCGCTAGGAGCAACGACGGTACCATCACCCATTTTGGTTGTTTCTGTCTTGAATACTGCTTCGATATTACAACTAGAGTTATGACACTTTTCTTTTTCTGAATATAATATGCCCTTAGTTGTGTCTTTTCCCCAACCCAATATAGACCATTTTGATATTGTCGCAGGCCAAGAAAATGGATCCAGGATAGAATGAATAATGTCTGACGCTAACAGTAGACTCTTATTGCCTTTGATAGGAAGACTAGTATCGGTCTGGATTGGACTGATTCGAGCATTTTTCGTATCAACTAGAAACGATTCTTGATCTTGGTAACTTGAAATATTTTGCGGATAGGATCCATCATTTACACCTTTTATCGTAGTTGAAGCAAAAGCAATGGTTGGACCGAAGACTTTAGAAAAATATTCTTTTGAAGGTAATAACGAATACGCACTTGGCATATTAATACCAAGACCTCTTGCTGTGCTTTGATTTAGGATAAGCCCACCAGCAATAGATTGGTCTGCACCATGGAGTAATCCACCTATTGCTTGAGGTGTACCTATATATGGTACAGCGACAGATATTATCGAATCTACTAGATCGGCCTTATCTAGATCGGTCAGAACTTTTACTAAATATTTTGCTACCAAACCACCATTACTATGGGCGACGATGGTAACTTTACTGGTTTTTGAACTTGAAGCCAAGTTATAAACAACATCCAATAGAGATTCGGTTGTTGTTGCTTTGTTGTTTTGCCCCGCAACCACTTCGTTTATGGGCTTACGCCAATCATAACCGAAGGCTTTCCAATTGTTGATGATATTATTGTCTTTTTTATTATCTAGATATGAGATAAATTTCCCGTATACATCCTTTATTCCCAAAGCATTTTCTATAGGTTGACCAGAATAAATACCTGAATCTATACTTGCACCTGTGCTATCTAGATACATCTTTTCAACATCAGCGTTTCTGTTTGGTTCCCATAACTGATTTGTATTCTTTGTACCAATCAATGATTTTCCATCCTTGTATAATCTTGTACCTTGCAAACCAGGTATAAATAAGATATTGGAACAACAAGTATTATCGAATGGTATGAGCGGATCCCTCTTCAACCAAGGAGCATAAGTCACCAACCCTTCTACCCAATTTGTTGTTCCAAAGATCGATATACCCGATGGACTCCCCCACCAATTGTTACTGGCTCTGACATAAGAGATATCTTTGTTTTCTATGGCCTGTGCGGAATTATTGACAATTGATGAATTGCTAATTGTCACCTTGGATGGGTCACCTCCTGATTGGGTCAAATACATGTTGCCTATGCCACCAATAGCTA
This sequence comes from uncultured Candidatus Saccharibacteria bacterium, assembly GCA_964394505.1. Classification (GTDB taxonomy): domain Bacteria; phylum Patescibacteriota; class Minisyncoccia; order Phycocordibacterales; family PALSA-1337; genus C7867-002. The sequence continues at coordinate 30,875 of CAYMXR010000005.1, read as the reverse complement.
AATCCGTATCGTCATTTTTTACTTGAAATATTCCTCCGGCCCCAGAATCTTCTACTACTATACCCTGCTTATTATCAGATATTTTGCTATTTTTAATAGACACCGTGCTTGATTTTGCAGTTATTCCGACATTGGCATTGCTTATGGTAGAACTAGAAATGTTTGCCGTGCCATAGTTAATAGATATTCCATCCCTAAGAGAAAAGTTTGTATACCGAGACTCGATATGTCCAGAAGAGATATTTATACCACTATCTCCTGATATAGATATGGGCGACTCCTCTAAGCCAACAAGAAACAAACGGCCGTCTACATTGAACATGTTGTAACTAGATATCGATGAGCTAGCCAAAACCGAAACACCGGCCTGTATGGTCAAGGTGATGTCGTAGGGTACGGTGATCGGATCTTCTATAATGTACGGGCTATTTTGTACTGTCCATGTCGTATGGTTGCGTAAATAACCATCTTCAATATAAGTCTCTGCTCGAACAATATTTGTCACACTAAGAAGTCCTAGTAATCCACCAGCGCTCACCATAAGTAAATATCTAATTTTGTGATTGTGCATAAAATTGAATATTAAATTAATAATATCCGAATGATATCAAACCGAGATAAAATCCTGATGAAAAAGTGATCAAATTTTAATGAAGAAAATATTTGCCTGTGACTTGCCCTGCGAAGCTCCGGAGCAAAGCGTAGGAGCGTAGTAGGGTCAAAAAGTAATGAAGAAATCTCCGGCGAGGTCCGACCTCGTGATACCAAGGCCAATCATAGTCTTCATTAAAATTTGATCACTTTTTGAGCGTTTCTTGATCGGGGTTCTGATAATCTTTGCAGATGATAGCTAAAAATTGGAAAGAATACATTGGAGAAGTTAAACAAGGCTATTATAAAATAGGCTACATAACCTGTGATGCTTTGTTCGGCGAAAAAATAATATTTAATAAATATGGCTTTGATCATCTGATCTGGAAAGGTAAAAAGATACGCAGTATCGATGAACAAGCAAAAAGACTTAGGTTATTTCAAGAAGTCCCTAGTATCCTTAGAGAGGCAAAACAATTCAAAGATTACAGAGTAGTAACAAGAATATCAAATAAGACAAGAAGTTTATCTACTGCAAGATTTTGGTCTTTTACAGACAAAAATAAAAAAATCATCGTGGTAATAAGACAGACTAATAACGGATCCAAGCATTTTTTCAGTGTTATGTGTTCTGGTGCGTAGAGTTGGTAAATACAAAAATATTGATTTATTCTACTCAAAAAAACAAAACCCCTTGCAAAAGGGGCCTTGCTTAGTCTTGCCGTCGGCTTTAGTGCCGAACATGCACCATCAGAGGATTATCTCTTGGCACGCAAGTTATATCTGTATATTATCAAAATGATCGTCATTGTCAAATTTAAAATGATCTCAGTATCTTCCTCAGATTGGAAAAACTATCTAGCTTCACAAATCCAACCCTATTTAATACTCCAGATATCACACTCCGTTTTGTAACATACCAACCACAAATAGTAGACCAAAGCTGATTGTCAAAATAAAGACAAAACCCACAAAAAATTTAAAAAAATTGTCATCAAAAGGGTTTACCATTCCACAATTCTAACACCCCTTTCCCCCCAACACAAAAACCGCCCGAAGGCGGTTTTTGTTTTAATCTAAATCAGTAATTATTGATTACCGAGTAGAACTCCCTTAGCAAAGTTACTGTTCAAACCTTCGAGGCCAAAGTTTATATTAAACTTTTGAGCACTACCGGTATCATCAGTAAAGTAAACGGTTGTGACACCTGTTGTCTTTGTTGTAAGAGTACCATTCTTGTTATTCAATGAACCACCAATTGTAAACGCTCTAGATGAACCAGCAGGAATGACATAGAATGTCGAAGTATCCTGAGGAAGAGTGTCTCCAGACGGAACAAAACTTGTCATTGTCGATGAAGCAGCAGCCAAAGTACTATTTGTTGATGTAGCAAATGCTGTTGCAGGAGTCCTACTTATATAGAGACTTGTCTTATCACCAGCACTTACAGTAAAGGTTCCACCAAACAATGTATCTGACAATCTACCACTACTGTTTGTTCCAGGTTCATTTATAAAGAATGTGCCACCAGAGATTTGAGCACCACTCTGCATAAAGATAGCGTCACTAGATACTACTTTTCCTCCACTGACTGTAGCGGTGTCAAAGTTTGCATCTTCTGCGGTGACCGAACCAACGCTTCCACTAATAGCAACACCCCAAACTGTTGATGAAGCTGAGATTCCATCTGTAAAGTTATCTGCGTCAGCAACTGTTCCAAGAACCCTAACTGAAACTCTTTGGTCCTGAGGAAGAGGTATTGATAATGTTGAGAATGTCGAAGTAGCTGCTACCGAATCAGCTGAATATACCAACCCATTTCCGGCATCAATTTTGATATCACTAAAGATTGTAGTCAAACTTCCAGCAGAAATGTTTAGGCCAACTTTAAGGGTTTTCAAAGTTGATGGGCGATTTTCTGATTTAAGATCATATACACCCAATAGCACATCCTTTGTTTCACCAGAAGTTGATGTTTGTACGACCTTCTTGAGAGGTGAAAGTGGATTTAATGTAACAACTATATTAGCCGTGTTTGATGCAACGAAATCAAATGTCCTAGTGCTTGTTATTGTATCTGTGTTTGAAACACCTGTACCATCAACGGCACGGACTTCAGCTTCAGTTAAAGATATTGTTTCAGCTGTTCTGTCTGTGAAACCCAACATCTTTACTCTAACCGTTATAACTTTCTTACTGTTTCTAGGAACTACATAATTAAGACCATTAAATCTTACTCTGTAATCTGTTCCTGATGTGACCTCAGTAAAATCAGCCTCTGTTAGACCAGATTTTGAAGCAATAACATTCGAACCATCCAAGATGGTAATAGAACCAGCGTACAACCACAATCTCTTATTAAATTTCAAGGCAATATTAGATAATGCCATATCTGAATCAGAAGATTGTAATTCGTATGTAGCAACAACCATCTCTTCACCCTTCTTTACATCGGTTCCATCAGATGGAGTTGATCGAAGTGTGATATCAATTGTCCCAGCAACACCAGGAGTTGTGATAACGCCAGGAGCAGGAGTTGTAGCGGGAGGAGTCCCGCCTGGAGGAGTACATGTGTATCCTGGAGGACAAACGAATCCTGCTGGAGGAGGAACTACTACTACTCCACCATTCAAAGCTCCGCGGGTCATAGGACCGACGAAACCTGTTGTAGGAATACTCTTTGAAGCTTGATAAGCCTGAACTGCTGTCTTTGTCTGTGAACCAAAGTAACCCTTGGCTGCAGCACCAGAAGCAATAGCAGGAATGTTGTGACCAGCTGCCATAAGAGCAGTCTGAAGAGCTACAACATCAGCACCTGTTGAACCAACTGTTAGATTGGAATTAAAGGTGTAACCTTGCGCTCCTGCGATCATAGCGAAAGCTAACACAGCTACGCCAGACGCAATAAGAACTTTTTTCATATGTATGATTTTATAATTAATGCACTCTTCTCTATTATTATTAATAAATTTAGAAAAGAAATGCGTTTGTAAACTAATAATTACTATTCCACTTCTCTTTGCCAGCGTTATCGACACGCAAAACAAAAAGAGTTTGTGGGCAAAACTAACAAAGGATAATGAATTGATTTTTGCGATTGCAATCTTCGACAAATTACAATCATCAAATCATAACCCTAAACTTTGTAACTAAATTGCAAATCATCTGCCAAAGCAGATCGAATGCAACTATTGTTTTTTCAAAGTTCTTTTCCCTTGGCGATCCCTACCTAAATTATTTTAATTAAGAAGATAAGGTATGCTCTGGGTCGAATATGCAAAAAGTTTTGCACACTCGTTGCAAAGCATTATAGCGCATAAACAAATAAAGGTACAAATCCTATGTGGATAACGTAACAAACTCAATATTAGTCCAAATAACCAATAAAGTCAATGATTATGCGAGAAAATACCGACTCCACCTCCTTTCACCAACTTTTTTTATCAAACCATTATTAACCAAGGTAATGAGCTCTCTTTGGATAGTTTTTTCACTACAATCCTTAATTACTTTTGAAAAGTCTTTTATCGTCAAATTTGACTGTGTAGCCAAGACAGAAAGTATAGTCTCCTGTCTTTGATTCTTCTTTTCTTGACCAACGACACGGCCTTTATGGACATCTCCATTAGAAAAATCGTTCAAAACCAATGAATTCTTTTGACCTTTACCAGAACCACCACTATTATGACCCATCTTATCCGCCATTCGAAAACCAGAAGAGAATAAATCGGGTGTCTTAAAGAATGACTCTGATAAGACATAGCCAGCATTTTCTGCACTCTCGGCCAACCGATCCCTCATCAACGCGATGACGCTATCAATTTCGTGAACCAAAAGTTTATGGTTCATTTCCGATATAAGGTTCGAAATTCTAGCTACATTCAACAAAGAAAGTGTTTCTAGAGCAGAAGTAAAGATTGATTGAATGATCACATTCTTATCACCAGGTAAAGAATTTGAAGCAGCAAAAGATGAAGCTAGCAAATCAACACCACGATCGCGCAATTCCCACTTAATAGGTTCTTCGTCCTTTAGAAGCCCGGAGACTAGATATAGGGCAGAAGTAATCTTCTCTGTCTTTTTGAATATATATATCAGATAATCTTCGGCAGAAAAAAAGCCAAGAGACTTCCAGTTAATTGGATCGTTAAAGGACTTATTATTAGAATTGTCTTTATTGTCCATTAGATTTTATCTTTGTTTTACTATTTGTCGTATAGGTTGTCCTTAAATTTCTATTGCTCAAAACCTGTCCTAAACATGTCTATTATAGCCAAAGTTTTTATTTATGCAAACAGCTTTACGGTATTTGTTATAATGTATGTTAATATTACTGAATAACAAACTTTCTATGGCAAAGAAAAAAGAATCAATCAATAGCAACAAGGTTCATTTCTGGACCGAAATGCGAGACGAGACTGTACAGGTTATACTTTCTATCTTTTCGTTCTTGTTGGTAGTACTTACTTTATTGGCTTCTTTTGGTAAGGCCGGTTGGATCGGTGATCATGCCTTTGTCTTTCTGTACAAACTATTTGGTATCGGCTATTTTCTGTTACCGATGATGTTCGCTATGCTTGGTATTTCATTTTTGCAGGGTTTAAAACAGAAATTTGAAATTTCAAAGACCTTTGGTGCCTTACTATTTCTTGCTTCTGGTCTTGGCCTTATACATGTAATTTATCCTGGAGGTAGCGGTATCGTCGGTCGTCTCATAGCAATACCAATGATCAAACTTGTAGACTATTTAGCAACTAGCATCATACTAATTGCTCTCATCGTCATATCAGTTATTATGACCTTCAATCTTTATTTCACTTTGGATGATTTATTGTTCTGGAAAAGAAAAAAGGTTGCCGAAGAAATAGATAAATCAAAACCACAAGGTTTGGACTTTTATGAAAAATCAAATGTCGATAAGGCCGTATCCGGAATTTCAACTTCTACCAATACTCCAGTTATAGATCCAAACAAAACTAACCCTGCGATCATAAAAAAGAAAAAGTTTTCCTTATCCGACGAAGATGAAACTGAATTTGCCACTTCGGTTAGTACCCCTCGCCTACGACCTTATACCCCGCCACCTCTTTCATTATTAGAAAAAGATCGCGGCAAGCCAGAAACTGGCGACATAAAAGCTCATGCGAACAGCATAAAAAGGACCCTTCAAAATTTTGGTATCTCTGTGGAGATGGATGAGATCTCTATAGGACCATCGGTTACTCGTTACGCTCTCAAACCAGCCGAGGGTGTCAAATTGTCTCGCATTGTTGGTCTCAACAATGATTTGGCTTTGGCTTTGGCTGCTCACCCTATCCGTATTGAAGCACCAATACCAGGTAAATCCCTAGTTGGTATCGAAGTTCCAAACACAGCAAAAACTACTGTCGGTTTAGCCACTCTACTTAGCGCGTCAGAATATCAAGAATCAGAAAAGGCACTGCTTATGTCATTGGGCAAAGACATAACCGGAAAACCTCATTTCAGCAATCTCGGCAAAGCTCCTCACATGCTTATCGCCGGCACCACAGGCTCAGGCAAATCCGTAACTATTCACGCCCTTATCACTTCCCTCCTTTATCGTAATTCTCCAGAAAATCTAAAATTCATCATGATCGATCCTAAGCGAGTAGAGCTTACAATGTACAACAAAATTCCTCACCTTCTAACACCTGTCATTACCGATCCCAAAAAAGCTATTCTTGCTTTGAAATGGGCAGCAAAAGAGATGGCACGCAGATATGATGTCCTAGAAAAGAGTTCTGCCCGAGATATAGATTCGTACCACAAATCTGTCTTTGTTCCAGCCCTAGAAAAAGCAAAAGCCAGTGGCCTAAAAGAGGAAGAGCTCGGTAATAAATTACCAGAAAATATGCCTTACATCGTTGTAGTTATAGACGAATTGGCTGATATTATGCAAACCTACCCTCGTGAACTAGAATCGGCAATCGTCAGATTGGCTCAGATGAGTAGGGCGATTGGTATTCACCTTGTCATATCGACCCAGAGACCAAGTGTCAATGTTATTACTGGTCTTATCAAAGCCAATATCCCAAGCCGTATCGCTCTTCAGGTTTCATCCCAGATCGATTCTCGTACCATCCTCGACCAGATGGGTGCAGAGAAACTTCTAGGAGCCGGAGACATGCTTTACCTCGGAGGTGAAATGTCCAAACCAGTAAGACTACAGTCGGCTTATATCTCTGAGTCAGAAGTCAAAAGAGTGGTCAAGCACCTCATCGATTCACATAAAGACCAAATAACAGACGAAATCAATCTCACCGCCAACCCAACTGAGGTAGGAGCTTCGGCGGCCTTCGATTCTATGTCCGAGGATGACTCTATCGAAGATGACGATGATATGTACGAATCAGCCAAACAGGCTGTTATCGAAGCTGGGAAAGCCTCAACCTCTTACATCCAAAGAAAGCTAGGTGTTGGATATTCACGAGCAGCCAAACTTGTCGACATGCTGGAAGCAAGAGGAGTTGTCGGTCCAGCCAATGGTTCCAAACCGAGAGACATTATCGGTGGTGATATTCCTACAACGGATCAACAGATCGAAAACTCTACGGTTCCAGAAGATCAAAAAGAGAACATTGCACAGCAACCATGATGCCTTCCCGTACAAATAACATCCGCCTTATAAAAATGGTTGGGGTAATTATCTTTTCTGGAATAGTAATAATTTACGCTTTTTTTAGAATACTAAACTATGCTCGTGGACCCGCAATTATAATCACCGAACCAGAAAACGGAATAACGACCTCTATCAACACCATCATTATTCGTGGTCAGGCACTGCGAATCAACAAATTAACCATAAATGGAAATCCTATAACCACCGATGAGCAAGGCTTCTGGTCTCATGAAATAATCGTATTCGAGGGGTTAAATAAGATAACTATTGTGGCAGAAGACCAATTTGGAAGAAGCACAAATCGAGGTCTAGATATAGTTGGAAAAATGTGACGGAGTGATTTTTGCTTTCAAAAAAGTGTTAATATAGACATGCCTGCCTTTTAATAATCAGAACTTTCTTGCTCGGCGCATTTCTTCGTTGCCCTGTCCGAAAGTCCTAAGTAAGTAAGAATAATCACATGTCATTAAAGAAAAACAAAAAAGATACAAAAGGCCCTTCCCTAGAAGAGTCGAACGATATTATCGATGCTGAAACAGAAGAAACAAAAAAGAAAAATCCAATCAAACAAGACTCTGGTATCCGAGATGCGATGGATGCTATTCGTGCAAAATTTGGAGAAGATTCAATCATGAAACTTGGTGAAAAACCAAAAGTTAATATAAATGCAATACCGACAGGCTCGCTTGGCTTAGACTGGGCACTTGGTATCGGAGGAGTTCCACGGGGTCGCATCATAGAGATATTTGGCCCAGAATCATCCGGCAAAACGACCCTTGCTTTGCATATAGTTGCTGAAGCCCAAAAACTTGGCGGGGTCTGTGCCTATATAGACGCAGAACACGCTATGGACCCAGAATATGCCACTCGACTCGGCGTAAAGATCGACGACCTGCTCATCTCTCAACCAGATACCGGCGAGCAAGCCTTGGATATTGTAGACAGTCTCATTCGAACAAATAAGATGGATGTTGTTGTTATAGACTCTGTTGCAGCGCTTACCCCCAAGGCTGAGATTGAGGGCGACATGGGAGCATTCCATGTTGGTACCCAAGCCAGACTCATGTCTCAAGCTCTACGCAAATTGACAGCGATCGTCGCAAGATCAAAGTCAATAGTGATCTTTATCAATCAGATTCGCATGCAGATTGGAGTCATGTTTGGTAATCCAGAGACAACACCAGGAGGCAAGGCGCTCAAGTTTTATTCGTCAGTCCGCCTAGATATCCGCCGTATCGCCCAGATCAAAAAGGGCGAAGAGATCATGGGTGGCCGAGTTCGTGTCAAAGTAGTCAAAAATAAAGTCGCTGCCCCATTCAAACAAACAGAGTTTGATCTTATGTACAACGAGGGCATATCCCAAGAAGGAGAAATCATCGCTCTTGGCGAAAAATACGAAATAATCCAAAAGACGGGATCTTCCTACTCCCTAGGAGAGACGAAACTTGGTCGAGGATATGATGCAACCAGACAATTCCTCAAAGAAAATCAAAAAGTAAAAGATGAAATCTTGACCATGATAAGAGAGAAATTGAATAACCAGTAAAAACCAAGTTTTTTGCTTTTTTCTGACTCTTCGGCTACAATTCGAAAACTATTACAATCAGTAGTTTTAATTAATCCTATGTCCCTACTAGAATACAACGAGATAACCGAAAGGAAATTCATTGTGCTTGACGGTGCCCCATATGAGGTCATATCGTCTCATGTCTTCCGTAAACAACAAAGAAAGCCAGTCAACGCAACCAAACTCAAGAACCTTCTTACGGGCAAAGTTACTGAGTATTCATTTCACCAATCAGAAAAGATAGAAGAGGCTGAAATAGAAGAAAAAGAAGTAAAATATCTCTACAACAATCGAGGAGAATGGTGGTTTACTGATCCAGAAAATCCTGCCAACAGATTCAAAGTTCCTGCAGATGTCGTTGGCCCCCAAGGTAAATTCCTCAAACCAAACACGGTCATCGGACAATATACTTTCAAAGATCAACCGATGGGATTTCGTATGCCAATAACAGCCGATCTCAAAGTCACCGAGGCTCCACCAAATGTAAAGGGTGATACCATGACTGGCGGTCAAAAGACTATCACTTTAGAAACTGGTGCCACCATCAGTGCCCCATTGTTTGTAAACGAGGGTGATATCATCCGAGTCAATACCGAAACCGAAGAATACAAAGAGAGAGTCGGTAGGTAGAACCCATACAAATATGCAAAAATCCCCCTGATTATATCGAAGGGGGATTTTTGGTTTGTAATTGCGACAAATTAACTAGCTACATATGGGAGCAACCCCATAAATCTTGCTCTTTTGACTGCAACGCCCAACTGTCTCTGGAATTTTGATGAAATACCAGTTTGTTTTTTGTTGAGTATTCGACCATGAGGATTCAAAAACTTTTTTAAGATATCTGTATCCTTGTAGTCTATATATTTTATATTATGCTGATTGAAATAACATTGTTTTTTCATATAATTTTTGTTTAGAATGGTATATCTTCTGGATTAATCTCTTCGCTTGGATAATCGATCTTCTCTCCCCCATCTGTTGACCCAGGAACTGTATCTTTATTGGATCCTTCTGTAGCTGCGGTTTTATTTGACGATCCTACACCACTACTCTTTGGACCAAACTGGATATTGTCTGCAATAATCTCAGTCCTTGATTTCTTTTCGCCATTTGTTTCCCAAGAACGAGTCTGAATCCGTCCCTCAACTAACACTTGTTGGCCCTTTTTCAAGTATTGACCTGCCAATTCTCCAAGTTTAGAAAATGCTGACACATTGTGGAACTCAGCCATCTCCTGTTTGTTGCCATCTTTGTCTTTGTACATGCGATTGGTGGCAACGCCGAAACTACAAACTTTTGACCCTGATGGCAGAGCTTTTAGCTCTGGATCGCGAGTAAGATTACCTATTATGAACACTTTGTTAAGATACATATTTGATCATTTTTGAACAATTAAGTTCATTACTTATAATTTATTTAAGCTTCTTTGACCATTGCATCTATACTCTTGTCTATCTCTTCGATCGTGGCAGGAGCTTCGTTTTCGTCTTTTTTGACAGGTTCTTTATCTTCAGCCTTTACACCATCTGAAACGACGTCTCTTTGAGTAATAGTAGGAGCGTGTTTACCAAGATAAGTATTTTCTCTAACTGTTGTAATAACCAAAAAACGAATCACTGATGGAATGATCTCAATAGCTTTTTTTATACTTGCTATCGAACTCGATCCAACCTCAAACTTTACCCATCCAAAATAGGCCTCGTCAAATTTGTCATAAGACCCAGCTACCGTCTTCCTGCGGATGGTGTATGCCAAAGGTTGGCGTTTTGGGAACTCGTCGCTAATCACCGATGCTCCGTTATCGGCAATAATCTTCTTTATAATATTGACCTCTTCTTCAACCTTCTCTTCTGGTACAGAAGAAGCGATCAAATATCCCACTTCGTAGATCGTAAGACGATCTTCTTTTTTATCTTGCATATTTATTTGCAATTAGTGACCCATTATATGATTTTTGGGACCCCATTCGGGGACTAATTGCGATTATTTTGTAATATCCAAACACTAACATGTGAAAGGACAATACGCAACAGTATGGCAGGCCCAGGAATCATAGCAAATGGAGATGAAGAAACGATGAAAAAGTTATAAAGAAATGATGAAGATTTATCACTGAGGCTGTTTATTTCGGGTTTTTATCGGGAAACACTCAGTAAATTCTCCGCATTGCGAAGCAACTGATCTCCTACAACATCTACATCTCCTCCCCTTATTTCCGCAATCTTCTTGACTACATCAATAACATTTACTGGCTCATTTCTTTTACCACGATTTGGTACCGGCGAAACATATGGACAATCGGTTTCAGACATAATCCTATCCAAAGGAATATATTTTATTATCTCATCATAATTATGGCCAAAAGTTATAGCTCCCGTAAAAGAAAAAAAGTATCCCAAATCCAAGAATGGTTTAGCTTCTTCAACGCTTCCGGCAAAAAAGTGCAGATCTCCTTTTACTTTTGCATTATCTTTCAAGATCTTATAGGCATCGAGATAGGCTGACCTATTGGACCCGTTACGCAGATGAAGCATTATTGGTTTATTGACCTTATTTGCAATATCGATCATATTCAGAAAAGCTTCCCTCTGTTTGATTTCTGATTCTGGATCAAGATGATAATAATCCAAACCGCATTCACCTATTGCTACGGTTTTGGGATCCTCTGCTAATTGGTAATAATAATCCAGATCGACAACCTCTCCCCGAGATACAAACTCTTTGTTCCCAACACCCAACTCCTGTTCATCATGATGACATTTTGAAGTATGAATTGGATGCAAACCAACTATCGCATACATATGATCGTATTTATGAGCTAGCTCTACAGCCAATCGCGAAGTATCGATCTGTGTACCAACCGTAATCATCGCTACCCCAGCTTTTATCGCCCTGTCGATCACCTGCTTGCGATCTCCATCATAAACAGCAAAATTTACATGACCATGAATGTCTATGTACTTCATTTATTTTCTGATAAAAAGTGGCTGATCGGGCATCTTGTTGTTTCGAACAAGATTGACTATCGTTTTCGCGGTTGTTGGTAAAAATGGCAAAAGAAGATTGCCGATAATATAGAGCCGTGCTTGCAATTCTTTTATGTCATCCTCCGCCCCAATTTTGTCGGTCTTTATTTTTTTGAATGGCTGCCTATCTTGAACAATCTTGTCGGTATTAGAAATCAACTCCCAAATAGCCCCAGAAGCCGACTGAAGGTCATATTTTTCAAATCCTTCATTATATTTTCTGTAAATAAATATCATTTCTTCACTTTCTTCAAATCTTTTTTCTACACTAGAGTCAAATTTTATACCATTTGTTTCGGACATCTTAAGCGTTCTTGAAACCAAGTTACCAAGACCATTGGCTAAGTGTGAATTGTACGCTTCTTTAAACCTGTCCATGGTAAAAGGACTATCTTCAAAAGGAGAAAGTTCTCGCGAAACATAATATCGAAGAGCATCAGTACCGTATTTATTTACAACTTCAAGTGGATCGATAGTATTACCGAGAGATTTTGACATCTTTATGCCACCATCTCCAGTTACAAAACCATCAATAATAATTTGCTTTGAAGGCGGAAGATTGACAGCCATGAGCATGGCCTGCCACATAGCGGCTTGTTGACGAAGATTATCCTTACCGCAATATTGGACCACCCCTCCACTCTCTATCCAGTATTTATTAAATTTATCCATTTGATCAGACCAACCTACAGCAGAAACATAATTGACCAAAGCGTCGAACCAGACATACATTACCTGTTTTTCATCACCCGGTACTGGTATACCCCAAGGCATTTTGCTTGCAAGTCTAGATATACTAAAGTCTTCCAGTCCCCTTTCAACAAAAGCTCTAATTTCATTTAGTCTAGAATGAGGAACGACAAAATTATTATCTTCATAAAGAGTTAAGAGCTTCTTCTGGAAAATGCTAAATCTAAAGAAATAATTTTCTTCTTCTATGATCTCAAGCTCTTGTAATGGATGCAGTGGGCATTTACCATCTACAAGTTCGGATTCGGTCTTCTCGAGTTCGCAACCGACGCAATACTTGACCGAATAATTTTTCTTGTAAATAAGACCGTTTTTGTCAGCGATCTTCCAGAACTCTTGAGCCGAAGCTATATGATGCGGATCTGTAGTGCGAATGAAATTGGTTTCTGGCATTATTCCGAGAAGCGGGATCAGGTTTTTGAATTTCTCGGCGTATTCATCGACATATTTTTGAGTTTCTAGGTGTAATTCTTTGGCCTTGCGGTATATCTTGATCCCATGCTCGTCGGTACCAGTATTCAAGAAGACATCGAAACCATCTAAAGCTTTTTTTCTAGCAATGATATCGGCCCGAATGAGCTCCATAGCAAAACCGATGTGCGGATCAGAGTTGACATAAGGCAAAGTAGTTGTGATGTAGAATGGTTTGTTCATGTAGTTCAGTTTACAGAATGGTTTTTTACTTAGCAAGAAGGTGTTTAGTGTACAATTTCTAACTTTCTTTCAATACGGCGTATTCGTATACTGTGATTTTTGAATGTTATATCTGTCAGATTCTCAAATTTGTCGTCGAAGACATCGAAACGCTTTTCTAACAAATCAAATCTAGTCTCTAACTTATCAAGGCGTTTCTCTAATAGATCAAGTCTAACTTCCACCTTATCAAGGCGTTTCTCTAATAGATCAAGTCTAACTTCCACCTTATCAAGGCGTTTCTCTAATAGATCAAGTCTAACTTCCACCTTATCAAGGCGAATATTGACCTCATTGAACTGCTTACCGACATCGTCAAAGCCTTTTTTAATCATTATAGCCAAATCATCAATTGTCACTGTAGGTGAAGAATTTTTCATGTTATTTATTTTTTAGAATTAATAATATTGGCAGGTCTCACAATTTTATACCTTATAAAAAATCAAACAACTTACAAATAACAAAAAAGTATTTCCTAATGGTGTAAAATTACCACTAGACAATATATTTCTTAGCTATACAATTTTTTCTTTCAAATAATTGAGAATGTCCGTCTCTGACACCCTCTCTTGCTTTCCACTATCCCTATCACGAACAGTTACACCATTGCCCTGTTCGATAGTCTCGAAATCTATGGTTACACAATATGGGGTGCCAATCTCGTCTTGCCTGCGATATCGTTTTCCGATATTTCCATTGTCATCAAAAGTCGCGCCAGGTATAACACTCTTTATCATTCTGAATATTTCTTCTGCTTTTTTGATAAGTTCTGGCTTGTTACGAAGCAAAGGAAAAACGGCAACTTTGTAAGGAGCAACCGAAGGGGAAAATTTGAGGTACGACCTTGTCTCATCACCCATCTTGTCTTCTCTGTATGCATCACAAAGCACTGCCAAAACTGTACGATCTAAACCAAACGAAGGTTCGATGCAATGAGGTATGAATCTTTCTTTATTTTCTTCATCATAATATGACAAATCAACTTTACTGAAGTCAGAATGCTTTTTTAGATCATAATCTGTTCTATAAGCTAAACCATACAGTTCTTTTCTTCCAAAAGGAAAATCGTATTCAAAATCTATAGTCCTTTTTGAATAAAATGCCCGGTCTGCTTCAGCTATTTCATTTTCATGTACTTTAGAATCATCAAGGCCAACTTCCTTGATGAAAGCGTGCATTTCACTTACAAAATTTCTAAATGAATCTTCCCAATTGTTTGGATTGACGAAATATTCTATCTCCATCTGTTCGAACTCTCTTGCACGAAAGAGAAAATCTCTAGGAGCAATCTCATTACGAAAAGCTTTGCCGACTTGCGCCATTCCAAAAGGTAGTTTTGGATGTTGCGAATCTAGAATATTTTTGAAATTAACAAACATACCTTGAGCAGTTTCTGGGCGTAGATATGACAAAGAATTTTCATCTTTCGTTGCCCCGACATTGGTCTCAAACATCATATTGAATTGTTTCTCCGCACCAAGTCCGCCTCCGCAATCTGGACATTTAATTTTATCAACAAGAGTATCAGCGCGAAACCTTTGCTGGCATTTTTTGCATTCAACTAGAGGATCGGAAAAACCCTGAGCATGACCAGTAGCCTGCCAGACTTTTTGATTCATCAGGATCGACGCGTCCATACCAAAAATATCGTCTCGATTATCGACAAAACGCTTCCACCAAATATTTCTAATATTATTCTTTAGGGTAACTCCTAACGGACCATAATCCCATGTACCCGCCAGTCCCCCATAAATCTCGGAACCTTGGAATATAAATCCGCGCCTCTTGGCCAAAGAAACTATCGACTCTAATATGTCTTTTTCATTATTTTCTTTCATAAAGTCATTCTATACTAAATATAAACTTTTGCCATTATCGAATCACTTTCTCATCATCTTGCCTATATGATGGATCGGTACCAAATCTTGTAGTCATAGGATCCTGATCACTTGTCAATTTGACTCCAGTAAAGCTATCTCGAGCATCGAGACTTGATCTGTTTACAAGGTTTGGTGAATTACCAAGATGAACAATACTAGGAGTAAAAGATATCTGAAACATGACTTCCTTTCTATTAGAAACTGCTGTGGTATTGGCGTCGACATTACCAACATTCCAGGTCACCAAGCCACTATTTTCATCATATATAACCTCTTCTTCATTTGGACTTACATTATTCAACCATTTTACATAAGGAGGTAAAGTAGCTTTTACTTCAACATCACGAATTGGGTTTGAGGTGTTGTTTATACTCCAGACGACGGTATAGGTAGTAGCCTGATCTACAACCGGTGGTATTGGTCCAGTATTTTGGATTGGTGCCAAGGTACGGACTATTCTTCCAGATAGATCGACACTAGATGAAATCAGGATATCCCTTTTTGTAGAAGCGGTCACAGTGACTGGCACATTTGTCTCTTGGGTACGATTGCCCAAAACATTCGCAGTTACAGAGACTAGAGGATTGACTGTCTGTCTTCCAATAGATCTTGGAACAATAGTAAATGAGACCGTACCGCTTTCTCCGGGAGCAATTGAAGAAAACTCTGAATTTGTTTGCTGACTCCAGACAATACTATTTGAGGCAGAATCAAAATAACCTTTATCTGGCAAAACAGTTGACTTATCGTAGGCTGTTCCGCTCAGATCTACTCTAATCTTCATATTAGAAACAATTGTCGGTAAATTGTTAAACCAATTTATCGCTACTCTAGCAGTTTTTCCGTATTGACCGATATAATCTTCCGGATCTTTGTTTCCGTCAACTTCTATATCAAGAGCAATGAATGGTTTTTGAATGAAGATGTCCTGCTGAATTGATAGATATTGTGTACCAATCTTGTTTGGGTTGATACGGTCTTTGACTCCCACATTAAACCTAAAAACTCTAAGATCTTCATCTTCACCAACCAATGATCCTCGAATAGTGAATGCCCTTTTACCACCAGCGGGTATGTCCCCAATGATCCATGTGGAATTGTCTATAAGAGGATTTAGGGTTGAAGATAAATATTTGAAACCAAATGGATATTTTGATTCAAAGATTACTCCTTTTAGGGTCTGCTTAGAATTTGAGGTGAGTTCAACTTTGATGTCAAATTCTTGTCCAGAAGTAATCTCTTTTATTGTAGAAACTGTAACATTCAAAGGTGAAGACTTGAGGATAACATCGTAAGATTTTGTTTTATTAAAAACCGATGTCGAACCTTTTAGATTGTAAGTTAGTTTAACCTCTATTTGTTTTTGAAGATTTTCTTCTCCAAATATAATGGCAGTAACACTCTCTCTTGCCGAACCGCCGGCAGGAATATTTCCAAGTAATTTTCGATAATTATTTAAGACTTTTGACGAATCATGAGGATCGACTGTCCCATCAGGAAAGTCGATAGACATATCGACTAGTTCCAATTCTATGTTGTTATTGTTGGTAGCGATAACATCGAAAGACACAGGTTCCCCTCCGGGTATAGATACAGGACCACTGATCTTTATATCAATATTATCTCCGGATATGAGATTTGTTCCGTTAAAAAACAGATACGCACCAATACCGACCACCACAATACAAAAGATCAGAGAAAAAATAAATAATTTGGTAAAAAAGGACATGGATTTATCTTTGTATTTTGTGTTTAACACGACAGACTCTTCGGAAGGTTCCTTTGGGTGTTCCCAATCGGTCTTGATATCGGTTGGCTCTTCTTCGATCCGAAGTTTCCTCCTGGTCTGCACTTCTGGTACGGTTCTTGAATAAAGAGACTTCTTGAGTTCGTCTATATAGCTTTTATCATGTTGATCTCGCACCAATGAATTATATAACAGAAACAGATATGTTTCTACAGGTGCGATTCGCGAAGGGCTTTATTTATGTATTGATTGATCGTCACTCTTTTATCTTTCAATTTATGGACGAGATCCAAAGAAAGCTTGGCCTTATCTATATCAAGTACTCCAATCTGATCAAATACAACCTTATCAACATATCCTAGATGATATAGGATCTTTATCACGACGAAAGATTCTACGATCTTCATCTGTTCTTCGTTCGGGTTATTTTCATGATCAATAAAATCTATGACAGATTTTATGGTGTCAAATATTTCCGGATGAGCGGTATCACCATGGAACAATCTTTTTAAGATAAGCGTTGTTGGTTTTAATATTGCATGCTTCGTTTTTTCTTTTTTCAAAGAAAGGTTTGAACAAATCCGATCGGCGCCAACTAACCTCCAAAATTCTTTACCTTTGACCAAAGAAAACGATGCCCACGACAAATCTTGGGTGCTATATCGAAGTTTTGATTTTTCGAGACGGATACCCTGCCCGATTGCTGTTACCAAACCCATTTCGCGAGTAAAGATTGTGATAACCTTACCTGCTTCACCGTAGGGCTTGGATCCTATTATAAAACCATCTGAGGTGTGGATGTGATGCACCGGTTTATTGTACAAGAAGTTATCAACAAAAAAAGTATTGACTATAACATCTAGTTATTGTACTTTTGTAATAGCTCTAGTTCATAAGGCCACCCCCTGGCTACAGGTCATCCTCTGACTTGTGCTGGAGACAGAATTAATTAAGAGATGCTCCCTTTGTTTTATGGCTTCCCCATTGTAATTCTCTAAGTTAATTGCTCAAAATGCAACCTACCCCGTCAAGGACTCGAGCTGTTCATCTGTAGGTCTGTCTCCAGATTTTGGTGGAGAGGAGATCGGAATCCCTTCGATAGCCTCTCCATTTTTTGTATCCCAAAAAAGCTTTTGTAAATGTAAAACACCCAACTACACAATCCTCGCTGGCTAGAATAGAAACGAGACGCTAGTTGTAAATTATCTAGAAACCCCAACCTTCAAATCCAAATCTCCCAACTTCGATATTTCGCCATCAACTTTCGAATAATTAATTTCCTTCAAAGAAGTAGCTTCTGAGATTTCTTCTTTATTTTTTTCAATAAATCGCCTACCAAGATCGTCCGTCTCTACAGATAAAACCACGCGATCTTTGACCGTGAGCCCCATTTCTTTTCTCAGATCTTGAATAACACGGATAAGTTCCCTGACCATACCCTCTTCTTTGAGTTCAGGAGTGATATTTAGATCAAATTCAACATCAGTCGAAAGATTTTCGTCAAAAACTATTTCCTTAACATTGACTTCGTCTTTTATAACTTCCAAAGCTTCTTTACTGTAAATTCCGTCTTTTTTATCTTTAATTCTCAATTCTCTAAGTGGTTGTCGCACATTGATCTTGGCGTTCATGCGTGCTTCCAGACCATTCGAGGAAATATCTCGAACCATCTCCATAACCTCTATCAATTTTCGATCTATCTCACTCGCTTCTGGCCAAGTCTCTAGATGGACACTTTCCAAATTACCATCAACTCCCAAATATAGTTCTTCTGCAAAGAAAGGTGTAAATGGTGCCATGATCTTCGCCAAATTAGTAATAACTTGTTTCAATGTAGACAACGCTTCATCTTTTTCACTACCTTCGCTCTTGAAACGATCTCGAGAGCGCCTAAGATACCACTGCGATAAATCAGCAACAAAATCTTTTATCGCTCTACTAGATTCGAAAAACTTATAAGCTTCAAGGTTTTTTGTAACTTCATCAATAACCTGATTCAATCTTGAGTCAATCCATAAATCCAAAATATTCTCACTCTTTTTTATTTTCCCAAAATCAACAGAATCATCTTTGTACATCGAATAAAAAGACAGAACATTTGAAGCAAGGTTAAAGACCTTTTTGACTACTTCATCTACAGTCTTCTCATCAAAATTTTTGGAATCGCCAGGTTGATTGACCGAATACATCCAAAATCTAGCAGCATCTGCACCATATTTATCCATAATATCAAAAGGGTTGACTATATTTCCTAAAGACTTGGACATCTTCTTTCCATCTTTATCGAGTATATGGCCTAGACAAATAACATTTTTATAAGCCTTGCCTTTGCCCATGAGAGCTCCGATAGCATGAAGAGTGTAAAACCATCCTCTTGTCTGATCTATCGCTTCGGAAATAAAATCGGCAGGAAAACCATCTTTATCGATGTATTCTTTATTTTCAAAAGGATAATGGTCTTGCGCAAAAGGCATTGCTCCAGAATCAAACCAAACATCCATCACTTCTTTTACTCTTTGCATTTTGCCTCCACAAGAACAAGTGAAGATAACATCGTCTATATTTGGGCGATGCAAATCTAGTTCATATTCACTATTGTGTGGTGCAATTTCGAAATCCAGTTCGACAATGTCGGCATTTGCGATAAATTCTCGATTACCTCTTAGTTCGAGTGCTTGTTTACGGTCCAAACCTTCGGCGGTCGCAACCATAAGAAATATCGGTGTCTCGTGCGAAACGATAAGAATATTTTTTCCTTGATATTTACTTTCTAGTTCATAAAGAAACTCTCCAACTCTCTTTTTTATGTGAGCATAAGTCTCTCCACCTAGAGGACCATTTTCAAATCTATCTTCATGTTTAAATTCGGCTATAAATTCATCAACATTTTTTCCATTCCAAACGCCAGTTTTGATTTCGCCTATGCGCTCATCAAAAAATACCTGGCTATCATCTAGACCCAGTTCTTTATTGATAATTTCAAATGTCTCACGGGTTCTTACGAAAGGCGAAACAAAGGCAAGGTCAATCTTTTTCTTTTTTAATTCTTCCAAAGATCCTGCCACCTGTTCTCTTCCCTTTGTGGTCAGATGATGTGGGAAATCTGGATCACCACTAATAGTATTAGTTGCATTATTCTCCCCTTCACCGTGTCTAATCAAAAAATATTTATTACTGGATTCCTTGGTTAATTCTTTGATAGAGCTTACGACTTTCTTTTTGCCACATTTTTCATTATTACAAAGCCAAATAGGCAAAGGTGTACCCCAGTATCTCTCGCGAGAAATTGCCCAGTCTTTGACTTCACGCAACCACTCACCGAACCTACCATCTTTGATATGTTCTGGCTCCCAATGTATTCCCTCATTTTCTTTTACCATCTTGTCACGCAAAGAAGACATCTTTATATACCAAGAATCTCGAGCAAAATATATAAGCGGAGTCTTGCAACGCCAACAATGAGGGTAACTATGTTCATATTTTTCTTTTGCAAACAAGAGACCTCGGCCAGCCAAATCTTTTATAATTGCAACATCGGTACTCTGATCTTTTACAAATAATCCTGAAAGCTCACCCGCCTCTTTTTTGAAAGTACCATCATCATTGACTAAGTGATATTTTGGTAAACCAACTTTCGTTCCTAATTCAAAATCGTCTTGACCGTACATTACAGCCGTATGAACTATGCCAGTACCATCGGAAGTTGTGACAAAATCGGCCGAATAGACTTTGAAGGCGTTTGCTAACTTTTCCTTCTCTGTTCCAGATACATTGTTTGTGATAAATGGATATAGCGGTTCGTATTCGAGACCAACAAGGTCTTTTCCCTTCCAGCTCGAACCCCCACCATGCTCTTGTGAAGCTTCGCCGGGTAAAACAGAAACTTCTTCAAATTCGCCTTTGCTCTTTAGACTCTCCATTCTCTCTTTTGCCACAATCAAAATCTCTTCTTTCTCTGTACTCTGAATCTGATTTGCATTCTGAATTTTGAACTTTACACTTTGCATTTTACACTTTGCACTTACATAATCTACCTTCTCCCCCACCGCCAACGCCACATTACCTGGCAAAGTCCACGGTGTTGTTGTCCAAGCCAAAAGAAAAACATCACCAGTAAGTCCAATCTTCTCTGGATTTTTGACTTTGAATTTTACATAGACAGAAAGATCTTTAACATCCTGGTAACCTTGCGCCAATTCATGAGAAGAAAGCCCAGTACCACAACGAGGACACCATGGTACAACTTTGTAGTCTTTATAAAGCAGATCTTGCTTGTCCGCAGTGGCAATAATATTCCAAATTGATTCTATATATTTCGGTTTGTATGTAATATAGGGATTTTTGAGATCAACCCAATAGCCCATGCGATGGGTAAAATCCTCCCATTCGTGGACATATTTCCAAACACTTTCTTTACATTTTTCATTGAAAGCACCTATGCCATATTTTTCTATTTCTTTTTTTGATTTTAGACCAAGTTCCTTTTCTACCTGAAGCTCAACCGGCAATCCGTGCGTGTCCCAACCACCCTTCCTGCGAACATAATAACCGCGCATTGTCTTGTAGCGTGGGATAGCATCTTTGAAAGCACGCGCTTCGAGGTGATGAATGCCAGGATGACCATTTGCAGTAGGTGGGCCTTCGTAGAAGATAAACTCTTTGCCCTTTCCCCTATTTTTCTCCAATGTCTTCTCGAATATGCCCTTTTCCTTCCAAAAAGCCAAAATGCGCTCTTCGCGCTCCGCGTGTTTGGATTTTACTACTTTATTCTCCGCCACCTTAACTTCTTTTTCACTCATAATAGAAACATCTTAGCATTTTTAGAGAAAAATGCTTAATTCAAATTATTTTACATCCTCTCCAAGACCGGTATCGCCAAGATCTCCATGCCCTTTTTCATTACATTAGCGAATGCAAGAGTTAGGGTTATTCTATAAGCCGTCGTCACTGGATCATTTTCATCAACGATAACATTGTTGCCATAATAACTATTGAAGTCCCCAGCGATCTCGGTTAGAAAATTTGTAACATAATGTGGCTCCAATTCGTTTGCTGAACGACTTACCACTTCATCAAATCTATACAACTTCTTCTCTAAATCGCTTATTTTCGCAACATCTTTTTGAGCTATAGCCAAATTACTTTCGATAGAATCATTTTTTTCCAAATCAATCACCAAACCCAATTCCTCCCCTTTCCTTATAACCGACTTGGCGCGGGCATAAGAATATTGTAGATACGGACCAGAGTCACCATCGAAAGAAATAGATTTATCAAAATCAAAAATAATATCTGAACCCGCGGAACTTTTCAAAATAGAATACTTGATCGCACCGATCGCAACTTTTTCTGCTATCTCTTTTTTCTCACTATCGTCAAACTCCCTGCCTTGTATTTTCTCCATAACCATATCTTCTACTGTAGAGATCAGAGATTCCGCAGTTATCACTTCACCTGTGCGCGAAGACATCTTACCAGAAGGAAGACGCAACATTCCGTGCGGGAAATGTTCCAATCGAGTAGCAATATCTGGATAAATAAGAGATAAAACTGTTTTTAAGACTTTGAAGTACTCAATGATTTCATTTCCAGTAATTACAACGAAACGATCGGCATTATATTTCTCACTTTTGATTTCTGCCAAACCGAGCTCTTTGGCCTCATAAGTCGGTATACCCTGAGAATTTATAAATACGCGCGTATGCAAACCGTGCTCCTCTCCATGGAATACAACTGCACCTTCACTTTTCTCAAATATTTTTCCAATATTATCCTCGACTAGTTTCTTGCCCGTATCTGCCACTTCACTTTCAAAAAAATAATAATCAAATTTTGTGCCAAGCTTTTTGTATATCTCTTCGAATTTTTCTAGACTAGCTTTTCTACCCTCTTCATATATATGGAAAAGTTCTGGATCTTTGTTATAGATCTTTTTATTTATTTCTTCAATCTCTTTTTTGTTTAATTCTGAATCAGCAAAAGCTTTTGCCCCTTTTGGATACGCACTCACCCAATCGATACTTCCAGTCTCTTCTTTCTGTTTCAAAGCGCCCCAAACGGCCTTTGCAATATGCATCCCAACATCGCCCTGATAGCAAGCGCGCTTTACTTCATTGCCCTCGGCTTCATAAAGACGCACCACAGCCTCACCTACTGTGTTGGACATGAGGTGGCCAATGTGAAATTCTTTGAGTGGATTGGCGTCAGTATACTCAACCATCACTTTTTCTTTTGTTTTTTTTGGTGTAATAGAAACGCGGTCTTTGAGAGATTTTATAGAGTTAACAAAAAAATCTGTAGACAGATAAAAATTTATAAACCCTGGACCAGCGACTTTGACCTCTTTTATTTCTGTAGGCAATTTTTGATTTAATTCCTGAACGATTGTGTTTGCCACTTCGACGGGCTTCTTTTGAAGTTCTTTTGCCAAAGTCAAAGCTACCGGTGTCGAATAATCGCCATGCAAAAGTTCCTCTGGATGTTCCAAAGTGATAATCTTGGCTTCGATACCGAGCTTTTTTAGAACTTCATTTATCAGTCCAATTATCTTCTCTTCCATGGAGGTATTGTAGCAGAAAGTCTTTTTGGATGCTTCTTTGAATTGAGGTAAAAGAAAAGCCGCTGGCAACCGGTAACTCAGAGAGAATTGGGTTGCCAAGCGGCAGGGTTGTTTGGAGGAGACGGGTCTGAATTAACCGACCCATTGTCTATCTCCGAGGGGACAAAATGCCCCTATTTCAACGGACGAGCCGTTGGCATATCCAACTTATCCGGTCTTGGCCGAAGGTCGAAGTGCCATACTGCGCTTGCCGCCTCCAGGTCATTGTCCTGGGGACAAAAACCATCCTACTCCCCTCTCAAAATTTTGTCAATACTTTTTGCAATGTGGATAAAGTCCTTCTCTTTCCTGCCACGAGTGGTCTCAGCAGCAGTACCAAGCCGGATGCCAGATGGATCCATAGGTGAGCGTGCGTCATAAGGGATCGTATTCATGTTCACAATGATTCCTTTCTTTTCCAAAAGCAGACTCGCTTCTTTACCAGAGACTCCACCAGCCCCTTTTTCATTTTTATTTCCACCATTCCAAGTATCAACCAGAAGCAAATGCGTATCCGTACCACCAGAAACTATCCTCCAGCCAAGCTTTCTAAGTTCACTGGCCAAGACTGCAGTATTCTTTATAATCTGTTTTGCATACTTCTTGAAAGCAGGAGTACTTGCCTCCTTGAGAGCCACCGCCACACCAGCGATCTGATTTTGATGTGGACCACCTTGAAGTCCAGGGAACACTGCTTTGTCTATTTTTTTATCCAATTCTCTTTCGTCTTTTTTTACAAAAATAAGAGCAGAACGAGGACCGCGTAGAGTCTTGTGTGTAGTAGTCGTGACGATATCTGCATATTCAAATGGACTTGGGTAAACTCCTCCAGCTACCAAGCCAGCGATATGCGACATATCTACCATCAAAAGAGCACCCTTTTTTCCATCTTCATAGACCACAGCATCAGCTATCTCTCGCATTTTTTTCCAATCAATAATTCTAGGATAGGCAGTATAACCAGAAACGATAATAGCAGGCTTCTCTTGTATCGCGTTTTTCCTTATCTCTTCATAATTCAAAACTTCAGTCTCCTTGTCCAAACCGTATGGCACCTGAACCCAAAATTTGCCCGTAGCTGAGACTTTATGACCATGAGTGAGGTGTCCGCCATGAGCGAGAGACATGCCCATTATCTTGCCTCCCTGAGGCACCAAAGCGGTGTATACAGCGAGATTGGCTGGTGAACCAGAAAGAGCTTGGGCGTTTACATGGAACCTGGATGGATCTAATCCAAAAAGTTTAAGTGCACGCTCGATGCAAAGATTTTCTACTTTATCGATAATTTCATTGCCACCATAATAGCGCTTCCCCGGATACCCTTCTGAATATTTATTGTTCATTTCAGAGCCGAGAGCCTCTAGCACATCTTTTGAAGCATAGTTCTCAGATGCAATGAGGTTAATAACCTGCTTCTGACGCTTTTTCTCCGCATCGATCAGTTTTTTTATTTGTATGTCTTTCATATTTTCGGCATTAAAAAGTAATAAGCGTTGGTAATAAACAAACAAATTTTGGCAAGTTAAATCATGTTTGCATTCTAGCATATGAAAAATAAAAACCCAGTTGTTGTACTGAATGAATTATCTGGGCAAAAGAAAAAGCCGCCATGCCCCCAACAAGCATGGCGACCCACAGTCCGGCCGAAGAAAGGCAACAACCATTTAGATTTGCACGACCACCGTGCAGATCTCGATTATACTTACACCCAGAACAAAACCCCGGGTGTTTCGTTAAGGCGAGCTCCTTTAAATCGGGAGCTACCGAAACTGAATCTGGCTAACCCGCGGGGTTCGCGAATCGCGGGTCACCGAAGACTCGTAGACCTTTGTCAGCCGATATTCGATAATCCGGGCTGGCGACGAATCCAAAATTAAGATTACACCTGAATAAAATCTTGTCAATTAGTGTTATCCACTGCTATCGGCGAGGTCCGACCTCGCCTCAAATGTCTTAGGGATTATTTTTTCTTTTTAGCAACTTTTTTTGAACTAACTTTTTTATTTATAGAAAAGACCTTTCTATCTTTCTCATCAAAACCACCAGCCACGGTCATCTTGGCAACTATCCTTTCGTGAGGATTATAATCTGTAAGCGTTACCATTTCTGGCCTGAAACTATCCAAATCTTTGATCTCATCACTCAAGATAAGCTTGGGGAAAGCTTTCGGTTTTCGCTTTAACTGTTCTTTCACCTGTTCTATATGATCGTGATAAATATGAACATCACCACCAGTCCAGATAAATTCCCCAGGCTCTAGGCCAGCCAGTTTTGCCATAACCATAGTCAAAGCAGAATAACTGGCTATGTTAAACGGAACACCTAGGAAAGTATCACAACTTCTCTGATAAAGAAGGCAGGACAATTTATTGCCCGAAACATTAAAATGGAAAAGGATGTGACACAAAGGGAATGACAAAGCATCTCCTGGCTTAGCCATAGCATAAAGGAATTGCGGATTCCAAGCAGATAAAATCGCATGTTTCCTTTCGGGAAAATTCTTGACTGTGTCCAGTACCCAAGCCAATTGATCGATCTTGCGTCCATCAGCAGCCGGCCAAGCTCTCCACTGTTCACCGTATATCCTCGGCAACTCTCCGTGTTCTTTTGCAAAATTGTTATCGGTAGCGATTTTTTCTACAAATTGTTCTAGTGTCAAACTTGGCAAACTACCCTTATCTACCTTTTTCTTGTAAATTTTATATGGGTAATCGTTCCAAATCGGAACCTTATGATCTACTAGATATTTTATATTAGTCTGCCCCGACATAAACCAATATAATTCATGCATTATGCTATTCCATGGGACTTTCTTTGTTGTAAGCAAAGGAAAACCTTTTGAAAGATCGAACCTCAACTGTCTTCCAAAAACACTGGTAAGACCTACGCCAGTATTGTGATCATGTTTGACTGTACCGTTATCCAAAATATCCTGAAGCAGATCTAGGTACTGATATTCAGGGTGTCTTTTATTATTTTTTTTCATGTTGGTATATGGTTAGGAATTCTTTCTCTTATTTTTTGTAACCTTTAGTTCATCCTCTTTTGGATCAACAAAATGTTGCCAGTCTCGATTGTGATAACGACCAGTAGTTTTGTAATCCTTGCTTGGGGCGCTAGAGAGTTCTGAGAATAGGATCTGACCTATTCGCATCTGAGGTCGGAGAATTATGGGAACATGATTGAGGTTGCATAGCTCGAAAGTAATGTTGAGGAAGTGGCCGGGATTGATAATACCTGCCGTGTTGTGAATAATGAGGCCGAGCCTAGCCAAGCTACTTTTTCCAGAAAGATGGATGAGATATTTGTCTGAACCAAAATAATCAACCGAAGTACCCAGAATACTGATCCCTGGATGCAAGACGAAAAGTCCTGTGTCTGGAATAATAATCTCTTTTGTCTCTGGGAAAATCTTTTGAACCGGATCTATCGCCATTGTCTTTTCGGTATTGTGAACTAGAAATTTATTGCCCAGTAATATATCGTAACTCGCAGGCTGTAGGCGTTCATCGTCAAAACCCTGAATGACTATTTCTCCTTTCTCTACTGCTTTCTTTATATCTTTGTCTGATAAATACATGTTATTAATTATTCAATATTAAAAATTTTGTCAGTACCATAATACTCTCCCCAATGGGAGTTGTAGTGAGCAAACATCCTCTCGAGACGATCCTGTGGCAATTCTACCACATCTAATCTCTTCATTGTCTCCAAAAGATCATTACGAACTTTGTCTAATATCTTATCATCATCTGTTACTTTTTCGAATTCTGCCACATAACCGTAACCAGCGTTTCTGTCTAGACACACATGCATATCACCACTTTCATATTCTTCTCTTTCACGAGACCATTTGGCTTGATATGTACATCCAGTATCTAGAAGTATTTTATCCAATTCTACAAGTTTGAGAGGAACGACTGATTCAAATTCTATCCTCTTTACCCCATTTGAACTCGAATCATCTCCGACCGACGCCTTTATGACCAAAATAACTTTTCCGTCCGCATCGCGTGTTCTTATAGACATCTTTTCTCCATGATTCAATATATCTTGGAATGTGTGTTTCTTTTCTTTTGGTATATACCAGTCAAGTTTGGAGACGAGGCTAGTCAGATCTTTTGGAATATTGAAATAATGATTAAGCTGTTTTCCTTTTGATACTAATTTCGTATCAGGAAATACTCTAAGCAAGTCTTGCTTTAATTTATCTGCTTTATCTTGCGAACCTAACAGACTCTTTATTTCTACTTCGTATGAATGTTTCATAACTTTTCTTTTATGTTATATATGAAGTATAATCCCTACATTACCACTTGCCTAGATGACAACTTCTAAATTTTAATTCCCAATGAATACCTTCATCATAGTAGCCCATACCGCCGATGGTTTCATTGCCCCTACAAATCCCGATGGTCAGGCGATGCCTTCGACAGTCTGGACGAGTGGAGCGGATAAGAAAAAATTCATCGAATTAACCAAAAAGGCTGGTGTTATAGTGATGGGTCTTACTACATACAAGACTATTGGCAAACCATTGCCGGGCAGACTTAATGTTGTTTACGCTCCAAAAGGTACTCCAGAGATAGAAGGCGTGATGATGACCGATCTTCCACCAAAAGAGTTGCTGGCCGAATTAGAGACAAAAGGATACAAAGAGGTTGCTATCTGCGGGGGCAGTACGATCTATACAATGTTCCTACAAGCAGGGGTCGTGAACCGTATATATATTACTGTCGAACCGAAATTATTTGGCCAAGGTCTTACGATATTCAATAAACCAATAGATATAAATCTCAAACTAAGATCAGTAGAAAAACTATCTGATGATGTATTATCTTTAGAATATGATGTCGTCAAGTAATGAAGCAAAAAGGGGTCTGGTAATTTAAAAAAGTCCGAGGACTGTCTGAGCTCCTGCAAAGGAGCGAGTTCCGCAGGATTTTTTAAATTACCAGACCCCTTTTTGCGTAATTACTTGAAATTACAAATATTTACTTAACATCCACCCCCATAGATCTACATGTACCGGCAATGATCTTTGCTGCTTGTTCTACTGTATTTGCATTTAGATCACGCATTTTCT
>CAYMXR010000005.1:0-2194 GCA_964394505.1 uncultured Candidatus Saccharibacteria bacterium | reverse complement strand
GCAATGATCTTTGCTGCTTGTTCTACTGTATTTGCATTTAGATCACGCATTTTCTTTTCGGCAATCTCTTTTATCTGAGCCTTTGTGATAACACCAACCTTACTTAAGTTTGGTTTACCTGATCCTTTGTCTTTCTTGATTGCTTTTAGGATAAGACTAGAAGCTGGAGGAGTTTTGAGAACAAATGAATAGGTTCGATCTTCGTAAACTGAGATAACGACTGGGATCATATCCCCCATCATGTCTTTTGTGGCATCGTTGAACTTCTTTGTAAAATCACCGATATTAACACCTGCCTGACCTAATGTTGGGCCCAAAGGAGGCGCTGGAGTAGCTTTTCCTGCTGGAGCGATAACCTTTACTTTCTTTATGATCTTTTTTGCCATATGTATTTCGATATTATATTAAACTTTCTTAACTTGCAAGAAATCTAGCTCGACTGGTGTCTCTCGACCGAACATTGAAACCAGAACCTTGATCTTACCTCTTTGGGTGTCTACCTCAGCTACTTTGCCTTCGAAGTCCTTGAAAGGTCCATCTGCTATCTTTACCAAGTCTCCATTTGATAGGTCGATGGCGTGTTCGGTTGTACTCTTTTGCATTCTAGAGAACAAAGAGTCTACTTCTTTTTGGTCCAATGGAACTGGTGATACTCCTGCCCCTACGAATCCTGTAACACGAGGGGTGTTACGGACGACATACCAAGAATCATCGGTTACGATCATCTCTACGAGAACATAACCTGGGTAAATCTTCTCTTCTTCTTCGACGCGCTTGCCTCCTTTGACTTTGATCTTTTTTTCTGTAGGAACGATAACATTGAAGATCTTGTCTTCCATGCCAAGAGACTCGATACGCTGTTTTAGGTTTCGAGCAACTGCGTTTTCATAACCCGCATAGGTATGTATTGCGTACCAACTTCTCTCACCTGTTGTGTGTTGTTTGGTCATGAATAATTGATTAAAAAATAATTAATTAGAACAATAGAGTCAAGAGTTTACCAAATACAAAGTCTGCAATTCCAAGCAGGATAGCGACACCTAGAGAAACGGCGATGACTAGACTAGTAAATCTGATAGTTTCTGAGCGAGTGGGCCAATTGACATGATTCATCTCAGCTCTTGTATCCTTGATGTATTCGGTGATTTTCATATATTTGTATTAAAAAACCCCTAGGGGGATTACATTTGTATGTTATCACGAGTTAATAAAAATAGTCAATGGCACATGTCAAACACCCCGCAGAACAATTCCACGGGGTGTTTGGGCAAATTATTAACTCAAAAAAACTTTCATTCCCCTACTTGATCTCGTAGGTAATACTTACATTACTTGTGATCTTATCTTCACCAACAGGTATCTCTGGAGCAACCGAAGCGGTTTTTACAGACAACATATCAGCACCGCCCATACCGTAGACTGGTCGAGGATATCCTCCACCATTCTCAGAGAAACTGGATACACGGACCAAGGAGACACCCAACTGTTTTGCAAGAGACTTTGCTTTTGTTTGAGCGTTGGCGATAGCTTCGGCACGAGCCTTGGATTTTACTGCTTCTGGTTCATCAACTGAGAAAGTGAGTCCATTTATGTTTTGAACATCCAAAGCTCCGATTGCGGTAAATAATGCGCCAGCTTTCTTTAGATCACGGACTTTGACCATAATACTCTGACTTACATCATAGCCAGTCAAAATAGACTTTGATGGTGGGCAACTATAACTATTACATAGCTGATTTTGATACTCATATCGTGGATTAATATAATATGACTGAGTCTGAATATCTTTGTCCTCTACACCGCCATCACGAACCGCCTTCAAGGTATCATTGATCTTTTTTGTCGCTTTATTTTGAGCCTCTGCTACTGTCTTTGCAGTTTCAGTTACACTAAATGAAAAACTTGCAATATCTGGCACAGCGACAGCATATCCAGTTCCATCTACTGTTATCATATTGGACATGTTTAGATTTTTTCCAACATAGAAGATAGACTTGATCTCTTTGATAGAAATAATCGCTAAAAATATTGTTAGAAGTCCAATAGCACCAATTACCGTACTCCAAAATTTATTGGGTATATTCATGTTTTTATGTTAGGTATTAATAATTATATGTTATCTTCTTATTGCTAATGGTGCAAGTAAAAGTCTTCTCTAATACAAAAGGATACCCAAATCGTTCACGATTCTAAC
>CAYMXR010000004.1:44304-46789 GCA_964394505.1 uncultured Candidatus Saccharibacteria bacterium | reverse complement strand
TGCATAGCCGAAACGAACTACAACCGTAGCCGTTTTTGGCCAACTATATGTGCTTCTCAAAGAATGGTTTGGGGTTTTCACCCCTTGAATTCAGACAACACCTTATCACAGTCTAGTATGTATGTCAAGGTACCAATGCTCGTCTATTGACGCTACAATAGTGTGATGCAAAACCCCTTAACATGGCTGTCAAAATGGCGTTTTCCTCATAAACCTCTAATTACAATAGAAATATCCCAAAACCGCCTCATCCACAACCTAAATCAATTTGCAAAACTTGCCCCAAACAACTCTATAGCTCCAACATTAAAGAGTAATGCTTACGGTCATGGAATAATCGAGGTTGCAAAGATAATTGAAGAAGAAATTGTTCATAATCAGAAACTTAAAGCAAATATTCCCTTCTTTGTCGTTGATTCATATTTTGAAGCCATCGCTTTGCGAGCAAAAGGCATAAAAACTCCCCTTCTCATCATCGGTTACACCCGACCAGAAACCATACTCACTTCAAGTCTACGAAATATTAGTTTTACGATAACTGACATTCAGACCCTATTTGCTATAAAAAATACAGCAAAAAATATTTTGGTTCACCTCAAGATAGACACTGGTATGCATCGCCAAGGAATATTACCAGAAGAAATAGATCGCTCTTTGACTATCATAAATGAAAATAAAAAAATAATCTTAGAGGGAATATGCTCTCATTTATCTGACGCCGATGGTACTAGGAATGAATTTACACAATCTCAAATAGATCTATGGAATAATTCTGTAGATAAGATTATTTCTCAATTTTCAAATATAAAATATATTCATTTGAGTAATACTTATGGTCACTCATATTCAAAATCGATCAAGGCAAATGTTTCCAGGCTTGGTATTGGTCTATATGGTCTAGCCGACGGACTAAGTGACACTCTTCATCTCAAACCAGTACTTGAGATGAAAACCATAATTACAAGCATAAAGAAATTAAATAAAGATGAAAGTGTCGGGTACAACAATACATTCAAAGCCGAAAACGATATGACCATAGCAACCATCCCTGTTGGCTACTTTGAGGGTGTTGACCGTCGCTTATCAAATCGTGGTTTTGTAGAAATTTTACCAAGCAAAACTCCTTGCCCTATTATCGGTAGAGTCAGTATGAATATTACATCTATAGACATCACAAGTATCCCGGATGTGAAAGTTGGCAGTGAGGTGTTGGTTATAAGCAATGACCCTCAAAGCAAATGCTCTATCGAGTCAATAGCAAAACTTTGCGATACAATTACCTACGAATCTACCGTCGGGATACCGGGGCATTTAAAAAGAGTGGTTGTAGAATAGAGAGTTATGTTATCATTCCTATCACAATTATCTAAATAATATTCAATCAAACAAATATGTACAAAATCGTCTTAGTCCGTCACGGAGAAAGTGTTTGGAACCGAGAAAATCGTTTTACCGGTTGGGTCAATGTTGATCTCACAGAAAAAGGTGTAGCAGAAGCAAAAAAGGCCGGACAAAAACTCGTAGACGCTGGCTTCAAATTTGATCTTGCGTTTACTTCCATGCTCCTTCGAGCCAACAAAACCCTCGACCTTATCTTGGCAGAAATGGGCACACCGAACATTGAAATTCACAAATCTTGGAGATTGAACGAGAGACACTACGGTGCTCTTCAGGGACTCAACAAATCTGAAATGGCGACAAAATACGGCGAAGAGCAGGTTCAAATTTGGCGTCGTGGTTACGATGTTCCGATTCCACCTATCACAAAAGATAGCGAAATGTATCCTGGCAAGGATCCGCTCTACGTAGACCTCAAGGAATCTGAGATCCCTCTTTCAGAAAACTTAAAAATGGTGGTGGAACGCGTGATCCCCTATTGGCAAAGTGATATTGTTCCTGAGATTAAATCTGGTAAGAGCATAATCATCTCTGCTTCCGGTAACAGTTTGAGAGCACTACTCAAACATATAGAAGATATGCCAGAAAAAGATATTGTGGAATTCAATTTTCCTACGGGCATCCCAATGGTCTGTGAATTGGACGAGAATTGCAAGTTAATCAAAAGAACATTCTTGGCCGGTGAAGAAGAATTGAAGACTGCTCTAGATGCGGTTGCAAAACAAGGAAAGAAGGTCTAGTACGTTACTAGTAATTTCAAATTTGCCAAACTACTCAAATAATATTAGAATTACCGGGTTAGTTTGAAATGCGCAGGTGGCAGAGCGGTCAATTGCAATGGACTGTAAATCCATCGCCCTATGGGCTACGGGGGTTCAAATCCCTCCCTGCGCACAAAAAATGAGCAAAGCGAATTTTTTGGGCGCAGAGCAAAGCGCCTGAGCGCTTTGCGTGGAGGGATTTGAAAAGTTTGAGCATATGCACGGCCAAGGCACTGGCCGGGCATGCGAAAACTGTACTGAAGCTGTAAGCTTCAAATCCCTCCCTGCGCACAAAAAATGAGCAAAGCGAATTTTTTGGGCGCAGA
>CAYMXR010000004.1:32384-44204 GCA_964394505.1 uncultured Candidatus Saccharibacteria bacterium | reverse complement strand
TTCAAATCCCTCCCTGCGCACAAAAAATGAGCAAAGCGAATTTTTTGGGCGCAGAGCAAAGCGCCTGAGCGTTTTTTATTTACACAAATCCCTTATCTCAACGATAACCTGATCGAGTGAAGTAGAGGCCTTGACCAAAAACTTTTTTGCGCCGAGAGATTTTGCTCTATCGATATCAGAGACTTTGCTCAAATTAGACAAAACCATTCTTGGAATAGCCTTCAGATTTTCATCATCTTTAATTTTTTGTAAAATTTCAAAACCATTCATGCCCGGTAAGATAAGATCGACGACGATCACATCTGGTTTACGATTGTAGAGAGAATTGAGGGCTTCTTCCCCATCTTTTACATGAACCACATCAAAACCGGAAGATATAAGCTTTTTCTCCAGGATTGTCCCTATAAGTTTGTCATCTTCAATCCAAAGTAATTTCGTTTTGTTGAATGAAATAGCTTTTTTATTTTCAGCAATAGCAGTAGAACCGTAGCCAAAAAAATCATTAATTTTTTGTAAGATATCAACAGATTTTGTATCGAGTGAGATGATTACCTCCGAAACACTATTTGGAGAAATATTACGCATGTTGATAGCTACGCCTTGCATCGACATCAAAAATACTGGAATATTTGCTAACAATGGTTCTTGTTGTTTTTTTGCCAATATTTCATAACCATCTGTATCTGGTAGAACAATATCCAAAAGAATAAGATGAGGGAGAATATCGTATATACCCTTTAAACCCTCTTCTCCATTTTTGAATAAATAAACGTCAGCATAACCATCGCCTTTCAAAACATCAAATATCTGTTGTCCAAACGATGTTGTACTTTCAATTATTACAATTTTTTGTGCTTTTGACTGAACCTTATCAACCATGTCAATATTCTACCACATCTTCAAAAGATCAAACCAGATATGAAGTCTAATAAGTTGTAACCAATCAAAGACAATCCTAAAGCTTTTCCCCCAACGCTAAAAGCTCATCTCTTATTAGCGCAGCCGTCTCAAAATCAAGGTTTTCCACAGCTTCTTGCATTTGTTCCCTTTTCGCCTTTCTAAATTCAATAGGATTTTCCATCAGCTTTTTATCTAGTTTTATCATCTCTTCAACCGCTTTACTGTGCTCAGACTTCAAATGATCTGTAATATCGTGAATATTTTTTATAATTGTCTTCGGAGTAATATTATGAACTTTATTATACTCAATCTGAATCTCTCTTCTTCTATTTGTTTCCTTTAGTGCTCTTTCGATCGATCCGGTAAAATTGTCTGCATAGAGAATCACTCTTCCAGCGATGTTTCTCGCAGCACGACCAATAGTTTGAATAAGTGATGATTCGGATCGCAAAAAACCCTCCTTATCAGCATCAAGAATTCCAATCAATGAGACTTCTGGCAGATCCAAGCCTTCACGAAGCAAGTTTACTCCAACCAAACAGTCATATTTGCCCCGACGAAAATCGGTAAGAATAGTAATTCGATCTATTGTCTTTATATCGCTATGCAAATATTCAGCTTTAATACCTTTTTCCTTCAGAAATTCTGATAGATCTTCCGCCATCTTCTTGGTCAATGTTGTAGCCAAGACTCGACCACCAAGCTTGATTGCATTTTCTGTCTCATCTATAAAATCAAAGATTTGGCCTTTGTAATCACCTTTTTCTTTGATTGGTTTAATATCGACAATAGGATCTACAAGTCCAGTCGGACGAATAACTTGTTCGACAATCTGTTTGCTGGTTTCAAGTTCATAATCCGATGGAGTTGCAGATGTAAAAATCATTGGTCCCACTCTTTCCAAAAATTCATCGAATTTCAAAGGTCGATTGTCCTTGGCTGATGGTAGACGAAAACCGTGTTCGACCAAGGTTTCCTTGCGAGACGCATCTCCCGCGAACATACCTCGAAGCTGTGGAATGGCTACATGCGACTCATCAATAATAGTCAAAAAATCCGGAACTTTCTTTGCGCTGGGGCCCTCCCCGATCTTGTCCCGAGCTTTCTTGTGGTGAGCCTGTCGAACCAGTCGAGGGAGCGAAGTCGAGAGAAAATATGAAAGTAATGTATCTGGCGGATCACCGGGCATTTTACCAGAAAAATGTCGTGAATAATTTTCGATACCATTTGTATAACCGACTTCGCGAATCATTGAAAGATCATATTTTACCCTTCTTTTTAATCTTTCTGCTTCGAGATTTTTGCCGGCTTTTTCTAATTCTTTTAATCTCGAAACTAGTTCGGCCTGTATGGTCTTTATAGCTTTTTGGTTTTGCGCATCACTACTTATAAAATGTTTGGCTGGGAAGATATATATTGTCCTACCTCCTTGAGGTTTCTCTCGACCAGCTCCCTCGATTAAACTCGGGACAGGTCGAGATGAAGTAACCTCCGCGGAAATTCTAACAGCTCTCGATACCGGATCCAATTCTACTATATGACTTATAATTCCACCTTCGAATTCTATTCGAAATATTGTCTTTTCATTGACTGGCATTACTTCCAAAGTATTTCCAAGTGCACGAAATTGACCTGAATTGATGTCAGCATTTGTTCGTACAAAATGAATATCAATAAGTTTACGGATAAGTTCGGCTCGGGATAATTCCATTCCCTCTGCTATTTTTAGATTAACTTTTTCATATTCCTCTGGACTGCCCAAACCATAAATACAAGAAACTGAAGCAACGATGATAACATCTTTTCTTGTAAGCAAGGCTTGGGTCGATGCGTGACGAAGCCTCTCTATCTCTTCATTGATCATTGCCTCTTTTTCAATGTAGGTATCGGTTGCCGGCATGTAAGCTTCCGGCTGATAATAGTCGTAATAAGAAACAAAATAATGGACTGCGTTTTCTGGGAAAAATTCTTTGTATTCTTGAGCCAACTGGGCAGCCAAAGTTTTGTTGTGAGCAATCACCAAAGTCGGCTTATTGTAACTAGCAATGACATTAGCCATAGTAAAGGTCTTGCCGGAGCCAGTGACTCCAAGTAGTGTCTGACGGTCATAACCCTTGTCCAACCCATCGAGCAACCCCTTTATTGCCCTTGGTTGGTCTCCTGCGGGCTTGTATTTGGTTGTTAACTTGAAAAGTGACATGCGATTACATTATCACCTTTTGTGATATTGAACCACCTTTGAAATCTTAAATCTCGAATCTAAAAAGTAAAATCTAATCGCAACACGATCAAGATCTTTCTTCGACCTAATATTTAAGATTCTTGACCTTCGAAGCTTCAGCGTAGAAGGTTAAGATTTAAGATTTCAGATTTCAGATTCCAACCATCTCCCCCGTTCTCTTCACACCACGGATGATGTCAGAGACAATGTCTAGGATGAAGGCGGTGATGAAGTCTAGCCAGGATGGTAGTTTTGGCATGGAGATATCTACTGTGGTAGTTGGGATGTTTATGGTAGGGGCTTGGTAGTTAATCTTGGTTGAGATTTGGCCTGGTCTATATGTAGAGGTGTTTGTAGGTCTATTGGTGTTTGGAGGGGTGTTGTTTATGGGTGGGAGGAATCTATCTAGACTACAGGATGCTGTATATCCTCCGTTTAGACCTAGACAGGACCAGTTGTACTTGGTGCTTGTGTCTTCTGTATCACTAAATGAGCCTTCTTTACAGGAGTTTAGGGTTGTAGCACAGAGTCCATTTGTTCCACCTGGTGGTGGAGGTGGTGTGGGAGTGGGTGTAGGGGTTGGATTGGGGTTGGGGGTTGAGGTGGGAGTGGGGGTAACATCGGAGAGGGGGGTGGGGGTGGGTGTTGAGACATGATTCATTACATCAGATTGAAAAGATGAATTCAAGTAGTTCTCAATATTTAGATAATCTGTAGCATTATTAAAGTTAAAAGCATCACTAGAATCATTTGGATTCAGATTATTGCTAATTTCCCATTGATTAGGCATTCCATCAAGATCATCATCTTGTAATGATTGGTCAACCCTTAATTGTGGCCATCCGCCAACATCCTCTTGAGAATTAATAATTCCTTTGTTTCCAGCCAAAGATGAGGTAACTGTTCCAGTTCTTACTTGTTCGATAAGTCTAGCATCAACTGAATCTAATGTTGGTATCCTAGAACCTGCATTCGCTAAGACAAAATTGTACGCATCTTGAGCACTATTGGTTGGTACCGGTTCAAAATTTAGCTCCGATACTGAACGGATAGTATTTAAGTCATTATTTGGTCCAGTAGCACCACCACCTCCGTCCGCGAAATAAACTCCACCGTTCCAATTATCAGCGCTGATTTCTGGATACCCGTCGACATAATTACCATTGACATACCATCTTGATCCAACATAACCAACAGGTTCAATTCCCACTATTTTATTTGGCCAAAGAGTAGCTGGTCCAGCTTTGAAATAATTGTTTACAACATTTATCAAGGAGTCACTCCAGCTACCATGAACAGCTCCTCGACCCCAGTTATATACTACATTATTTCTATAATCCATATTTTCTGATTGATCTTGATGACCACCCATTCTAGCGTTTCTATTATAATTGTGAACAAAAAGGTTTTGATACATTGTGCTATTGGTACCACCCCAAATTCCTCCACAACTGTGACCTTCTGTACCACCTAAGAAGTAATGTAATCCTTCACTTATGATAGAATTTTGAATAGTTAGATTTTTTCCGCCATAGAATGTAAGGTTTTCATCCGAACCCCAACTTACAGAAATATGATCTATTAGAATATTTTCATAATTATAGAAACCGAGTGTATCCATCTTGATTCTGGCACTATCCCCTGCCCTAAAACGGATATATCGTAATATTACATTCTTTGCACCATCAAATATGGTTCCGTAATTTTTTATAGTGATTCCATCTCCAGGTGCTGTCTGACCTGCTATTGTAAGATCTCCATTCCTAATCACTAAAGCAGATTTCAATTCTATATTTCCAGAAACTCCGAAAGTAATTACCCGCGGTCCACTTTTGGATAAAGCGTCGCGCAGACTTCCTGGGCCACTATCATTTAGATTTGTTACAACGATCACTCTTCCGGGGTTTGATTCGGTACCACGGCCCCCAGTAGTATAAATCGCACCATAACCTACTGCACCAAGAAAAGCAGGAAGTCTAAGGGGTGGCTTTGGAACAATTGCTTGCGTATTATTCAACGAGATTATCTCATTAATATTTAAAGCACGTTTAAATACAACCATCTCATCTATCAAACCCTGAAAATAATTTGTCGAAGAAACATATCTTTCGGCCAAAGCAGTTTTATCTCCACGACCAATCAAAAGGTATTTGTCACTTAAAAATTCTCTGTCTAAATTACCATTGATATAAGTACGAAAGCCTTTACCACCCTCAAAAATCATAACAATATGTGTCCACGTATTAGGGATCAACTTAAAATTGAAACTCTGCCATTCGTTTTTGCTTAATTCATTATTATAAAAAATAGAACTTAAGCCACCATTTTGATCAATCTTTATAAGATCAAAGCCAACAATATTTTTTATAATAGTATCGTAAGTTATACCATCTACTTTTGTTGATTTTACCCAAAAAGAAAGGGAAACACTTCCATAATCTCCCCCAAATATATCTTTTTTACTTAGATCAGAGTTATATAGAGTTACATAATCATCTATTCCATCAAATTGAAGTGCGTTCCCTTTTACTCCAGATACTAATGTTGGATTATTAACTAACACTCCATCGTTACCATTTTGAGAAATATCTTTCAAAATATTTCCGGACACATCATCAAAACTATAATAAGCCACCAAACCATCATTCAAAGAGCCTCCCACCTGCGCCCCCTGTTTTCCCACATCGATATCATTGGTGTTTAGATTGAATAGAAGAAATAGAGAAAGTGTAATGAATGATAACGCAATCACCAGATGTTTATATGAGTTTTTGATCATTTGGAATTATTATATCATTAAATTTTAGATATTAAATCTCTATATATGCTCCACCTCCGCTGGTGGTACTGAACCTTTCCAGATCTTGTGATGAAGAGTATTTGTAACATCCTTGAGTTCTTTATTATTTAATAACCTCAAAACAATTATGAGGGCAATGAGACCAGTAAGACCAGCGAATAGACCCTGGAGGAATAGACCCCAAACTTTGGTTAATGGCAAAAACATTGCGTAAAAACGCAGGCTCAAAAAAGCAACATACCCCATAATAACTGAGGCCGCAAAACTATGGAAAAATGT
This sequence comes from uncultured Candidatus Saccharibacteria bacterium, assembly GCA_964394505.1. Lineage (GTDB taxonomy): Bacteria > Patescibacteriota > Minisyncoccia > Phycocordibacterales > PALSA-1337 > C7867-002. The sequence continues at coordinate 38,004 of CAYMXR010000004.1, read as the reverse complement.
AGACAAAACTGGTCGCGTAAAGCCGGGGTATGCCCTCTCGTAAACAAACCAATGCAAGATCATATTGACCAAAGTTCCAATACTAAATGCCAAAGCCAGAACCAAGACAGCTGTGCCCGTCTGACCACCAACCTTGAATAGATCTTCTATGAAAAACTGAAATACTGGAAATGCGTAAAAAGCTTGGTACAGACCGTATCCAGAAATCATAATAATGATCGCAGAAAAGATATTTATGAATAAAGGCCTCATTGTTTTACCTTCCGCGTAAAATGCTCTGACAAAAAGTATAACCAAACTTTGGCCTATGGTCGAAAATGCAAAAATCGCCAACATTGCTGCAGTAAGCCTCGTATCCGCCCAATCAAATTTTCCTGCACCCAAGACCGTACGAACTATCTGAGCACGCAAAACAATAAGTAAGACCGTGATAGGTATAGACCAAAAGATAATATGCTGGGCGGAAGTCACCATCTTTTCTTTGAACTCAGAGATTTTGCCATTAAAGAATAACCTTGAAAGAGTCGGAAATACTGCCGATGAGTAGCTAGCTCCTATAAGAGTAAGTGGTACCGATTGCAAATTGAAAGCAAAATTGAATATCGAGATCGATCCACTCGCCATAATTGAGGCAATCGAAACCAAGACAAAAGTAGCTATTTGATTTACAGAAAGAGTGATCGTCCTTGGTAAAGTATTAAATAAGACTTTCTTTATATCCAACCAACAGATATTTAAAGTTAATCTTGGAAAAATTTTCTCACGAATCATAAAAGGAACCTGAATACTCATATGGAACAATGCGCCAATGGCAACTCCAACAGAAAGTCCAGCTATTCCAAATATAGGATAAAGTAACAATACCCCAATTATGATTCCTGCATTGTATACAACCGGACTAAGAGCATAGACCAGGAATCGATACCTCATCTGGGTAAGACTAGAAAACAGATTTGATAGACCAAGCAAGAGTGGTGACAAAAGCATTATCCTCATCGACAAGATAAGATCTGGTAACATAGGATCTAGAGCAAAACCCGGTATTGCCCAAGAAATAATCCACGGAGCAATAATAAACGCCACTGCACTTACCACTATCATTCCAACAAAAAATACAGAAAAGATGCTGTCAGCAAACGCCTTACCTTCTTCTTTTCCCGATTCAAATTTGGAAATAAAATATGGTAAGAGTATAGAAGCAGAGACCAAAGATCCAACCGTTGCAAAGATAAGATCAGGTGCACGAAAAGAAGCATAATAAATATCTAGAGCATGACCAGCTCCAAATGTGTAAGCCAAAAGCTTGTCTCTAATAAGAGCAAGAACCAAAGATAACGCTGCAAATATTGCCAAAAGATAAGCGGCCTCGTGTAGACCGCGTATCTCTTGACCAATAAATGAGAACCAACGCTTTACCATATTAAGAACATCTTATCACAATCTTACAAATAAGTGGTAGAAACTATTTTATTTTTTCTTTTCCTTAACAGGAAGAGTGGATCTTTTCTCTGGAGGATTGGTAACGGTAGATTTTGTATCTGTAAAGATAGATTTTCCACTCTTAAGACTTGTAAGTATCGATGTCACTTCTTGATTCTCTGGATTTGTCTTGGCAAGCTCTTCGAACTGAACAATTGCTTCTTTGGTATTGTTTAGACGAGCATAAGCCAAACCGAGGAAGTACCGAGCGTTGGCATAATCTGGCTGAATCTTCACGGCTTCTGCAAATGCTTCGGATGCTCCCTTATAATCCTTATTATTGTAATTTAGTATACCAAGCTGGAACAACAACAAACTGTTTTGTGGATTGAGTTGGACTGCTACTTTGGCTGCAATTATTGCATTGTTTATATCACCTTTTGCAGCATAGATCTGTGACAATAAGAACACACCTTCCAAGTAATTATTCTTTACTTGCAATGCTCTACCAATATCCCTCAAAGCATCGTCGTATTTTGCCTGCCTAGCTTCAATGTTCGCCAAAGAAAGATAAATAGATGGGTTGAAAGGGTTGAGACCGATTGCACTGTTATATGCTTTGACAGCATTGTCATAGGCACCATCCATACGAACATCTATAGCAAATTCGGAGACCCTAGCTTCGGAAAGGTGGTTATAATAATTTGTCTTATCATAATCTATGGCCATCTTTGCGTCCTTCATTGCCATATTTAATATCTCACTTATCTTGGTTACAACTGCTTGGGTAGTAGACGCAGGTGATGAGGCATTGACTGTTCTTGCCAATTTTGTGGATTCGACTATAGCCGATTCAACTTTTGCTCTCCAATATAAATCCGAAGAATCTAATTTTAATGCTTTATCGAAAGCTTTATTTGCCAAAATAGTATCCCCCGTAACCGTAAGCTGCTTGATACCATTGCCAAAATAGACCAAAGCCAAGGTCTTTTTTGTATGCATAAGACCCAAAACAACTACAACCAAAACAAATATGATCACAAAAGATGGAAGCATCTTGCCCATACTAGATCTTGATGTGTATTCTCTTTGGCCGACAGAACCTGTAACGGTAGCCAGACCAACAAATATACCAGTAAAGACAAACGCCAAAAAGATTATCGCATGAGATGGGGTAGAGACGATGGAAACTAACCAGAGGAAAACTGCTGAAGCAAGTGAAGAGACTATCATAAATCTATCTTCTGTTGTATTTGGTAAATTGCGAAGTGTTTTTGTTGCAATAATTCCAAAAAATACAAACAAAAGGACCCAAAGAATTGACCCAAACAAACCTTGAGTTGTCACGAATGTTGGTAATAAACCAAAACCACTACTAAATTCGGTAGCCCATGCATTCGTGGTATTGATACCTAATGGTTTATAAGCCATATATGCTTGAGAAAAATTGTTCGAACCAACACCAAATAGTGGATAATTTTGGAGAACAGAAGCAGTAACATTTAGAGTCATCTGCCAAGGAAGCACAAGCTCTGCATGATCAGCATTAATTTTGTTTATGACAGGATTGGCTATATTGTAGCCTTGCCAGACAAAAACTACCGAGATAATAAATGCCAATAATGGCAATACGGACAACGAACGAAGCATACTTTTGAATCCTTTGCCCATCGAGATACTGTTTGTCTTGTATCTTTCTAATGAAAAGAAAACGGTTAGACCAAAGAAAACCAATAGAGCAGCTTTCCAAACTCTTATATCAGCGACCACCACTGTCCCGACAACAGAAATAACGAGTAATATCCAATAAACAACTTTCATTCTCGACGAGAGTTTGAGAAAATATAAGGCCAAAAGCGAAATAATAGCTATCAAAACAGAAAAAGAACTGAGGTTGTACCAACCACCAATAACAGAAGTAGTCATGCTGTTTAGAATACCCAAGGTCATGAAACTATCGCCAAATAAAAATCTTAGAAGATGAAGAATGTAGAGGACGACATAAGCAATCACTATTCCCACATAAACTACTATTGCTCGGTCCTTTTGCTTATTTACAAGAGTAAAAATAGACAAACCGGCCAAGAATAAGATAATGATAAAACTCGAAGTATCAATCTCATAACCCTGACCAAAAAATGATTTGCCAAAATGAATACTCAAGGCGGAAGAGATGACTAGAGATACAACCATCAATGCACTCGTCCACAATAATGCTCTAGGTGGAAGTTTTACGGTTCTTTCTTTCAAGGTAACATAGCCAAGAATTGCAACAGATACTATGGTACCGATAGCTATTACAAATGTCTTAACCACATCCAACGAGATGAAAGCGCTTGGCAAAAAAGCGATTGGCGCAAGAACAACTGTTGCTAAAAATACATAAAAACCGACAGATTCGAGACGGCCATTTTTTGTCGATTTTTTGTTATTGGGTTCGAAAGATGTCGGTATAGATGTTGTCGACTTTATAGTGATTGGCATTGGATCATAATTCATATTGATAGGGTTATTTATAACTCTACAATTATAGCAACAATTTAAAAAAAATTACTATGGAGGAAAAATTGTGGATATGTGAAAATCTCGCCCTTTGGGGGCGAGATTTTCATTTTAGTCATACCGTAAGCCGAATTCAGTATGAGTTATGTTTTAATAACTCATGACAATCATTTATCTAGCCCCAAGATTACTCTCGGGGTCAAGCGGTTCTTCCCTCGACTCGTCACCACAAAATTGTAAACAATTTTGTGATTCCTCGCTCGGGACGCGACCTTGCACCGAAGTAAGGATTTAGCCGTTGCACTCTTGCGTTACCGCAAGATTCACCCTTCGAAGCTCGCGAAGCGAGCGTAGTAGGGGCCCTCGTCTTTCGACTAAGGCGTCACTGTTCGCACCTCTGGTTATTAACCCGACGGGTATTACCCGCTACCTGTTTCCCGCGAAGCTTGCGATCTGTCCTTCGTAGCTCGCGATTAGCGAGCGTAGAAGGACTAGCAAGCGTAGTGGGACGGTGTTCGGACTTTCCTCCCCTCGACTCGTGATCACAAAAATTGTAAACAATTTTTGTGATTCCTCGCTCGGGGCGATTGTCTGGTACAACTGCGAGTATTATATCATATTTGGAAAATTTGACAATACAACCAAAGTTGTGTACAGATAGCAACAGCCACTTATTTTTTCTCCAGCCTCTTCACTAACTCTCTATAAGATTTTGCATTATTAACAGCGATCCAACATTTTGAAGGAATACTTATAGCACTTAGTTTATTTTTTTTAGCCAAAATCGGTAGTAAGACACTCTCGAAATCAGCCTTTTTTCCAAAATCAAAATACTTGTCAAAATAAGGATAAGCCTCTGGAGACAATATTGTCACTCCAATATGTGTCGGTATAGGGATAAGCGGATACATTTCTATATTTGTAACGATATTATCTCTTACCTTCATGCCAGTATAGGTGTATGGCGTCTCCTCGACAACAACTACTGTAGCCAATGTTTTTCTTTTTTTGCCATGAATATGACCCTCCACAATATGTTTTGGAAAAATTCCCGGAAAATCAATAATCACATCATCGGGGTTATGTATTATGCAATGATGATCTTTTGGGATGCTACCATTTTGAATGGCGTTTTTTATCGCTCCACCCTTCCCAACCGGAACTTCCGGATCATAACTATACTTGATATTCACTCCCAAACGAGAACCATCGCCCAAGACTTCTTCGATAGAAGTAGCGTTATGAAAGACCGAAGCCACAAAATTTTTGAAACCTGCTTCCCGATACATTCGGATCGCCATTTCAATCATACTGTCGCCATTTGGTAACCTAAAAGCATTTTTGTTAACAGCAATTCCTTTTGTCACCTCAGAAAATCTAGAACTTTCTCCGCCAGCCATAAGGACAATGGTTGTTTTACTGATAAAATCATTCCAGATTTTATCGGAAACCTTCTTAGGCTTTTTCATCCTGATCATCCGCTTCTTCAATGCTTTTAGTGCTGTTTTCATTGTCGGGTAACCGTTACGAGGTTTAACCTGGATTTAAACTATCTCACCCTACTACGCTCACAGGGATTATATCACTTTACAAGATCTTTGAGCTTCAATCTACCTACCCATAAACATAAGTTGGTGTTGAGCTACGCAGGGCAAGCCACTCACTCCTAAACTATCTCACAAACTCCCGATGCACAAGC
>CAYMXR010000004.1:28918-32284 GCA_964394505.1 uncultured Candidatus Saccharibacteria bacterium | reverse complement strand
ATGCGCGCCCTGCGAATATAATATTTTGCATGACGAGGGTGCATACCAGAAGAACAGTCGAATGTTTGCGAACCATTTCCTGAAGGTTTGACGCAAGTCACTGCTGTAGATTCGTTAATACCAAAACGCTTAGCAAACTCTTTGTTTACCTTGATGGCTTCGTCACGCAACCTTCTCATGACTTCCGGCTTTCTAACAGCGGGACAATCCCATTGACCGGTGATAGATACCCCAAGGAGTCTTTCTTTTTCACAATTTTCTTTCCACTCTTTTGATAGATATTCGAAATGAGTAAGCATTGACTGATATGTACCCAAAATAGAAGCAATGCGGATCTTTTTCATCAAAGTTTTTTCTGTATCTTCTGCTCTAGCGACTACTTCTGAAAGATTACAGAATTGTTTTGATTGCAAGATGATCTCTCCGCATGGGTTTGTGCCGATAGGGCCGACAATGTGTTTGCCAGTAGAATCAAAATATCCCTTGTATTCTTTTAAGACTTTTATTCGGCGTTCTGGAAGTGAAGAAGCCAAAGACCCTCGGTTGAATATACCTCTCTCTCCCGTTCGACTTTCGATAAGAGCCATCCATTCTCTGAGAAATTCTTCATTGCTTGGTTTGTTGACATAGACAGCAGAATTGTTGGCCAAGGATCTATGTGGATGAGTCATGTAGAAAGCACCCCTTTTTGCATCACGGATCTCGGTATCATCGAGATCAGAAAGTGATATGAGAGCACTCCTTCTCACTCCTCCAGAAACTATACATTCGCCCATCATACAGATAATATCGTGAATATCTATGTTGCGCAGACGACGACCTTGTCTGTCCAACATGACTTGTCTTGTAAAATTCAAAAGGCGATTTAATGGTTCCGGACCAGAAGCTTTGCCTCCACCAACCTTCAATCTTGCCCCGAGAGGACGGATGAGTGAAAAATCAAAATCAATATCTTTGCCTGAAGCCCATGCCGTTGCTCCGACTACAAAGGCATTGCACCAGCCCTCCTTTGAATCTGGAACGACAAAAGTCTTTAATTTTTCTCCTGTCTGGATCTGGATCTGTGGAAATTTTTGGACATTAGCACTCTCGGCAGAATAACCGACACCTGTGCCATTCATAGAAATATACATTATTTCCGAAAGGTCTTGGAAGGATTCTGGAGCTATATAAGAACAATTGTACCCACAAACATTTGTCCTTTTTGCCGCTGGACCTGCAAATTGTAGCAGACGCATCGAAGGGATCGCCCATTGATTTAGGATCGATTCACGAATCTCGGCATACTCAGTATCTTTGAGTTTATTACCGACATTTTCTCGCATAAAATTCATATACCTATCGATTGTCTCGATCCAAGTTTCTCGACGGTTCTCTTCGTCGATCCACCTTGAGTAAGTTCGATAATAAACAAACTCCCCCAATGCATTTCTAAAATATTTTTTGGATTCGGTTGCAAGTTTGCGGACATGCTCTGGGACCTCGATACCAACAGCGCGAAGCTTAGCCCGCTCTTCACGATACAAAACATAATGCTTTGCCGCCTTTACATAATCAGCCCGCATGAGCTCTTGTTCTATGATGTCTTGGCAACCTTCGACAGTAGGAATAAAGTTATTAAATTTTCTTTTTATACGGATCAATTCCGCAAAGACTTGATTTGCAATAACTCTAGCCTCTTCTAGTGATCCTTCATTCACAGAATTCATCCCTTTCCATGTAGCATTGACGATCTTTTCTAGGTCAAAAGGCACTATTCGACCATCTCGTTTCATAATCGTGGGGATAGAAGGGGCCTTGACCGCTCCCTTGGCGGTTGTTTTTTTCTTTTTTGGCATATGATGTCGCAGGCGGCTGCGAAATTTAGCTTATAATTTTTAATTTTATTGCACTCTTTCGTATCGACCGAAAAAATACAAATCATTTCTTAATGACATTGTACAACCCAATTGAAACTAAAAAAACCTGTGGATAAAAATTTACATCACAAATGTGGCAAGAGTACCAGTTGCTATATTGTTTTTATCAATAAATCCGGAATTGAGCTCCAAAATGTATTTTACTGGCTTTGGAGACATGAAGATTGCGGGGTAAGTCTTTGGGTCAATGTTTTTTGTTAGACCAACAATCTCTTTGTCCTCGTCGATCCAAACAACATCAATAGGAAAAGCCATGTTTAACATCCAGATACCGTGAAAGTCCATTCTAGGAAATACAAAGAGCATGCCTTGATCTTGTGGTAGAGATGGTCTATTGCCCAAACCAGTCTGTAAATCAACGGAAGATGTGGCAACCATTGCTTTTATTGTAGTTGAAGCGATAGATATATTTAAAAATTTACCCGTTTCATCAATTTTTAGATATTCACTAAGTGTCGGAATGGCTTTTATTGAAGAAAGGTATGAAATCAAGACGATAAGACCAATAATTCCAATAATAATATTGAATATGATTGTTGGTAACTGCCTTGGTCGATCTGGTTGATTCATGGTATGTTATGATAACATTACTTTATACAAGATATTATACACATATTATGATTACAATAAATTACCTGCCGATCTTAGTTGCTTCCTTAGTCGCTTTTGGTTTGAGTTCATTGTGGTATTCACCGATTCTATTTGGTAATGAATGGCTTGCGGAAAGGAAGATTTCTCTCGAAAAAACTGGCCAAGGCTCCATAAAATCATACAGTCTAATTAAATCTTACACAATTCAGATAATTTTTACTCTCATCACCTTTGCCGTTCTTGGTTTTATTATTAGTGTTTCAACACAAGCAAACGGAAGCGATGGCGCCTTTTTGGGATTTCTTACTTGGGTTGGTTTTATCTTGCCAAATTCAATTTCTGGTTTTCTCTGGAAAAATGAAACTTTGACTTTGACTCTTATAGATTCGATCAATTATCTCATCATCCTCACCATTGGTGGAGCGATCATCGGAGCATGGAATTAGGTCATTCACCTACCACAAAATTCACCAATCTTTTTGGCACAACAATCACTTTAATTATTTTTTTGCCATCCAACCACTTTTTGACCTCGTCAACTTCTTTGGCTTTGGTTTCCAAAGTCGCATTGTCTGCATCAGCAGATGATGTGAATGATCCGCGGACCTTGCCATTGACTTGAACCATGATATTTACTTCATCGTTAACAATCAGTGCGGGATCAAACTCTGGCCAACTTGAAAGATGGATGGATTTTTTATTACCTAGACTTACCCATAATTCTTCGGTGAAATGTGGCGCAAACGGTGCCAATAATTTCAATATAATTTCGTACTGATCTTTACTTATTGACTCCGCATTTTCGATTTCATTTATTGCAATCATCATGCAACTGATCGCTGTGTTATAACGCATA
>CAYMXR010000004.1:0-28818 GCA_964394505.1 uncultured Candidatus Saccharibacteria bacterium | reverse complement strand
ACTCCACTAATACTACTTGTGCTCCAAGCGATCTGTTGATCAAATGGACCCATGAACATCTCATAGAGACGGAGCGAATCTGCCCCGTAATTTTTTGCTATTTCATCGGGGTTGATCACATTTAGAAAACGCTTGGACATCTTTCTGCCATCTTCACCCATGATGAGACCGACATGTTGTAACTTGAGAAATGGTTCAATATTGGAGACAACACCGATATCATAAAGGAACTTGTGCCAGAAGCGGGCATATATGAGATGGCGAGTTGCATGCTCTGCCCCACCGACATAGAGATCGACACCATCGTCCTTGTCGCCACACCAATAGTCCAAAGTTTTCTTTGAAGCTAAAACTTTATTGTTTTTTGGATCAATGTATCTCAAATAATACCAAGAAGAACCTGCCCACTGTGGCATGGTATTGGTTTCTCTCTTTGCTGGTGATTTGCAAACAGGACATTTTACATTGACCCATTTTGCTATCGCCGCCAAAGGTGACTCGCCTGTTCCGGTTGGTTCGTATGACTTTACCTTTGGTAATATGACTGGCAGATCTTTTTCTGGTACGGGGACAATACCGTTTGATTCAGGTCTTACCAGCTTACAATTTTCACAATGAATAACCGGTATTGGTTCACCCCAATAGCGCTGGCGTGAGAAGACCCAGTCGCGAAGTTTGTATTTGGTAACCCACTTGCCACCAACTGATTCGGTGATTTCTTTTTTGACCTCTTCAGAATTTTTACCGTTGAATTTTACAGAGTTGATTAGTTTCCCTTGCTCTAAATAAATAGTTGAATCTATAATAAAATCCCAATTGATCTTTTGATTGATATGAGAAAGATAATCGCGAACTTCATTCTTATCAAGCCAGACAATATCATATTTATCTTTATCATCAGAATGAACTTCATCCTTTTCCTCATCTATCAATTCAAAATAAAGTGCCTTTGCTTTCATATACCTATTAACATCTTTATGTGGTGCATAAAAATATGAATGCACTTCCCAATTATCAGTCAGCTTTTGAATATGTTTAATATTCTTGTAGCCAGTCTCTTCTAGAACCTCTCTTTTTGCACAATCAATCAGATTTTCATTACTTTCAATACCGCCTGTTACAAAAGATTGCCAACCTTGATTTTTCCATTTTTGCAATAAATACTTTCCATTTTTTGGATTAAAGATAACGACATGCACATTGTTTCGTTCTTGAATTTCTTTATCAGTTTTTGGAATCAAGTCTGTTTTATTCTCAAAATAAGGAGCAACAACCTGTCGATTGTTCAATCCAAACTTCTTTGCAAACTCCCAATCTCTTTCATCATGTGCGGGCACGGCCATGACGGCTCCAGTTCCATAATCTGGTAAGACATAATCAGCAATCCAAAGTGGAACCACCTCATTGTTTGCTGGATTAATAACATTAATACCCTTCAATTGAACACCAGTTTTTTCTTTTTTAGTATCTGTGCGCTCTATCTCACTAATATTTTTTACTTTCTTTATATACTCTTCAACTTCATTTTTATTTTCTACGGCAGTTAAAAAGTCATTTACTAATTTATGTTCCGGAGCAAGTACAACATAAGTTACCCCAAACAAAGTATCTGGCCTTGTCGTGAACACCTCTATCTCTTCCTCAACTTTTAACTTTGCACTTTGAACTTTAAACTTTATTATTGCTCCCTCACTCTTCCCGATCCAATTTTTCTGTAATATTTTTATAGATTCCGGCCAATCCAAAAGATTTTCACTGTCTTTCTTTATATCGAGATCCATAAGCAACCTCTCCGCATAGTCAGTAATCTTCAAAACCCATTGACGCATAGGTTTCTTTTCGACGACTGTACCACAGCGTTCGCATTTACCATCTTCGACATCTTCATTTGCCAGACCGGTCTTACATGAAGGACACCAGTTGATCGGTTCGTAAGATTCGTAAGCCAAACCTTTTTCAAGTAATTTCAAAAAGATCCATTGTGTCCACTTATAGTATTTCGGATCTGTAGTATTGACCTCTCTCGCCCAATCATAATCAAAACCAAGAATTTCTAATTGCTTCTTGTACCTTGCTACATTTTTTTTGACCGAATCAGTCGGATTGGTTTTTGTTTTTAGAGCATAATTTTCTGCTGGTAAACCGAAAGCATCAAAACCCATTGGGTGTAGGACCGAAAAGCCCTTCATTCTCTTGTATCTAGAAATAATATCGGTGGCAATATACCCTTTTGGGTGGCCGACATGCAAACCTTCCCCTGAAGGATAAGGGAACATGTCGAGAACATAATACTTGGGTTTCTTATTATCTTCTTTTGTTTTGTAAATTTTTGAACTCTGCCACTTCTTCTGCCACTTGAACTCTATCTTGGCAGGATCGTAGGGTTTCTCTTTGATTACTTTAGCTACTTTTTTCATTACGCAATCATAGCTCAAAACCCGGGATGTGTCACTCGACTTCGCTCGTGACAAGTCACTCGGCGGATTCGACAAGCTCACCGCAAGCTTCGCTCCCTCGACTGATTCGACAGGCTCACCACAAGAAAGCTCGGGACAAGATCGCAGCAAGTCACGTCCCGGAGCAACAAAAAAGCGTGCCCGTCAACCGACAAGCACGCTCCTAGAACGAACGACGGTACAAGACCGTCAAAGCTTCTGGGTAACCTGTCCCTAAAAAGGCTTGGCCACCAAGAAACCGTCCCTGAATACCAAGGTAGTAGGATAAGCCACCTTCCAACGAACCGTTATGGAAGTAGCTGTCCTCGATGTTAAGAACATTGAGATCCGGACTTCCCTTTACTTCATATCGTGCACTGGCTTCCAGTGCCAGAGTAGTAGATAAGGGCGCTGTGATAACAATCTCTGGGATTATGTACTGCCAGTTCCTAAGGCATGCCCGAATCTGCATGTCGATAATTTTTTCATCGTCGATCGCGAAACTATGACCAAGGAAAACATATGGGTCGTCGATGATCCGTCGAATCCCGAAGTCAATCGAATGGACCGATAGCTCATTATCCTGTATCAGAGTGCCAATCGTGCATACAACAGGCAAACTAGTTTCAGGATCCACCAGGAAGAATTCCTTCAGCGACTCGGCCAGAGTGTCACGAATTGCTGAGCGGATCTCCACCGAAGCAAAGTCCGGTAAGTCCCGATTGTATTCGAGCATGTCGAAATGTCTCCAGAGACTTAACCGCTCTCCGAATGACGTCTCGAGCTCGCCTATAAGGACTCTTTCAAATCCTCGCAATGGTTCAGTAAGAACAACGCCGTTGGTATTATCGGAGGACATCCCAAGCTCACTTGGCCTTCGACATTCCCCCTCATTTAGAGCGGAGGAGGCCCGAAAAAAGAACAATATGACAAGGTACCAACCTATCGATGCTTTTTTCATAAGCACCCCCTTTCGCGGTTAATTGTAGCAGAAAAAGCAAATACGGATTTCTGATAAGGGGATAGTTATATAAAAAAACCGCCTGGCGCGTAAACGCCAGGCAGTGGACATGATTGAAGCGGATCACTCCAACTCCAACTGTTTTGGCATAATGATCGTCGCTTCCCATTTGGATTCCGGTCCAACCCGAATTCTCGTTGGATATGGTTGTTGCTTGTTCCAGTCCAGGAGAAGTGTCCCATTCCATTCACCACTCCCACTATCTCCAAATGGCATGTAATGAATGCCGTCTGTGTCGATAATCGTGAACTTGTAGGAAAAAGTCATAGATCCAAGATCTTCTCTTCTACTGAGCTCAACAAATATCCCAGTCACCGTAATTGCACTGTTTGCTTTAAGCCCGTACCCGGTGAAGATCTTCATCTTGAGTTCTCCAGTCATACGACCGGCAGAATTTTTCTTCAAGACCATGACAATATCCGGTTCACCATCGGGGTTTGTCACCGGATGCCATGTCCCGATCATAGAATCGGAACATGTACTCTGCATGTTCGAGACAGAGTATTTCCCATCCTCTCCATTCCCGCTAAACCCTCCTAGAAACTGCCCAAGTCCGATTTGGTGGCCCGATGGCGGGGGCGAACCCCACAGACTAACCGCCAACATCGTCAACGTCACCAAGGTCACAACCGTCATATTTGTCTTCATGTTTCCGTATTTTCTTTATGTGTGCTGTTTTTTCATTCTGGAAAACTACCCGCGAAGCGAGTAGGCCAAAAAGTTCAAAAAATATACTAACACAATATAGAAATTAGTCAAATTTAACAAATCACCCCGCCACCCAGACACTCTTCCCCATCATAAATTACAAGAGACTGTCCTGGAGACAAGACATCTTGTGCTTGCTCAAATTCTAATGTTAGCTCAGAAATATTGGCCGAAACTATACGAATATTTTGCAGAGGTTGACGATAACGAGACCGAGCTTGTAAAGGGAAATCTGATGTTATAGGACTAACCAACTTCCCCATCGTAGATTTATCAGAATCCTGAACCGTCACCGTCTTCGAAGATTCCTGAGTAGCACCAAAATCTGGAATCTGCTCGCTAACCCAATTTACATTTGAAATAGTAACTCTCTTTTCTCCACCAGGGGTAATATCGCCATCCTTATTCGAGACAGTAATAGTATTTTGATCCATATCTTTGTCAATGACAAAATACGGCAGATCGTTTGGTGTCTTATTATTATGATCAATAACAAAACCTCGTCGTTCACCATTGGTAAAAAACAAAGCTCCGGGATGTGTCCCTATTATCTCCCCTCTTTCATTCAAAACATTGCCGGATTTTGTCTCTATGTAGTGGGAAAGAAACTTTTTTATATCAACTTTTCCGATAAAACATAGACCCTGACTATCTTTTTTCTTTGCCGTCGGTAAACCAAATTTCTCTGCCAAATTTCTTACCTCTGGTTTAGTCAAGTGTCCAACTGGAAAAAGTATGTACGGTAGATCTTTTTGGTTTAATGTCCAGAGAAAATATGATTGGTCTTTATTTGCATCAATTCCTGCCAACAATCGATAACCTCTTTTATCGGAATTTATTACATCATATTCTCTCTTTGATTCATAATTCTCAATTCCCAATTCACAATTCCTTTTAACCCGCGCATAATGTCCAGTTGCTACATATTGAGCACCGTGTCTCTTTGCCCAATCGAGAAAACCACCGAACTTCACATAACGGTTACACATTACATCGGGGTTTGGTGTTCGTCCGAGAGAATATTCTCGGATCATGTAATCGATAACATCTTTCTTATATTCCTTTTCTAGATCCAAAGTAACAAATGGAATTTCGAGATGTGCGCAAACACGCATTGCGTCACGGCGTTCTTCTTTCCAATTACATTCAATCCAGTCTGGTTGCCAGACTTTGATAAAAACTCCAGTCACATCGAAACCTGCCTGTTTGAGCAAAGCGGCCGAAACCGAACTGTCGACTCCGCCAGAGACGCCTACAAAGACCTTCTTTTTTTCATCATTCTTTTGCATATCCGCATAGTACTATAAAAACACTTCCGATAAAAGTACGTTAAATGTATCTGCATTTTTTCAGATTTTAGATTTTAGATTTAAGATTGAAACCTACCTCAAATATTTTGCTTTATTTTCTACATGTCCATCATGGTCGATAGCATAATGCATTATTCCCTTCTTATCTGAAAGGTAAAACAAATAATTTGTCTTGGTCGGATTGACCGCGGCTTCGATCGAAGAAAGACCAGGATTGCTGATTGGAGTTGGAGGCAAACCCTTGTTGGTATATGTGTTGTAAGGAGAATCTTTTGCAAGATCGACCCTTGTGAGCGAAGCCGAATCCTTTCCTAAAGTATAATAAAAAGGTGCATCGACCTGAAGAGGCATACCCATCTCCATTCTTTTCCACAAGATTCCAGCAATTATTTTTCGATCTTCCAATCCACTTGCCTCTCTTTCTAAAATTGAAGCCATATTTATAACATCTTCCAATGGTCTGCCGAAGGCTTGAATTGCCAATAATTGAGTTTTAATTTTTTGATTAAAAGTTCCCCTCAATTGATCAATAACATCTTCAACACTAATACCTTCATAGAAAAAATAAGTTTCTGGAAAAAGATATCCCTCATAAGGTGTTGCCAGAAGAATAAATTTTTCTAGATCAAAACCGGGCACAGCTTTACTTATCGCCACGCCAATCTGTTTTACTGTCATTCCCTCAAATATTGTGATCTTCATTTTTGGTAAACCTTGATCACCTTTTGTTATACGATAAGCCACTCGCAAAGCAGACTCTGGTTTGTTGAAGAGATAATCGGTCGCTTTGACTTGTTTGTGACCCGACAATAAGACGACAAAGGTCTTAAAGATAAATGGCGATTTGATAATATTTTCTTTTGCCAAAATTTCGGAAACTTGGGTCAGATATTGTCCAGATTTTATGGAGACAATCTTCCTTTGAGGAAAATCTCTAGGTGGCAGTGATGCATAAACAATAAGAATAATTAAAATAAGTAATATCGTCAAAATACTAGCAATCATCTTTGGTGTAAATATTTTGAATATGGGCGGCAGCTTGGAATTTTCTATCTTCATATATTCGAATCAAAGTGTTAATTATATTGGTAAATTGCCCGGAGCCTGAGACTTCTTTGATGGAATACGATCGAGATTTGGAGTCTGCGCAACTGATCCTGGGAAGTGATATATTGTCGCCAATTCCTCGGTATTCATCGTAAGATATGAATCTTCGAATGGAGTATAGAACAACGATCGCATCTTGTAAGCCATGAGAGCTAGTGTAGAGTATTTGTTCCTTCGCCAATCTTTGTAATCCAGCCACGGGTCACCAAGTCTTGGATGCCATTTATCTCCATTTGGTTTGAAACCGTTTAAGTGTTCATAATTAAACTGCTTCATATTACCAATTATTCCACCAATTCCAAAAGGTGCATTAAAGACATCTTTCTTGCCAATATACAAAAATCTAATCCCAACATCAAATGGTAACTTTGTAATTCTTCTCTCAATAGCAACTGCTTGTTCTTTTTCTATTTCAGAAATCGATGGAAGTTTAGTAAAACCTGTAGCCTCATCCTTCATCCCTGATACTTTCGTCTTCGGATCTCGAATCAATATCTTATTAACTTCCTGTTTTGCACCTTCAATCCATGGGTCTTCTAACTCAAAAAACTGTCCGGCCTTTTTTGAGTTTTTCGAATGTGCCTTTATGAGAACCTGCATCCAAACTTGTTGATTTGGACCAACGCTACCGAGAAATTCAATAAGGGGAAGTAATGGATCAACTTTGAATTCTTCTTTCGGATCTTTATCGAGGCCATAATCAATATATGTCTTGATCGGATATACTGGATTTTTGTTTGTAAATTTAAATTCTGCGGCCCAAATTTTTATCTGTTTTGGATCAAAATGTACTGATTTTGCATAATCAGGAACTTCTTTTATCTCAATCTCCGGGTATTGAGAGTACAAAGCAGACATAAGATTTTGTTTTCTTTGATCCTCTGTCCAGATCATAAATTTTACAACACCTTCGATAGAGATGAGCTCCAAAGAATACCATGGTCTTGTCTCTCCCTTCCAGTACTTTGCATACAAACTACCATCCTTGTCGTTATGAAGTGAATTCAAAAATACCTCCATAGCTTTTGGAGACTTCCATGTGTCCTTTGGTAACTTGAGTTCTAGGACAACATATTTCATTTTGAAAAATTGCTCTCCACGAACATAATCTACCCAAAGACCCCAAAAGATCTTGGCCAAAATTACGACCAAAATTATCGGGGCAAAAGTAATTGCAAATTGTAGAGCTTCTGGTATAAGAACAGTTTTGAAATCCTGGATAACAGAATTGACTAAAGGATCAATTGGCATGTCTAGATTATACCAGATATTCGATATCTTTTATCCACAATATCTCTACTTTGTTTTATCTCCAACAGGAGTGTACTTACCATCTTTGTCTCTCTTGAAATATTTTGGATTTTGGAGATTGACAACGATAGTGTTTTCTTTGACATATCTTTCTTTCATAACCTTGTCTATGATCTCTTCCTTGGTCAAAGAACCATTTTTGATCAAGACATTTTTGATCACATCGCGGACTACACCGGGAGCATATCCCCATTCTGCAAGAGCGTACAAACCACGACCAACGAGAACAAATCTTGGATCTTTGATAAGTTCATTGTGAGTAGTTGCAACATGAGCCTTTTTGTTGAACATTGTCGCAATCTGTTTTGCTACATCCCTAAAATGAATAGGCGAACCGTGCTTTCTGATAACGAGAAAGGCGTAATCGCGCATGCCTTTTGTCTTAATATTTGGCGAAGCCGAAACTCCCCAGTCACCAAGAGGATTTTTGCCCAATGATTTTGATATCTGCAACCAGCGTCTGACTACCTCTTGATTTTTGTATTTTTCGGAAACATCTTCTAAGTGGTTGAGAAACTTGTTGACCATCTCTGATTCTGGAAGCAAATCTTGATTGTTCAAGTTCGTATAGAGCTTTTTTAGAGCATCTTCAACTTGTTTTGCTAATGCTTCATTGACATGCCAACGATGACGAAATTCATCGTCTTCTTTTAATTTACGAAAAGGTTCGCCGACAACCAAGAGAAAATAAATGTGATTTTGTAGACTTTTGTCTTTGGAAACATGATTCAAAAAATCATCTTCGACGACAATACCACCCAATGAATGCAAAAGTGTCTCGATCTCAGAAAAGGCTAGTTTTTCCTTTGTATAATCGTCTGACTTGCGGATAATAGAAAGACCGTAACTCTCTATCTGACGGACTCTTTCACGAGTAATACCGTATATCTGTCCAATAGCATCCAAGGTCATCCTCTTTGTGTCCTTACCCAAACCATACCTATACATAATAACCTCGCGAGCGCGATCTGGAAGAGACGACAAAAGTCTCTTGACTGTCTGTTTTGGTTTGAATGAAATGGTTGCCATTGCCATAATGTTTATTGATAAAGGTTTAGTTGCCCGTTTTTATATACATATGTTTTATCATTATCTTGTATTAAAGTCAACAACACAACAATTTTGAGTGTGCAATAGTGAGGGTGGTGGACATTATTATCTAATTTAAGACAAGAACACTAATTGCAATATTTTACGATAATCTATATAAAGCTAAGCAAAAATAGAGAAGTTTATAAGGTTTAATAAATTACATAATCACTACACTTAAGTGTGGTGGCTCTGTTGCAGAATATGATATGCCCACCACTACCTAAATTTGGTAAATACGAGCAGATCTTTCGGTGAATATCCGGAATCTAGTATTTGATCTTTTTTGAATAATGAAAATTTATTCTTTTGTAATTTCAAAGCATTAAATATTAAGCCTCCAATTTTATATGCACCGAAAATGTGCTCATACAAACCTCTTTTTCCAATAAGCATAACCTGATGAAGATTTTAGATATGTCTCATACTTATAAGCTTTACTTTTGTCGTTAAAACAACAATACCACTTTAGAGTATAAGGCATCTTTAAAGAGGTAAATTTTGAATTACCACTATTGTGTTCTCTTATTCTCCTTTCGAGATCATGTGTTACACCAATGTAATAACTCTGATCAACTACACTTTGAATAATATACGTGTAATACATTCCCGTATTTTATTCGCAATCAGTATTCTTTCAACCAACCTCACTACGCCCCACTACGCTTCGCTACGCGGGGCTTCGCGAGGTCACCACTTCGCCAATAATATCTCACTGTGCTCGCACCGCGTAGCCCCACACCGTTCCATATTTAAATCGGAACTATGTGGGGCGAAGTGGTGACCCTACCGGGAGTCGGTCAGGAGTCCTCGCCTGCTGGCTCGGCTCCCGACCCGGACTCACTCGCCTTCGCTCGTTCCGTCTTTCGACTCCCGGAGCCTCCCTAACGGCCAAAAAGTGCTGGAGAAAATCCAGCACTTTTTGTCCGAGTGACCCTACCGGGAGTCGAACCCGGATTACAGCCTTGAGAAGGCCGTGTCCTAACCATTAGACGATAGGGCCTGATTTGTTATTAGTCGTTAGTAATTGGTTATTGGTAATTTAACCTGCGATTACTAATCACTAAAAACTAACAACTAACGACTATGCTTTACTCAGCCACTCTTTTTCTTGGCGTACAAGCAGTCTATCGGCTTTTTCCCGTTCTTTCAAGAGTGAGGCGACGATACGCTCCATGCGGACAGACTGCGAACCTTTTACCAAGATAATATCGCCGGAGGTAATTTTTGGAATAATAAAATCGGCAACCTCGGTGGAACGGGAAAACGAATGAACATTTTCATTTGTAAAACCAGACTTGAGAGCCTCATCAGCTGTAAGCTGTGATCGTGTGCCAACTGTGACAACTTCCGAGACTACGCCGACCAATTCCCTGCCGATTTTGCGATGTTCTTCGGAAGAATATTTACCCAATTCCATCATATCGCCCAAAATAGCAACCTTCTTCCCTGTTGTCTCCAGACTTTTTAGTGCAGAGAGAGCAGAAATGACCGCATCAGGAGAGGAGTTGTAGGTGTCATCTATTATTGTTGAATTATTTATTCCTTCGATAAGATTCATTCTACCTTTTGGAACCTCATATCTCGACAAAGCTTGGATAACAACGGAAACTGGAACGCCTTTTGCTTTGGCGGTAGCGATCGCGGCTAATACAGGATACATATAGACATCACCGATAGCATGATCAATATTTGCATTGTAGATTTGTCCATCAATATGAACTTCAAAAGCAAATCCCGATGGATGATCCGCCGATCGATATATCGTATTACCCAAAACACCACGAACAACTGCATTTTCATTTTTACCAAAACTCAAAACTTTTATATTTTTACCTTTTACCATTTCCGCTATACTCATCACTTTTTCATTGTCTGCAAATAAGATCACTGCCCCACTAGATTTGACCGAGGTGGCAAGAGAAGATTTTTCTTGAAAGACTTCTTCTGGTGACTTGAAAAACTCAACATGCACCGGAGTACTACTTACTTTTGTAATTACCGCAATATTTGGCCTTAACCATTTTGCAATATTCCTTATATCACCCGGATGATCGGCCCCAACCTCCAAGATCAAAGTGTCTGGATATGCGGATTTAAATAGAATCAGATAAAGACCATTCCAGAGATTTTTGATCCAACCAGATAGACTATACCAAGCATTTGCCACCCCAATAACGGTAAGTGGTAGACCAATCTCGCTATTCATGCTCTTTTCACTTTTTCTCACATATTGATGAGCGTCCTTGAGAGCAGTATATATAGCATCTTTTGTAGAGGTTTTTCCCACGCTTCCAGTAACCGCTATAACAAAAGGCTTATATCTTGCCAATATTAGACGGGATTCCAATATTAAAAGATTAATTATTATCTTTTTCAGGATTTGCATAAATCGATATTAACACTTTTATCTATCTGGGGCTATATCGAAATAACTTATCAAAAATTTGGATAATTTATCAAATGGCATAGTCAAAGTATTAGCCGCATAATCTGTTTCCTTCGGATTGACTTGATAGAGAAACACTATGAACCTTGGTTTGTATGCAGGAAAATATCCAAAAAATGAATGTAAAAATTTATCCTCGTAATAACCACCTCCTTTAGGGTTAGCTATTTGAGCGGTACCCGTTTTGGCTGAAATACTATATCGATCATTTTTTATTGAACCATTCAATAGAGATTTATCAACAACCTTTACCAACATTTTTGTAACATCTTCAGTAGATTTTTTTGATATAACTCTCTTAGACTTATTTGGTTCAATTTTCTTTATAGATCCATCAGAATATTTTATCTCTTTTACCAGATGCGGTGTCACAAGATATCCGCCGTTTGCCAAGACAGATAGTGACCTTGTTATTGATATTGGTGACACAGCTACACCTTGACCATAAGCTATGGTGGCAATTTCTACATCTCGACCGGTTCTTAGATTGTTCACAAGTCCAGAAGCTTCATTTGGTAGATCAATTCCGGTTTTACTACCAAACCCAAGACCTATAAAATATTTTGAAAAAGCCTCTTTTCCAACTTCTAAAGCAATAGTAGCAGCCCCAACATTCAAAGATTGGCTTAATATTTCTTGCATTGACACAATACCACGAGCTTTACGATCGTGATTAGCGATTTCTTTTCCACTCAAAGTCATAGTACCCGTATCTTCATAAGTTGAATCTGGATATACTGCCCCATTATCCAAAGCTACTGCCATAGTCAAAGGTTTAACGATTGAACCCATCTCGTATACACTCTCAACTAGAGGATTAGATAAAACACCAATATCTTGAATATTGGAAATATTATTTGGGTCGAAGGTCGGTAAAGATGACATCGCTATAATCTCACCATTATTTGGATTCATCACTATTCCACCAACCAGATCAGGATGCCAAGCCTCATCTATTTCTAACAAGACCTTTTCAAGATATTTTTGAGTCGTCAATTCCAAAGAAGTTACAATATCTCCCTCTTTTTCACTATCAGACGGAACTTCTTTTAAGTCAATAAATAGTTGAGCCAAAGCATTAGTATTGGAAGATACTTTTTTCCTTCTTAAGACATTTTCATAACTTCTTTCGAGTCCGTATTTACCAACAACCAAAGTAGAACTAGCGCTTTCGCCCAAAATACCCACTTCATGCGATGCCATTTTATCCGCCGGATAAATGCGCCAACTTTCTTTGGTCACACCCAAACCCAAAATACCCAAACCCTTAATTGAGAGGGCTTTTGATTCTTCAATTTGATCAACCAGCTCTTCATATGGATCGTCTACCTTCTTAACCTTATTTAGGTAATCTGATTTATCAATCTTTATGTATTCCGACAAAGCTTCGAAAATAGCCTCTGGATTTTTGATCTTATCTGGATTAATAAAGACCTGATAGCCGGTCTTTATTGAAGCTACTTGAACATTTGTTCCGTCTTTGGTACTAAAAAATATGGACCCTCTATCGATAAGACTTGACACTGGTCTTACATATTGATCATTGGCCTTTTTTGAATAATATTCACCTTTGATTATTTGAATCCGGTATAAATTGGCAATAATACTAACAGCAAAAAAAAGGATCGCGATAAGGAGTATTCTTGCTCGAAGCTTTAATCTAGCGTTCATTTATCAAAGCAACATGATTAGAATCAGAGGTGATGCCAACAGCAACACCGTTGGAACGAGAAATGTATTCGGAAACTCTGCCTTTTGTCATACCAAAATTTGATAAATCATCCTGAGAGATGTTGCCAGAGATACTGAGATACTCGGAGTCCAGATCGTTTATATCACCACTAAGTACCGAAATTTTGGATTCAATTTTTTGCAAGACCACAGTCTTTGATACTACCGAAAAAACGCTGATGGCATAAAGGCCAATCAATAACAGGCAACCAAAAAATAATGAGATGTTAATTATCTTTATATTTTCATTCATCATTCCTGCTATTACTTTTGTCATTTTTTTATAATTCTTAATTTTGCACTCCGCGATCTTGGATTTGTTGTTATTTCTTCAAAAGTCGCCGTGATCGGTTTTTTTGTAATAATAGTTGCTCCTTCTTTTTCTTTTTCTTTATAAAAATTCTTTACTATTCTGTCTTCTAAACTATGAAATGAAATCACCGCCATCTTTCCTCCCAACATCAATCTCTCATACCCTTTTTTCAAACCTTCTTTGAGTGATGATAATTCATCGTTAACTGCTATTCTCAAGGCTTGAAAAGTTTTTGTTGCTGGATTAATCTTTGATCTCCTATAAAATCCAGGTACTGACATTTTGACAATTTCCACCAGTTCTTCAGTCGTCTCAATTTTCTTTTTTAATCTATAACTGACAATATTCCTAGCTATTCTTCTTGCAAACCTTTCTTCCCCGTATCCGAAAATAATATCTGCAATAACCGCTTCTTCCCAATTATTCAATATATCTCTGGCTGTAAAGAGATAATCGTTTGGGTCACCCATCGTCATAAGCAATGGTTCATTCTTTTGAAATGTAAAACCTCTTAGAGAATTATCGAGTTCATCTGATGAAATACCAAGATCAAACAAAATCAAATCAACCTTTTCTACATTATGTTTATCAAGGACTTCATCTAGATTACGAAAGTCTTTGCATTTCAAAATGAGCTTACTGACTTCGTCTTTTAGAATCTCTTTTGCCCTTCGAATTGCCTGACAATCACGATCCAATCCGATAAGATTGATCTTTCCTTTTAAAGCTTTTGCAACTGAAAGAGCGTGACCAGCACCACCCAAAGTAGCATCCAAATACCAAATTGATCTGGAACTCGGTAAGTCAACAACTAAATTATTGACCACTTCATGTAAAAGAACAGCTTTATGTACGCTCTGCATACTCTTAGATCATACCTGCCTGGCCAAGCTTTTCGGCCAAGGCACTAGCTTTACCCTCGACCTCATTGCGATATGAATTCCATGTCGACTCATCCCACAACTCTGCACGATCCTTAACTCCAATGAAGACAACTTTATTCTTCAAATTGGCGCGCTCGCGCAAATGTTCCGGAAGAAGCATTCGACCGACTCCGTCAATCTCGACCTCAACCGCCCCTCCCAAGAGGTAGCGGTTGAAACCTCGATTGTCCGCCTGAAGTATCGAGCTTTCTTTCACTGACAGACGAACGGCAATCTTTTCCCACTCTTTCACCGAAAAGATGAAGAGACAAGAATCGAGGCCGGGCGTAATAACCACTTTTTTTCCCATTTCCTGTCGAAATTTAGCAGGAAGAGAGAGGCGGTTTTTGTCATCGATAGTGTGATTGAATTGCCCGATGATCATATGTTTGCGAGAAGATTTGGTAATTTATGTGATCCTTAATTTAAAAATGAGATTCACTGTATACCACTTCTTCCCACTTAATGGATATTTTATACCACATAGAGTTTTTCTCCTATAGCCAATCAAACAATAAACAGTGGATAAGTTGTGGATAAACTTGGGCGTGGGGCGAGGTGAAACCTCGCCTCTCCCCATTTACCATCCTTCATTACTTTTTGATCGAAATTTTATCAGGATTTTATCTCGGTTTGGTAGGATGATCGGGCGAGGTTTCACCTCGCCCGAATCACCAGAATGTTTTACCACCACATCTACAACCGAGGCGCGCACAGAGAACAGATTTTCAGAGACAAATCTGACTATTGGCGTATGTTGTATACGCTTTATCTCGCAAACAACTCTGAGTCTTTTCACTTTGATAAACATTCAGAAAAAGATATATTTGAATCATGTAGAAAGGAAAATCTGGTTGATATAGTTGCTTATTGCCTCATGCCAAACCATATTCACATTGCGCTACGTTCAAAATCTGATCTACAAAATGATCCTGGGATCTCAAAATTCATGCAAAAACTATGTACGGGATATACAATGTATTTCAATCTAAAATATGATCACTCAGGTACAATCTGGCAAGGTGTTTACAAGAAAAAGATCGCTGACGACGAAATGAACTATATGCGTATTCTAATAAATTATATCCATCTCAACCCATACGGAATCAAAGAGCCAGAAATGACCAAGGAAGCACGTAAAGAACATCCGCAAGAAGCTTGGTCATATTCCTTAAATTATGAATATTCGAGTTTGAAAGACTATCTGGGCGAGGTCTCACCTCGCCCACAAAAACCGATCCTTTGCGAAAAAGAAGTAGATAAATGGAGATAGCAACCCGCGAGGTTTAACCTCGCGGTTTCATGAGCGGAAACATTTGAGTTTCGCGGAGAGGCTTGTTTGAAAGCACAGCGAATAGTCGCTCGCCGAAGCCGTAACCGCATGTTGGTGGCATACCATGTTCTAACATTTCGACAAATTCATCGTCGACCATCATCGCCTCAGTATCGCCACTTTCTAGAAGTTTCTTTTGTTCGGCAAATCTTTCTGCCTGATCAATCGGGTCGTTGAGCTCAGAGTAACCACGACCGATCTCGCTACCGCCGATTATCGGTTGGAACATCTGAACCGTATCTGCCCCCGCCACACTCTTGGCAAGAGGAGCGATCAACTTTGGATGATTGATCAAAAATGCTGGCCCGGCAATATTTTTGCGACAATATTTCCATAATGTGTCCACCAAACGCTCCCTGTTGGAGCCTTCGTAACTAATTTTGAGTTCTTGTAATTTTTCTTTTATCTCCTTGTCGCTAGCTTTTGATATATCTACACCAGCCTGTCTCTTAACCTCTTCTATATAGTCGATCTTCTTCCACTCATCATTTAGATCAAATTCGTGATTGCGGTAACTAAATTTTGTAGTACCAAAGACATCGGTTGCAATCTTTCTATACATCTCTACGACAAGATTCATGCCATCATTATAATCGGCATATGACCAATAGAATTCCATATTAGTAAACTCCTGCAAATGTTCCATACTTGAACCTTCATTTCTATAAACCCTGCCTATTTCGAAAGTCTTGGGGAATCCTGCACACATAAGTCTCTTTTGCCACAACTCCCCTACAGATATTCTTAGATACACATCCAGATCAAAATCGTTGTGATGGGTTTTGAATGGAGTGGCTTCGGCACCGCCAGTTGTAGTCTCCAATGTCGGAGTCTCTACTTCAAGAAAACCATTTTCCTCCAAGAAATTGCGTGTAACTTTCCAAAACTTTGATTTTTTATAAAACATCTCTCTAGATTCTGGGTCCATGATGAAATCGAGATATCTTTTTCTCAATTTCTCATCTGGATCGACTAGGCCGTGCCACTTTTCTGGTAATGGCAAGAGGGATTTGGTCGCCATGGTCCATGATGTGACTAAAATACTTTGCTCACCTCTTTGGGTTACGAAAAATGTACCGGTGACACTAATAATGTCTCCAATATCTACTGCATTTACGATCAAATCAAATAATTCTGCATTCAAAATATCCTTTTTGACCACTGCCTGAAAAGTTCCTTTGCCATCATCTAATACAAAAAATAATATTGCTCCCTGACCGCGTATGGCCATGATTCTGCCACAAAGAGAAACTTCTTTCTTACTTTCCTCATATTGACTAAAATTATTTTTTGCGTCTGCCAAACAAAAAGTCCTAGGGACTTTGGCTGGGTAAACCGGCATCCCGGCTTTTTTCAGGAGTTCCAGTTTGTGTAACCTTGCTGCTTTTAATTCTTCAATTGAAGCCATTTTATTTTACAATATTCTCTACAAGATATATTACTTTACCCTTTGGAGCGATAACTTCTACTTTATCACCTTTTGCATGACCAAGAAGTGCCATTCCGAGAGGTGAAAGGTTGGAGACTTTTCCTAGAGACATATCTGATTCTTCTGAGCCAACTAAAGTGTACAAGTAAGTTCTATTGTCCCCTTCTTTTTTTAGACTAAATGTAGATCCGATGGTAATAATATCAGATCCAACATCTCCAATCATGACTGAATTTTTGAGTAGATTTTCTAATTTTCCAATTCTAGCTTCGACTTCTGCTTGATCTTCTCGAGCTTGGTGGTATTCTGCGTTTTCAGAAAGATCGCCAAGCTTTTTGGCGTATTCGAGGTGCTCGGCTATTTCTTTTCTTCTTTCAACTTTCAAATATTCTAACTCTTTCTTAAATTCGTTATATTTTTCCTTGGTAAGGTACTGGACATCTGTAGACATTTTATTTTATATTATCAATTAATTGCTTAAATAATAGCAGGAATAACAGTTAAGTTCAATCTTCTAAAAATACTCTGGCGTGTTCGCATACATCCACTTGATAGTTTCCCTTATTACTGCCCCAGCTCCAACCTGGTAATCCACATCCCCTTTTTCTAGAAGAACCACAAAGGCGTAGCGAGGGTTGTTGTAAGGCCAATATCCCGACATCCAGGAATTGATCTTTTTCTTTTGGACACCGAGCTCAGCAGTACCAGACTTGGCCGCTATCTCTACTTCTGGAATATTTATAGATTTCGCAGTACCAGAGATAACAGAAGCTCGCATACCCTCGCGAACAATATCAAAATATTCTTTTGGTATTGAGACTGTCGATTCAACATGAGGATTATCTGTTACCAAGATCGAAGGAGTGATCAATGTGCCACTATTTGCCACTGCCGATATCGCCCTTACTATTTGCATCAGGGTGACCTGAAAACCATATTGGCCAATAGAAGTGTGGTAGGTGTTACCCACAAACCAGCTCTCATTAAAGGTTTTCTGTTTCCATTCTGGAGTTGGTATCGTACCCGCTTTACTCATCAGTACCGATGGACTGTTGTCGGTGGTTGTGGTGCCAAATCCAAACATTTTGAGATAATCATCAATCTTTCTTATACCAAGACCTTTTTGATCTTTGAATCCGCCACCAACTATATAAAAATAGGCATCAGAAGAAACCGATATGGCCTGTCGCATATCAACCAAACCGTGATTTTTCCAATCGCGAAAGATGGTAGATTTTGTCTCATCATAAGGGTTAGGAATTGAAAGCGATCCTGTCGTCAAGATCTGTTTATTGGGATCAATTATCTTTTCATTCAAGACTCCAAGCGCAACGAAAAGTTTGACTATCGAACCGGGTGTGTATAGACCATCAACAGCTCGATTCAAAAAAGGCAGACTCGAATCATTCAATATCGACCTTATCGCCACATTGTCTTTTTTATCTGACATAACTTGTGGGCTATATTCTGGATAACTGGTAAGAGCAATGATTTCCCCATTATGTACATCCATTATTACCCCAGCCCCACCACTAAAACCATAGTTTCTGGTAACGTCTTTTATGTTTTCAAAAAGTGCCATATTAACCCGACTGTCGATAGATAGATTGATATTTTTGCCTTGAATAGGCATACGAGTAACACTCTCGGATACGACATTGTTGTGAGTATCTACCTCTATCAATCTAACACCGTGTTTGCCTTTCAAAATATTATCAAAATTCTTTTCTGCTCCCGCCTCACCTTCAAAATCTTCTTGGTAATAAAAACCATTTTTATCTTTTGATGGATATTTGACATATCCAATTATATGAGCGAGACCTGTCGAAGTCGCATAACGACGCAAAGAAACGGTATTTTCTTCAGCTACAGATGTTGCAGGAGCATTCCATGCCAAAAGTAAACCATTTCGATCAGATATAAGTCCTCGACCAGCAAAGACAACGACCGGACGAAGTGAATTTTTCTCACTTCTTTTTCTATACTCTGATCCCTGGATAATCTGAAAATTGAAAGATTGGCCAATAAAAATGAGAGCTATTAAAACAAAGATTCCAAGGATAGAAAACACAGCCCTTTGTGGAATTGGCCTTTCTAGTCTACCTTCAAATTGTGCCCTATCGTAATTTGGCAAATTACTCGAATCCAGCAAGATTTCATCAGGATATATTTCCAAATCTTTTTTTCTTTTCATATTGGGACATTATGACACATTATATTACCTTCTCAATATTCTCTTTAGGCCATTGGTAATTAGGAAGATCACGCAAGCAATGATGACACCGCTATATCCATTAATGCCAAAAAGCGAATCGTATACGATACCAGCAAAAATAATTTCTACAAAATAATTAAATCTCCAAATGCCAAATATTCCTAACAAAAAAGTAATCTGCCACCAGCCATGGATAATAAAGATGAATATCAATAGACCAATTATTATCCTCATACCTATTGAATTTAATTTCATATATTTATTCAACCAAAACCCAACGAAGTCCATAGATATTGACCAAAGATGAGAACAAAACTTTTTGGAACAGCTTGGTCATATCTCGATCGACATAAACTACTTTACCGATGACTGCATCTAGCGATGAAGAAATAACAAAATCACCCTCTTTTACTTCAACACCCTGTGGTAATTCGATCATATATTGTCCGCCACCGATACCCTTTGCAAGAGCTGGAATGTTTTTGGGACCGATAAGAACTTCGTGTTTTTGACCGGGCGAAGAAAACAATATGACTTTTGAAGTTCTACCCAAATTCTCTTTCACAAATCCGATCGGCACTATACCATCGGCATAGACTACGCTTGTTGTTGATAGACCATCTTTTTTGCCAATATCAATGATGAATTCATCATAAAATGAAAAAGGTGGTCTCTTGAGTATTGGCGCTAAAGTGAGATTCTTTGTGGTTGTACTATTCAAAAAAGATCTTAGCTCTGCATTTTCATTGAAAATATGATCGGTTGTAGCAATCTTGACCTCATATTCGATAATTTTTCTTTTTAAAATTTCATTCTCTCTCTGCAAATCTTCCTTTGATTGAAGGCTACCACTTCCAACAGAAAACTCCGCTCTCCAAAAAGGCTTGGCAATGCTTGTGAAAATAGATGGTAATAGAGAGGAGGCGAAGGTCTGGATTGAGATAAATACCGCAATCAAAACACCGACTATTATCAGTATTTTTTTTCTAGAATTATTTTTATTTTTTTCTAAGTAAATCATCGTTGCTGTCGAGTAAGATAGATCTATATTTATCCAAATTTTCCAAAATAATACCGGCACCTCTTGCGATAGCAGTTAGAGGGTCTTCGGCTACAGTAACATTGAGTTGTAATGATTCTGACAATAATCTGTCCAAGCCTTTTATGAGGGCTCCACCACCTACGAGATACAAACCTCTTTTCATTATGTCGGCCAAGATCTCTGGAGGGGTGGTTTCCAAGACTTCGCGAACTGAAGCTACGATGATCTCTATGGACTGACCGATGGCCTCACGAATATCCGAATCGGTAATGATAACTTCTCTTGGTAATCCGGTGATAAGGTCACGGCCACGAATGGTAGTTTCCAAAGATTCGTCTGAAACGACTGCTCCAATTGTAATCTTTACATATTCTGCCGTAGTCTCGCCTATGAGGATTTTGAATTCATTGCGAATATAAGAAATAATATCACTGTTCAATTTGTCTCCGGCAATCTTGAGGCTTTTTGATTGGACTATGCCACCCAAAGAAATAACGGCAATATCTGCGGTACCTCCACCGATATCCATAATCATACTTCCTATTGGTTCAAAAATTGGAAGATGTATACCGACTGCCCCAGCGATTGGTTGTTCGACAATATAGACTTCTCTTGCACCAGCATTTTTTGTTGCATCGCGGACAGCTCTAACTTCTACATTTGTAACTCCGGAAGGTACGCCAATGACCACTCTGGGACCAAAAAACTTCTTTGGTATGTATTGACTAGCTTGTTTCAATAGATAGGTGATCATCTCTTCTGTGACTTCAAAATCTGAGATGACTCCATCTACAAGTGGTCTGACTGCTGTGATATGAACTGGTGTTCTACCGAGCATTTCTTTTGCAACTCTACCGACAGCGACGACCTGTCCGGTCTTTTCATTTACGGCGACGACTGATGGTTCGTTGACTACAATGCCTTTGCCTTGGACATAGACGAGGGTATTTGCGGTACCCAAGTCGATACCGATATCGTTAGAAAATCGTGCAAAAAATTGTTCTTTGAGATCATTGATGGACATAAATGAACATTATCATATTGGTGAAAAAAGTGTAATTGACAAAAAATTAGAGTGAGTTTGGAATAATCAAAAAATTGTACAAAGAGGATTATTGTGGTATAAATGTGGTGAACAGGCCGGATAACATGGAAACAAAAAAACAGGTGATCTATGAGAAAAAGAGACGATCGTTCGACAACCGGTGACCTTATGCACCAAATCCTCCAGACTGAGATTGCGTCTGGTGAAGAGATCATGATCGTGGTGATGACGGACAAAGAGGTCCTGGTCCTAACAAAAGGGTCCTGGACCAAGGCCACAGACAGGAAGAAAGGGGTACGCGCAATCAATGACGCAATCAAGGCCGGGTGGCCAGACCCTCTGGAAGGATTGGTTGAGAGCGAATTCAAAGTAAGGCCATTTGAACTACCGCGTCCTCAATCACCCATGATCGCCCCGTCCATGGAGACAGTTGTTTGACACCGCTTTGGAGACGGACAGTCAACCTGATTTGATCCCACAGTTTCGCAATTTGACACAAATTGCGAATGGCTCGCACGACCAGTGCGGGCCGTTTTTATTTTCAAATAGTTAATTTCAATAATTATAAAAAGTCGAAAGAGGTGGTATGGGTTACCATTTCCTAGAAATCCAACCACTACACTTAAGTTTAGTGGTTGCAAATAGAAAAGGAACACACCGCCAGCCATCCCTATCGCACTCACATATTTCTTTATAGAAACTTATCCTACCCATGCTCACCACTTCGACATAATAGTAAATCATTTCGCCACCACAACCGCCTCTTCGAAAGCGATAGAAAGAAGCCTAGACGCGCCATCTGCACCCATTGTCACACCATAGATCACGCCGGCACGAGACATTGTCTCTCGATTGTGAGTAATGAGAATAAGTTGTGATTGTTTGGAAAGATCCTCGATCATGTCGGCGTATTTCTTGGAATTTGCTTCATCCAGAGCGGCGTCTGTTTCATCTAAAATAATAAACGGTGGTGGATTGACTTGAGAAATCGCAAAGAGGAGAGCGATCGAAGTCAAAGCGCGCTCGCCACCAGAGAGCATGAGTAGTCCCTTGACCCTTTTCTTTGGTAGAGAAACATTGACATCCAATCCCTCCAAAGTATTTTCATTTGATTCGGCACCCTCGGACATTTCTGATTCATCGCCATTGCCACCACCAAGGAGATTGTTTAGACCTTCAACATCAGAAACTTTCCTTCTCTTCACTTCTTTTACGACCTCGAGCTCCGCATGTCCTCCACCAAACATCATGACAAAATATTTTTTGAATTCGCTATTGATCTTCAAAATTCCACTCTTAAATTCATAATCTATTCTGACATCTAGATCCTTGATCAAATTCAGCAGTTCCTCTTTGGCTTTCTCCAGATCGGCAAGCTCGCGCATAAGGAAAGCATCTCTTTCTTCGGTCTCTCTGCATTCTTTCAAGACTTCACTACCGCCGCCCAAACCAGAATCTTCCAACCTGATTTTATTTCTCTCAATTTTCTTTTTTCTTTCTTCTTGCTCGGAGCGAACTTCTGGAGAACCCTGATCTTTTGTAGCAAGAGCGCCCATAAGATCCCGATAATCTACCGCTTCCCTACCAACTATGATCCCCGCCTGACCCAACTCTTGTTTGAAAGCTATTTCTTCCCTATTTATAACTTCCAGACGATTGCTCTCTCTTGCGATCACATTTCTAATTTCATTTTGTCTAGCAATTATCTTGAAAATATTTTTCTCTGCTTCACGGTCGGTATCTTTTTCTTTTTCAATAGCCTGACGAATGTCGTTATATTCTTTTTGGAGACCAGCTTCGAGCCTCGTAGCTTCCTCGATCTTTATTTCAAATTTCTTCTTTTCTTCATCCAGCTTTGCTATCTCCTCTTTTGCTTCACCGATAAGAGTCGAATCGATATTTGACCTGTGACTGGTGATGAAATTCTTAAGAAGACTCAAAACTTCCGAGAATAATTGACCGACATCAGAAATAGATCGAAGTGACTCGACTTTCCCCACTATTGCTTCTACATCTTTGAGATAAACTGTCTGGTATTCTTCTTGTTTTTGCCTAATTTCTTCTTTCTCTATCGCCCTTTTATTGGCATTCAATTCTCCCTGAACACGCCCGAGCTCTCTGACCAAGTTATCTTTTTCTATCCGCACATTTTTCAATTTTTCTTCAAAAGAAATGATCTCTTCACTCTTTTTATCTGCCGATTTCGATTCGGTCAGGATTTTTTTGGCATTGGCTAGATCACTATCCAAAACTTCCAACTCGGCTTTTGGCCCACGGAGTTCTGCCAAGATCTTATCTTTTTCATTTTTTATATAATAATCCTCCGAAGCAAAATATTCTCGATACAAGACAATAAGCTCTTTACGGAGTTCTTCGGCTTTCTCTAGTTTCTCAACCTGCTTTTTTAGAAAGCGAAGATGCGGAGCAATCTCTCTGCGAAGAGATTCTACCTGTTTCATATTTTCCTCTGTCCTCTCTAATTTTTTTATACTCTCTAATTTTTTCCATTGGTGAATTTTGAGACCCAAAGCATCCTCTATCATCTCTCTTCTTTCGCGAATAGAAGCACCGAGGATCCTGTCTGCCTCACCCTGCGAGATTATATGGTGACCGGTCGCACCGATATGAGCACTGGCAAGAAGCTCGACAATATCTTTGAGTCGAACTTGGCTTCCATTTAAGAGATATTCATTTGCACCGTCGCGGTTGACTACTCTCTCAACACTCACTTCTTCAAAATCAATACCAGAAAATAGTCGCCTAGAATTGTCGAAAGTTAGTTTGACACTGGCGCGATTTGATCTACTGGCCGAAGCTTCGCCTCCACCATTCCAGATCATGTCTTCACCCTTCTTACCTCGGAGTGATTTGATAGATTGTTCACCCAAAACAAAACGAAAAGCTTCGGCGACATTGGACTTTCCAGAGCCGTTCGGTCCGACTATGCCGGTTATCGGTGATGTAAAATTTAAATTTGCCTTTTTGGCAAAAGATTTGAAACCTGTGATTTCTAGAGACTTTAAATACATGAAAATACAGAAACCTATTATAACATAGGCGAGGTGAGACCTCGCCCAGATCAATCTCCATTTTCCAAGCGTTTTCTCGCAAAAATATCGTTTTTTGTTGGCGAGGTCTCACCTCGCCCCCGCGAAGGCGAATGTGCCGACTTCAGATTTGGAAGTTAAAACATTGTTGACGATGACTACCACTACCTGTCTTCAGACATGTTCTGATATGATCTGGCCAATCGGTTATCAACATCGATTTACCGCAATGGCCACATCTTTGTTTGGGTGGTAAATGCGTCAACGGAAGCAAACGAAAATTATTAATATCTTCGGGAGAATCCGGGGTCTTCATAGTTTACCTCTGCTTAAGGGTTTTGTGCTGTTCGATCCAATCTTAGCACAAAAACACCCGCGAGGCTTCTCTCGACCAGCTCCCTCATTCCTTGAAGTTGCTTGTCTCGACTCGTCCCGAGTTTATTCGAGGGGGTATGTCGAGAGAAACCTCAAGGAGAAACTACCACCCCTTGATTTCGAGAGCCCTCTCCGCTGCTTTTTGTTCTGCTTCCTGCTTGGAAGGCCCGATGCCGGTAGCTACTTGTACATCACCGAGGAAGACGCCGAGGGTAAACTTTTTATCATGATCTGGGCCAACTTCTTTTAGGGTTTTATAGGCGGGTGTTATACCAACCTTCTCTTGAGCTTTTTCTTGAAAACGACTTTTGGCATCAATCCATGATTTGTTGGCAACAATCTCCTCTATATCTATCACATTCAAAATCTGATCTGAAATAAAATTGGCGGCCGAGTCGTAACCTTGATCGAGATAGATCGCTCCGATGACTGCCTCAACCATATTGGCCAAGATGATCGAACGCGCTCGACCTGTATCTTTTTTCTCACCTTTTGAAAGTAATAGGTAATCGTTGAGTCCGATATGTTCGGCTACCTTGGTCAGACTAACAGTATTCACGATCGCGGATCGATATGAGGTCAACACTCCCTCCGCCTTTTGCGGATACTTCCTAAACAAAAAACTTGTTACAACCAATTCTAGAACCGCATCACCCAAAAATTCCAACCTTTCATTGTGCTCCATTCCAAAATCACGATTTTCATTCAAATATGAACGGTGCGTGCACGCCGTGACAAGTAAGTTAATGTCATTAAAATCGACTTTTATAAGTTTGGCTAATTTTTCGAAATCTTTTTTCATATTTTTATAGAAAAATCATCTCTTTTCAGAAAGGATTGTAATCGATTTTGTCACGATTGGCAAAATGTCATTATAAAAATTGAGCTCCAATATGTCCGCCAACTTGAACCATTTTGCATCGTCGAGACCTGGTTTTTTTGCTAATTTCAATTCTGTAAATTTTGACTGTCCAAGAAAATAGTGAACTTGCTTTCTAATCTTTCCCAATTCTGGATCGTTGGCAATATATTCATTTGTACCCAAGTCCGAAATAATCTCAACATCGAGGCCTATCTCTTCTTTTACCTTTGCTTTTGTTCCATCTTTTGGATCGACACCTTCTGGAATCTTTCCTTTTGATAAAGTCCAATGACCGAAAGCATCATGAACAAAAGCCAAATAAATCTCTTCACCGTCTTTGGCACAAACGACAGCTCCTCCTAGATGTTGAATAGGCATCTCCTCATAAGGTATATCGGCTATCTTTGGTCTGCTAGGAGACACAGCATCTTTATCTGGTTCACCAAGCTCTTTGTAAACTGCCCCCATAACACCATTTACAAAACGGCCAGAAGTTTCTCCTCCGAAAGTCTTGGCGAGCTCAATAGCTTCATTGATGGCAACTTTTGCAGGAACGTCTTTGCGATCAGAAAAGAGTAATTCATAAAGACCAATGCGTAATACATTTCGGTCAATGGGTGAAATTTTGTCCAATGGCCAATCCGGAGCGGCTTTCTCAATTATGTGATTTAGATCTTCCCTTTTAGCCAAAATTCCTTTGGTTAAATTTTCGATAAAAGAGATATCTGACATGCCAGAGGCAAACTCTTTTGTATTGCGTTTTATTATCTCTGTAATACTCGCGTCTACGCGACCGCGACAATCCCACTCGAAGAGTGACTGGAGGACTACTGAACGAGATAGGTGACGATTTGCCATATTATTTAAAGAACATTTTTTTCATCTTAATATTTTGATCTCAATTTGCTCTACATTTTCTCTCACTTACCTTTTCAAACTATTGTCAATTTTTATGCTTTTGTTGTGGTGATCTTCTTTGGAGTCATATCTATCACCTTGCGACCGTTATAAGAACCGCAGTTGATGCAGACCCTATGACTTTGATGTAAGGCATTGCAGTTTTTGCACTTGGAGAGACGAACTACAGTAAGTCCGTGATGTGATCGTCTATTATTGCGGTGGGACCGCGTTGCACGCATTCGATTTACCATGACACTAATATTACATACTATCGGATTTTGTGCAAATGCCACTACTACGCCCACGATAGGCCATAGGTATTATAGACACACGATGTAGGGCTTCGAAGTGTAGACATTGATAGAATATAAAAAAACTGTTACAGTCTTACCTAACCGCCCATAGCTCAGTCCGGTAGAGCACTCGCCTCTTAAGCGATTGGTCGTTGGTTCGAATCCAACTGGGCGGACTTGTCCCTACGTAGCCTTGGCAAAGTATGACTACTACGCAAACTTGCCTTCGGCCAGTTTGCTTCGTAGTCCAAGGACAACAACAGTAATTGGTTGTTACAGCACAGATTCATCCACAAGGGTCATCTTTACAACATGCGGTAAATTTGCTACCTTTATAGTGACCTAAACAGTCAATTTTCTAAAGCTTGGGGGCCTCGCAAGAGGTCCCCTTTGCTGTAAGAAAATGGCCTCTGAACCATCATATTCTATGACCGAGAGGTCAATTACTTCGATGGCTTTAGGATTCCGGTACCGGAATCCTCTTTGCTTTCTGGGATTGGCAGCATCTCCTTCTTGTAGCAGATAAATTCCTTGATCTTCTGAATATCGAAAATAAGCAGTCCATCCTTCCGTAGGTTATTCAGTTCAGTTGCAACGCGCCGAGCAGTGGCAAATAATATAACCTTCTTTTTATCGGTAAGAAGCTGCTTTATCGGGTCTTCAAAATCACTATCGCCGCTCCAAAGGATAAACACCTCTAAACCGTCAACGTCATAGTCTCGAAGCATGTCACGGCCGATTTCAACATCAAAGTTTGATTTCAAATCTTCTACATACATGATTCCTTGCTGATTCAGGAGTTTGAGCTCACTGTTCAGGGTTTCGATAATCTCGACCTTAAGCTTATTCAAAAGCGGCTGGCGTATAAAATCCTTCAGAAGATCAGGTGAGTTTGGCGCAATACTTGAAGCATCAATCGAAAGCCGCATAATCTTCACCGGCTTAGTCTTGACCGCATAGCCGAAAGCTTTGGCTTGAACGATCGCTTCCTCCGACTTCTCTTGGCCTCTCAGGGTTCCATGATAAAACTTAACCTCACGAATAGTATCAAATGAATCCAAGAACTGCTTCAGACGCTTCAGATCGACGTGCCATCCAAGCTTCTGCATCCAACCTCGTACATTGGCAAAGTCGACATAGATATTCGTCGGCTTATCAAAAATCCCCTCGAGCTCCTTGATCCGTTCAGGATAGGTCTTTGCGAGCAATTCGATTCTTTCTGTTTTCGGTTTGAACACTGTGAAAGTTTACATTATTTTAAATAAATAGAAAACAACAGCTTGTACCAAAACCACCAACTCCTTACAAAACAGAGACAAAATGATTATGATATGTTAAATTCATAGAGTAAATTCAAAAAAAGCCGGGGTGGCGAAATTGGTAGACGCGCATGCCTTAGGAGCATGTCAGGCAACTGGTGGAGGTTCGAGTCCTCTCCCCGGCACAAAAAAAGAGCGAAGCGTATTTTTTGTGCCGGGGAAGCGTGCCAAGTAGTTGGCACGCGTGAGGACGAGAAAGCCGGAGCGTGCGAGGCTAGCAAGCCGAGCCGCGAGGCGGGGTCGCGAGTTCCGAGTTGCAACGAGGAAACTCGTGACCGAGTCCTCTCCACGGCACTACTACGCAAATCTACTAATCGCAGATTTGCTTCGTAGTGCGAGCACTTTGTACTTCGTAGCTCGAAGCGAAGCGAGAGCGTAGTAGTGCAAGCATAAATGAGCTAAATTTTACCCAAATGCCCTATTTTTATACTGCAACAGAACTCATTTTTAGCCTTGACATATACACATAAATAGTATATACTTATTGGTAGTAACGTACTAGAGTTGAACTGTCGCACAACTCTTTTGATCGTTGAAATAACAACCAAAAACAAATGCGAC
>CAYMXR010000003.1:13977-52064 GCA_964394505.1 uncultured Candidatus Saccharibacteria bacterium | reverse complement strand
TCCAGTAGATTTTTAGGAGTTTTTTTGATAGAGTTTACGTTAGAGGTCTATGATATTTGTTTTTTCTGTACT
Organism: uncultured Candidatus Saccharibacteria bacterium; assembly: GCA_964394505.1. GTDB lineage: Bacteria > Patescibacteriota > Minisyncoccia > Phycocordibacterales > PALSA-1337 > C7867-002. The sequence goes on along the minus strand of CAYMXR010000003.1, from coordinate 51,992 downwards.
TTGCGTTCATAACTTTACACTTTGCACCCTACTACGCTCCTTCGCCTTGTTCCGGAGCTTCGCAGGGCAAGCTTTAAATTTTTCACTTAATCGCGCGGTTAGCTCAGTTGGTAGAGCATCCCCTTGACGTGGGGAGGGTCACAGGTTCGAATCCTGTATCGCGCACCTGTCCTTCCGTAGCTCGCGACTTGTCCTTCAATGCTCTGTAAGAGCGTAGAAGGATAGCGAGCGAAGGAGGACCTCGGCTCAGTTTAGCAAAGCTAAGCTTCGCTCGGTCCAGGCACCAAATACAATGATCACCCTAGGAATAGAAACAAGTTGCGACGAGACGGCTCTGTCACTCATTGAAACCAGAGAAATGGACGGTTTTTTTGAATGTAGAGTTATAGCATCGCTCATTCACTCACAGGCAGAACTTCACAGTAACTTCGGAGGGGTCTATCCTGCTCTTGCCAAGAGAGAGCATGGTAGGAATCTGTTACCACTCTTAAAGAAACTTCTCGAACAAGCCAAGGAAGTATACGGTGACAAGCCGGTTCATATTTCAGATTCTGACTTTGATAACCGTATGAATCAAGTAAAGGAAAAATACGCTAGCCGAAACGCAGATCTGTTTGCTTCATTTACAGATACAGATTTTCTAAAGATTGTTCCCAATATCGATAAAATAGCTATCACCGAGGGTCCAGGGCTCGAACCAGCGCTCTGGGTTGGAATATCTTTTGGAGAGATATTGTCTATTATCTGGTCTGATCCGCGAAATTTAACCTCGCGGAAGATTCCGGTTATCCCGGTCAATCACATGGAAGGGCATATCGTCGGCTCGTTACTTTCACCCGATGTAGAGATGGGAGAGTGGCAGAGATTGAAATCTATTCATTTCCCCGCTCTCGCACTACTTATAAGCGGTGGGCATACGGAGTTGGTAAAGATTGAAAATAATTCCACGAACGGTCAACTAGATTTGAATTATTCCATAATCGGCCAAACAAAAGACGATGCGGTAGGCGAAGCTTTCGACAAAGTGGCAAGATTGCTCGGCCTACTATATCCAGGTGGACCACATGTGAGTAAGTTGGCAAAAGAGGCAGAAGAACATAGTTTGGTCTCACCGATTAAGCTACCAAGACCAATGATCAATAGTGGCGACTTGAATTTTTCATTTTCTGGATTAAAGACAGCAGTTCTCTATGCAGTGCGAGATGAGGAAAAGAAGAACGGATCTCTTAGTGATGATTGGAAGAGAGCGCTGGCAAGAGAATTTGAGCAATCGGTAATGGAGACATTGGATACAAAACTAAGACAAGCGATTGAAGAAGTCGATGCAAAAACCATAATTATTGGAGGTGGAGTCATTGCCAATATGACCTTAAGACAAGCTTTTGAAGCTTTGGCTCAAGAATACAATGTGCCTCTCTATCTTCCCTCTTCGCATATCACCGGCGATAATGCCCTCATGATTGCCTTGGCTGGAGCGCTCGATAATAATAAACACGAAAGGAAGCTCAAAGCAGACGGCACAAAACGGCTCAACGCTGAGCTGCTTCTTGACAAGTCAAGGTAAACAAACATCAGTAAACAAAAAATCCCCAGATCTGTTGAATGGGGGATTTTTTGATACTTACAAACTGTTATTTGAATAGGTAGACTAGGAAATTCCAGAATTTATTAACGATCGAAGTTCTGCCGACACTTGCGGTATTTTCTTCACCGACTTTTGGAGCATCGCCAATCTCAGCATCTGTTGGTTCGGTAGCTGGCGTTATGTCAATAGTTGCAGCTGGTTTAATCTCTGTTACTGATACATTTGCATCTCTCTTATTCTTGAATGAATTGATTGTTGCCAATTCTGATACACTCAATGAAAGAGGTTGATTACATGCAATTTTATTAATCTGCTTTGCTGTAGTGATGTAGACGAAACCTGTACCACTGTTTGCTCCCCAAGGACCCATAGTAACGGTAGAATATTTGTTCTGAAATGCTATCACAGCATTTTCTGTTTTCTTGTCGAATGTTCCATTGACATCAACATCGAGTTTTTCAACATTTTTTAGGAAGTTTTGGAGTTTGGTAACCTCGGCAACATTGTTATTGGCACCATATTTCATGTAGGTAGTAATAAGAGGACAACCGTACATATATGCAGAATTCATGCGACCACCACTACTTGAAGAACTGGAACCGGAAGATGATCCACTAGTTGCTGGAGCGGGGGTTGGGGTTGGAGAGACTGCTGTTGAAGTATCATCACCTATTTGAGGAGTTGCTGATGAGTATTGCTCACCATCACCAGTAGAAGGGCCAGCACTATCGATTGTAATCACATCTGACCAAGTAGAAGCTTGGGCACTTGAAGTATTCGAACTATCCACAAGAGGGGTTGCGCTAGAACTGACATCGTCAGCTACTTTTGGTGTTGGTGTAGCAAAAGTAAATGCAGGCAAAAAGACTGTAATTGCAATGACTACATAAGCTGTTATTGTTTTATTCATAATATGGCTAATTAATTAATTTTTAAACTCAGATACTCTTTCTAATTTCTATATTCAAACCCTATACTATATCGTATAAAATGTCAAGGCCTAGGACTTAAATTCTAGTATTGCCCTGAATGTGCCTTCACCTCCGATACCACCGAGGCTGAAGTCATATCCAGTAATTTTGATACAAAAAACCCTCGCGAACACCTTTGGATATTGCAAATCCTTAGCGTTGCGCGAGAGTTGTGGGCTTGTGGCTGTGCGCGATTACCAATCGGTGCCAACGAGCCTGAAGAACTTGTTACCTGAACCGATCTCACCTGTTGGTAGCATGTCGCCGGAATAGACCGGCCGATCAACCGTGATGTATGGCCCATCGACCGTGGCCGAAGACTGAAGAAAGTGCGGCCTATATTCATCACCGCCTACAACCCCAAACATTGTGTAACCTTCGTGCCGTCGAACTACCAGCATCGGTTGGAGAGTGTACCCGTAGATGCTGACTACTCCTTTGCCGATGTAACTTGATTCGCCATACTTCACTGCATAACGGATAGTGAAGTTATCCTGGGCATTGACCCAGTTTTCGACCGTAGACAGTTTGTCCACGAATAACTTGAGCTGGGTGATGAAAATTACCCGTGCCACCTTCTGTGACGGGGACCCAGTGGTGACAACCGATCCGTCATTACGGATGCCGATAGCAGCATCCCCGTAACCCCGACCATCAACACCATACGAAGTGTTGAGGACGCCTGGAACTGATTCGGCGGTGATATTGATCCCCGCCAAGTCAATCGTATCCTCGCCGTCGACTGACCGCACATCGATCAGTTGTTGAAGTACCACCCAAGGGGTGTCGTTGGTCTTTGAGTAGACCAGATTCATTGGCAAAACCTGGCCACGGCACAGCATGTACCCAGAGTCGCTTGTCCACCGGTAGACCTTTCGGTCATTCACCAGTTTCTTGGCTACCGGCCAGAACACTGTGGTGTTCTGCGCTGGAAGAAGAACTGGGATAACCGTGATGTCAACCTCCGGAGAGGTGGTGGATGATGCCAATGCAATCTGCCGATCACCGGTCGATTCGAAGATTGTCGTCGACGAATAATTCGTCGACAAGTCAACGGCCGGTTTCGGTATTTTCACCTCGATCGGCGGTTGTTGCTCGCCAAACGCCGTACCGATCCAAAAGACCATGGCGAACAGCGCCACGATCACTGTGATTTTTCTATTCATTGCGTTGTCTTTCCTGTATTTCTGCGAAACTCACCAAGTTTTTGCCGAAACCCTCACACGAGGACTTCTAATTACCAAAGCAAATTCTTGGTTTATTTCAAATTACCGTCTAATTTATTCCTATCAGATAATTGACTATATGTCAAGGCTACTGGGGCGAGGTTTGACCTCGCCCATACTCCCCCACCCGCGTTCTATTTATAGAAAAAACACACATGGGAACATCGATTTTCTTTGAGATATCTCTTACCAGGGCCCGCACATAGGTACCAGATGAGCAATGCATTTTAAATTTGATTATTTTGAATTGAGTTTGTGCCGAGGTCGAAAGACTCGAGTTCCATTTATCCAAAATTTCAATTTGCCTAAAGTCCCCTTTTACAAGCCCAATTCTTCTTTGAATTTCATTTTGTAAATTATCTTTACTTATAGTTCGATCTTCTAGTTTATTAATAGAAAATATTTCAATCTTTCTACTTGGTAGGGATTCTTCAGTGACCAAGCCTTTGCGAGCTAGGGTGTGTAACTGTTCACCATTAACTGTTTTTGATGAATACGCAGGATATACTTGATTTTGAGGGCCGATAAATTGACTTATCAATTCTTCAACACTCATTCCCAAATCAGCAAAAACGGCTCTACCCTGAGGCTTCCCCTCAGTAATTAGCCCTAAAATATCATGCGTATCCGTTGCAAACCCCACCAGGATTTCAAATTCGTACTCTTTGTCTAGTTTTGTATATTTTTCCTTATTTTTACATTCATCACCCACTAGGCAAATCAAAAGTCCTTCTGCCATCGGATCTAGTCTACCAGCATAAGCCATCGGCCTTGTCTCACCAGTTGCATTTTTGTATGTCAAAATCGCCTCCAATGGAGTCTGCCCCAGTTTTTTGTAAAGTAATACAAAATCTTTATGCATAAATTTATTAATCCGTAGGTCAGTCCCTGCGCTTCAAACTAATCATTTTGCACTTTTCACTACTCACTCTTGCTTCTAATCCCCAACTCTTAATCTTTATCGCCATCATACCTGTTATAATATATTCATGCACGCTAGTACATTTGTTTATGCTGGACTCGCCGGACTACTCCCTTCTCTTATCTGGCTTTGGTTTTGGATCAGAGAGGATTCAAATGCCGAACCCCGTGGACTGCTAGTCGCCACTTTCTTGGGAGGCTTCCTGGCAGTTATTGTTGCGCTTTTTGCCGAAAGATATGTCGCTACTCTAGGGTTGGACACTTCACTGCGTTATACCATTTGGGCAGGAATTGAGGAAATTTCAAAGCTTATTGTTGTTGCAATTATAGCTCTCAATTGTGATTTCAATGATGAGCCTATAGATGCAATGATCTATTTTATTGCTGTAGCATTGGGCTTTGCTGCTTTAGAAAATACTCTTTTCTTGATAGAGCCATTGTCTGGCGGAGAGATTGCCCAAAGTATCATAACTGGCAATATGCGCTTCATGGGTGCGACACTCGTTCACATTGTAAGTTCAGCTGTAATAGGTTTTGCTTTAGGATTTGTTTTCTATAAGGGTTATATCGCGAAGATAATTGCAACGATAGTTGGCTTATCCGCAGCTATCACATTGCATAGTGCGTTCAATTTATCTATAATTAACGGTAATACTACAGACACTCTGAAAGCGTTTGCATGGGTTTGGGGAGCGGTTATTATTTTGATTGTTTTATTTGAAGAAATAAAAGTAGTAAAACCAAAATTATCTTAAGATCATTAACACAAATAAATTTATAAACATGTCAAAAGATAAAAGATCATTCTTTGAAAGATTAACCGGTGCAGTTCGACTCGATCCGACAGAACCAGCGTCAGAGACTGCATTAAAACAGAGGCGCGAGGATGATAGTTGGACCGATTCTGAAACCGAGCAGGAGGGTGAGCTTACAGTAGATGTCTATCAGACACCTGACATGGTTGTGATCAAATCAATGATAGCTGGAGTAAAACCAGAAGATCTCGATATTTCTATTACCCGTGATGTTGTAACTATTTATGGAAAAAGAGAAGAGGAAAAGATCACTTCAGATGATGAACATATTCTTCGCGAATTATATTGGGGTTCATTTTCTAGGACAATTGCTCTGCCTACCGAGATTGATGTTGATGAAGCAGAAGCTGTCGAAAAGCATGGTTTACTTATACTCAAATTACCTAAGTTAGATAAAAAGAAGAAGTCAAAATTGAAGGTTAGGACGGGGTAAGGATGTAATTTCAAAGTTCAAAATCCAAATGTCAATTTTTATTAATTTTTGACTTTGGGTTTTGATATTGATTTGACATTTTGATTTTGAATTTTGTCATTATTGCCTAAATATCCAACTATATATCCAAATTTGCTAACTTTGCGTTTGATTGGATAAATGACTTTCGAGCGGGGACATCGTCACCCATGAGCATGTCAAAAACTTTGTCTGCTTCAGAGGCATCTTCGATGCGGACTTGCTTCATTACCCGGCGAGCCGGATCCATGGTAGTCTCCCAGAGCTCTTCAGAGTTCATTTCTCCCAAACCCTTGTAACGCTGGATGGAAATCTTTTGATTTGATGGGTTAGATTTTGTACCAGAACCGCTTTTTGTGTCTGTAACAGTTGCCTCTGCACCTTCCTCGTCGGGAGCTCCAGCTGCTTCGAGTAATTCCGCACGAGATTCCCCTGTCAAAGCATCTATCTCTGGAATATCATCAGACTTGATATTTCTCTCGGCTTTAAATTTGTCTAATGCTTGCTGATCTTGGATATAGTGAACTTCCTTTCCAATTTTCAATTTGAATAGTGGTGGTTGAGCAATGTAGACATAACCATTGTCTATGAGGGGTCGGAAATATCTATAAAGAAGAGTCAAAATAAGAGTACGGATGTGGGCACCATCTACATCGGCATCAGTTGCGAGGATGATCTTGTGATAACGCAAGCGAGATAGATCAAATGTGTCTCCAATAGCAGTACCAAAAGCTAAAACTAGATTTTTGATCTGTTCGGAACCCAGCATGCGGTCTAGTCGAGCTCTCTCTATGTTCAAAATTTTTCCTCGAAGTGGGAGAATAGCTTGGATCCGACGATCGCGACCTTGCTTTGCTGTACCTCCAGCAGAGTCTCCCTCCACTATGAAAAGTTCTGAGTCTGCGGGACTGTCTGACTGACAATCGGCAAGCTTTCCTGGAAGTGTCATGCCTTCGAGAGCGCCTTTGCGTAGGACTGAATCTTTTGCCGCCTTGGCCGCCTTTCGTGCCTTCATTGCAAGGATAACTTTGTTAACAATAGCCTTTGCGTCATCAGGATTCTCTTCTAGAAATGCCGAAAATGCATCACCGAAAACAGTAGAGACGGCACTTTGCGCTTCCATACTTCCAAGTTTGGCTTTTGTTTGTCCTTCAAATTGGATTTCGCGAAGTTTGACCGAGATGACTGCTGTCAAACCCTCCAAAGCATCGTCGCCAGTGAAAGTTTCTTCACCATTTTTGGCTAAATTATTATTTTTGGCATAAGTATTCAAGGTTCGAGTTAGGGCTGTTTTGAAACCAGTGATGTGTGTACCACCCTCAGGGGTGTGAATATTGTTGGCAAAACCAAGAACACGGGAGGAAACATCGTCTGCGTATTGGAGAGAAACTTCGACGGATTCTACTCCATCAGCTTTCTTCTCGGTATAGAAAATATTTTTGTGACTAGGTTTGAGTAATTGATTTGTGAACTTGATAAGTGAGACGAGTCCTCCTTCGAAGAAAAATGTATGTGAAGGGGCGTCCACACCGGTATCGCGAATATAGAAGAGCTCTTCGTCGGATCCGAAGGTAGGGAGCTGTTCGCGCGCATCTATGACACTAATACGTAAACTCTTGACCAAGTAGGCCTGTTGGCGCATGTGCGCAACGATCCTGTTCCACTCAAATTTGATACCCTCTTTAAAAATCTCTGGATCCGGTTGGAAGGTTACGATTGTACCGTGAAGCTTTGAAAAACCTATCTTTTTGACAGCAGCTTTTCTCTTGCCTTGTGAATACTCCTGCATGTATATACCGCCTTCTTTGTGAACAAGTACCTTTGTAAAGGTTGAGAGAGCGTTGACGACCGATGCGCCTACGCCGTGTAAACCACCGGAGACTTTGTAATCATCACCACCAAACTTACCTCCAGCATGAAGAACGGTCATGATGGTCTCTAGTGCAGAGACTTTTGTCTGCTTGTGAACATCGACAGGAATACCTCGACCATTATCGGCAACCCTTACCCGATCGCCAGGTAAAAGAGCGATTTCGATATCGTTAGCAAAACCATTCATGGCCTCGTCGCGAGAGTTGTCAAAAATCTCGGTTATGAGGTGATGCAAACCATCTGGTCCAGTTGTGCCGATATACATACCAGGACGCTTGCGGACTGGTTCTAGACCTTCTAGGACGGTGATCGATGAGGCATCATAACCCTTCTTTTTTTCGTTGTTTTTATCGGCCATTTCGGTGTGAATTTATATAAATTTTAATGATATTGGTTCAAAAAAAGCTCTCTGGCTTCGTGGGGTTATTATACCAAAAAAGACTTATCTATGCACGCAAAAAACACTGTATTTAATAGCGATTATGTGGGGTAATTTGGAGCTTATTCCTTGAGGTTTAACCTCAAGGAGATTGCTCCTATACCGGTCATCTGATATCATCAACATAAATCATATGGATAAGAAAACGATCGACACATACAATAAATTAGCCCAAGAATACGACAATGAGACTAAAGATTTCTGGCAAAGATTTCCCCGCACGATAATAGATAAATTCGTACAACTAACAAAAGGAAAGGTCTTGGACATTGGAAGTGGTCCTGGAAGAGATGGTCTCATATTAAGGGATGCTGGTCTTGATGTAACTTGTCTGGATGCTTCGGATGAAATGGTAAAACTCTCTATAAAAAGAGGTTTACATTCGATCGTTGGTGATTTTAATGATTTACCATTTGCAGATAAAAGTTTTGATGGTATATGGGCGTATACTTCACTCCTACATGTTCCAAAAGCAAATGTGGGCCAGCCATTTTCTGAAATTAACAGGGTCTTGAAGGTTGGAGGTACATTTGGACTAGGATTGATCGAAGGTGATGGTGAACTCTATAGAGAAAGTTCTGGTGTCAATCTGCCTAGATGGTTTAGTTTCTATAAAAAGCATGAAGTCGAGGATTTATTAAAGATGTATGGCTTTGAAATATTATATTTTGAGATATTTAAGCCAAGTTCAAAGAATTATTTGAATTTTATAGCGAAGAAGGTTTGAGGAGTGCAATATTGCAATTATCTTCATGACTGGTCGTAAATTAGGATCGATTTGTCATTGCATTGTGTATTTTTTGCACATTGCTTAGATCATGATTTGAACTGTTTCCAAAATGGAACAAGTTGCACTTTATTCAGTTATTGCATTTTTTGCAACAACTGGATTTTGGCGAGGCCTCGCCTCGCGGAGCTGACTACATCCTCCTACTATCATAAGCCCAGTGTAATAACGCCTGCCTTTGTTTTGTATGGCAAGAGAAATCGCGAGGTAGACAATTGTTCCTTATTTGGGCGATATGTCTAATCATTGCCTTCCATCGCTTGATCTGGCGTACATCGTCGGGATGTCGTCTTCCCATATAGTATCTGCAATACCACTGGAACCAGCCACGCGGGTCATCGGGGTGTATCCAACCTTTCTTTTGCCAAACCGAAAGTGGTTGACTGGCATTAACGCCGAAAAAATTTAACTTTGCAATTCTCATATCACTATTTTCAGGAGCAAATTTGGCATTTGTGAACCAATCACTAGGAAATTCTTTCTTACAGTCTCTCATATATACACCACCAAAAACTCCGAGTTCCAACATCTCTTTTGGAGTCAATTCTGGCTTGAATTCTGAATCAAAATTTTTACCAATAGGCTCCGTAAGCTTGTAACTATATCCAGTTTGCATGAGGTCGTTTACTCTGATTGTTTTTGTCATATGATTATTATACTGAGGGGAAGCCTCAGTACTGAGGCTTCCCCTCAGTAAAACTATCTCACCTCCCACCCCTCACTTTTGAGTCCCGAATAGACCGCGTCCATTACCGCATTTACCTCATCATCAGTCAGAGTCCTATCCATTGATTGGAATATCATGCGAAAGGCAAAAGAAGTTCGACCGTCTTTTTTGAAAGTATCAAACAATGAATGGCGAGCTAATAAATCTTTCGCATTTGCAGATAATATACCCGCTTCGATAGTACCCCAAACTTTTTCACTCGAGACAGACTCTGGCACAAAGACAGCTACATCGCGAACGATGAATGGATAAAGAGAAAATCTCTTGTATCGATTTCCCGATACTGGCTCGAAGCCCAAATTTTTCGCTTTGATCTCTGCTTTTGATGATTTAACGACCGGCTCTAAATCTATTTCCAAAACAGTCACATTTCCCATTTTGTTAGTCATCGTCTTACCCTTTATTTCCACTCCCAACTCTTTTTCAATAACTTTCAATGCTTCATCAATAATGTTCTCAGCCTTAACGCCTTTTATTTTCTTTACAATTGAAGCACCCAAAACCAAATGTACTTTTTCTGCATCTTCAGTAAATATTCGGCCGATTTCAAAGACTTTTATTGTATTTAATCCCAACAGATCCGCATTCAGAACATTTCTTTCTACACAAGCGATCATACCTTTTGATAAATTATTCCTGGCAAAAGCTTTGTCGCGAGCTAGAGGTTTGGCAGTTTCGACATGCCCCTCATGAACGAGTGAATACAGACTAACTTCCGAATAACCGAGGCCGATGAGTATACTTTTGATTTTCTCAGCAACAAAGAAATCAGGAAGAATTTGGCCCGAGGATGTCTTCCTCGATCCTACTCGGAATAAATCTCTTCCCCCCACAGGTGGTAATACGCCAACCACCTTATCATAACCATATACTCTACCAATCTCTTCGACAATATCTTCTCTATTTGCTAGATCTAGTCTTTCATAAGGGATTGTTAGGTTCCAGATTGTACCCGATTCCTCTACCAAAATACCCAGTGATTTTAATATTTCCCTTACCTTCTCTTGCGGTATCTCTATACCGAGTCTTTCTCTGAGGTAGACGGGGTCGAAATCAAAAACAGTTTGTTTCACTTTATTTGGATAATTGTCCACAATTGGACCAAATTTAACATCGGGTATTTCTTCCTTTATCAGACCCGAAACATTATTCATCCCATGGATTGCCAGTTCTGGAGTAATCTCATTTTCGAAGCGCTTTGAAGAGTCACTCCTGATGTCATATTTGGTCGAAGTGCGACGAACTTTTGTTGGATGGAAATTGGCTGATTCGATGATGATCTTTGTTGTCGTCTCAGATATTTCTGCCCTCTTGCCACCTTTTGCTCCAGCAATAACCAACGCCCCTTGTTCATCGGCAATGACACTGTCTTCGGGGCTCAATATTATTTCGCGTCCATCGAGTAAGACAATCTTTTCTCCTTCCCTAGCCGGTCGCACAGTTAGACTGCCCTTTATCTTATCTGCATCAAATGCGTGTAACGGCTGACCTATGTCATACATCACATAATTTGTAATGTCCACGATATAGTTGATCGAGCGTTGCCCTATCGATCCTAGAGCATTTTTGAGCCATATAGGCGATGTTTTGGGATAATTACTACCAAGCAATATGGTGCGAGCAGTGTATCTCCTACAGAAGTCAGGATCCTTTATTATAACTTCCGGTTTATCTCTAATGTCAGCATCTATTGGACCAACATAGCGCTCTTTTATCTCCATTCCAGTAAGAGCTGATACTTCTCCGGCTATACCGCGATGCGACAGAGCATAGTGCGCGCGGTCAGGGAGAACTTTTACATCGAGCACGGTATCTTCTTTTGCATCATTTGTTTTTTCCACCCTTTCTACTCCTTCGACCTCGAAGGCGTGGAATGTAAAAAGTTCCGCCAGCCTATCTGCTTCTGGAATTTCTTTATTAAAATATGTCTGTAACCAGTTTCTTGAAATTTTCATGTTATTAAAATTGATTGATCAGTCTCAAATCTCCATTGTACAAATAACGAACATCATCTATGCCAAACTTGAGCATGGCAATGCGGTCTAGACCAAAACCAAAAGCAAACCCTTGCCAGACTTTCGGATCAACACCTACTGCTTCGAAGACCTTTGGATTTACCAATCCGGCTCCACCCATTTCTAGCCACTTACCCTTCCATTGCATATCAACCTCTACACTAGGCTCAGTAAATGGGAAGAAGCTTGGTCGAAAGCGGATCTCTACATCATTGCCAAATAGTTTTCGAAACATATGTTCCAATGTGCCCTTGAGGTGTGCCAACGATACATTTTTATCTACATAAAGAGCTTCTACCTGATAGAATTGAGCCTCATGAGTAGCGTCTGTCGCTTCATTTCGAAAAACTTTACCGGGAACGATTATTCTCACAGGCGGTTTGTGTGTTTCCAAGTATCTAATCTGTACCGATGAAGTATGCGTTCGCAACACCATCCTCTTCACTTGTTCAATGTCGCCTGTGTTTAAACTTTGCACTTTGCACTTTGAACTTTGAACTTTCACCCAAAATGTATCCTGCATATCTCTTGCCGGATGATCTTTTGGAACATTCAATGCATCAAAGTTGTGGAATTCATCCTCCAATTCTGGTCCATCGGCAACGTTGAAACCCAATTCATGGAATATGGAAAAAATCTCTCGGACTATTTGGGTGATCGGGTGTAGGTGGCCCTTTGCATTTGGTTCCATCTAAGAAGTTTATCAGAAATGCGGAGTATGTGCTATATGCGCGACATTATCTATCAAATTGCTTTCTTGTTACTATTGTAGTTTACCATTCTCCATTTACGGCCATTTTTTCTGTTTAGATTTCTATAAAAAGGGGTTAACGAATGACAATTTGGACATAGAAGTCTAAGATTATTTTCAGAATTGTTTTCTGCATTACCATCTATATGATCTATTTCAAGTGGTATGTTTTTTGTTATTGGATGAATTTTGCTCCATCCACAATGATTACATTTATTATTAGACTTATCAAAAAGGTATCTTTTAATATGAGCAGATATTGTTTTTGTGTTTTGGCCAATTACGCCTGTTACAGAACCATTTCTCCAGTTATCTAAGAAGAGGCTATATTTGTGATTACCTTGGCACTTATTTGAGCAATATCTAATTTGGTGTCTAGTAATTAACTTTTTTTTACAATTAATACATGTTTTATCACTCATATTTTTGTGTTAAAAATACTAGTCCGACAAGCTAGTTTACTATTTATTTGAGCCACCTGTCAGATTTGAACTGACGCGATCCCGTTTACAAAACGGGTGCTCTACCAACTGAGCTAAGGTGGCACTACTACGCTCCTCGCAAGCTCGGAGCTTCGTAGTGCAGGCACTTATAACATTTATGCACAATGAAGCTATTCTCACAAGAAATCGTGTACCCAATAAGATATCATAGAAATATAGAAAAACAAAATTATTCAATGGGTACGATAGGTACGAAAACTCAGTAATCTACCTCTCCGAAATCCTTCGAAGATAGAAAGAAGCACCGTGATTTTTGACTTCACCGCGACCACGGACAGCATCGATCATTCTTCTACCATGAGGATTGAGCAATGTGCGGTGTTTCAATTCGACATAGACCTTTCTAATATGGAATAAAACATGAAAAGTTATATATTGCGCCAAAGCGATCATTGTCTTTTTATTACAATAACCCATACCGCGCTTTATGTTGCTATAAACAGAAACGAGAGATCTTTCTATCTTAATTGCCAAATCTGAAGAAGGAGAAATATTACTATTTAATTCTTTACGCTTAAGCACGATCATTGTGATGATCCCGATTAAAGATATATAGAATATTGAAATTAAAATATACATAAATACTATCCTTCCAGAACCTTGAATCTCTTGAATCGACCGATCGCCATCTTTTCACCAAACTTCTGAATCGCACTGTTTATAAGTGCTTGAATCGTCATTTCTGGATTTTTGATGAAGGGTTGATCCAAAAGAACCATTTCACCAAAATATGCGTTCATTTTGCCCTCGAGGATCTTTGCTTTCATTGCCTCAGGTTTACCTTCTACTTCTTTTGCAAAGACTTCACTTGCAGTCTTTTTGTCTGCATCGGTAATATCGGCTTGGGATAGGAATCTAGGATTTGTAGCAGTGATATGCATAGCGATATCACGAGCTAAATTTTTGAATTCATCGGTATTTGAGACAAAATCAGATTCACACAAAAACTCTACAATTGTACCAACTGTACCATTTGAGTGAATATATGACTGGACCGTACCAGAATGGAAAATTCTGTCGCTCTTCTTTGCTGCCAATTCGCCACTTTTGTTGCGTAAAATGACCAGAGCCTTGGCCTGATCGCCCCCTGCCTCTTCTAGGGCTTTTTTGCATTGCATGATAGAAATGCCTGTTTGATCTCTAAGTTCTTTTATACTGTCAACTGATGTTGTCATATTTTTGTTATCTTTAGTATTTTCTCTTAATTTTACCTCTTGTCTCTCGGGCTCATAATCTACTTTTTTTCGAGTAAATTTCCGAATAAAGAAAAATGGGCTTATCATTGTAGTGTATTAGACACCAGACAGGAATAGATTAGACTTTCAGAGTTTTGCCTTTTTGATATGCTTTTGAAATTTCATCAATAAAATACTGGATACTTGCCTTTGAAGAGTCGTTGCCGACGATAGGGTGAGTAATGTGAGTAATATCACAATCTGATCCGCAGAGTGCTATCACAGGAATATTGAAATCCATAGCTTCTTTGACGGCGTTCTTCTCACGACGAGGATCTATGACAAACATAGCATCTGGGATCTTCTTTAGTGATACGATGCCATAAAACATCTTCTCCAATGAAGCGATCTCTTTGTCTATCAACATCCTCTCTCTTTTTGTGTATTTTGATAATTCACCTTTTTCTCGATCGTTGACTAGTTTTTCGTAACGATCTATACGCTTCCTGATCTGTGGGAAATTGCTAATCGTACCTCCGATCCATCTACCATCGACATAAGGCATGTTTTGTGATTCTGCGACATTTTTTATGCTTGAACTAGCCTCCCTCTTTCCCCCTACAAACATGATATTTTTGCCTTCTTTGGCAAGATCGGCAACAAAGGACTTTGCTTTCTCTAGAAGTTCCTGAGTTTTTTCTAAATCAAAAATGTCGGTGCCATTTTTGGTACCGAAGATATACGAAGTTTGACTTGGATGTCTCCTTGATTTACCCAAACCAAACTGTGCCCCTGCTACAAACAATGATTCTATGCTTTTTTTGGTATCCATATGTCCATATAAACTAACAAAATCCGATGTTTAAGTCAACACGCGTTTGGCTATTGCATAGATTATCAATATATAGATATACTAAAGGACGCTATGAAAGTATTAATAATTGAAGACGATATACAACTAGCTCACACGGTCAAAGATAACCTTGTTTCCCGAAACAACATAGCCGAAGTTGCAGAAAATGGTGCCGATGGATCATTTTTAGCCAGAACATTTGAATACGATGCAATTATTCTAGACAATTCCCTACCCAAAAAAGACGGTTTGACGGTATGTAAGGAGATCAGGTCTTCTGGAAAGACTACCCCGATCATTTTCCTGACCATAGATAATACAATTGAAACAAAGATTGCTGCATTTGAGCAAGGTGCTGACGATTATTTACCAAAACCTTTCTCTTTGGAGGAACTAAACGCTCGTCTAAAGGCCCTAACTAGAAGGCCTGTGCAGATCAAAAGAAGTGTACTTAGTGTTTATGATCTAAAATTGGACACAGAAAAACACACGGTTACTCGCAATAACAAAAGGATACATCCTACCAGAAAAGAATTTGGTCTTTTAGAATATTTTATGAAGAATGTTGGTGTCGTAGTATCGAGATCCTTACTTATGGAACATGTCTGGACCGCCGACAGTAACCCTTTCTCAAATACAGTTGAGGCTCATATTCGCAATCTAAGAAAAAAGCTTAATTCGGGAAATAATCCAAACCTTATCGCCAATATCCCCGGCAGAGGATATGTCATGGATACACCTGAGAATCTGAAGAAGTTGTAGTTTCTTGACCCTACTACGCTCCTACGCTTCGCTCCGGAGCTTTGTAGGGCAAGCCCCGCGAAGCCCTGACCGTGTCCTCCGTAGCTTTAAACGAAGGAGGAGCCTGTCGAAGGGCGAAGTGGGGCGAGTCAGATACAAGTATAATTTTCTTCATCGTTTCTTGATCACTTTTTCACTGTTTTTTGATCAAAATTTCATCAGTTTTTGATCACCATTTTGTTACGCTAGATCAGGTTATGAGTCGACATAACTTAACACAATACAACAAGCATATATAGAAATTCAAAGCCAACAAAACCATCTTCCCTCAACTCAATAACCATGCTGGCAGGCAGTGGCAGCCACACATAGGCATATGTGTGGCTGAGTTGTTATCGGTCAAATATTTGGGTTCAAAAAAGCGGGGGCAGTCCCGCTTATAATTGGTTATTGTTACCAATAGTATTTACTACATTTTCTTAAGAACAAATGTTACACCGCATCCAAAATATTTACCTAATATCCAATCAAATGGCAAGGACATGATTCTAGATAATAATGGAGGGATGATATTCCATCGCCAGCCCACCTTTAGGGATATTGGTGGTACAACAGCAAATCCCTTTGAATTCAAAACAGAGAATCCATGTCTCGAAGCAATTCGAATAAACTCCGAGTAAGAAAACTGCCGACGGTGATATCTCCCTTGGTGCCTAACTAGATCAGCATTTAGTCTTGTTGTCCATAACACATAAAGTGAAAACTTATTAGCGATGCTGATTATTGCTATCCCATTCTTCCTGATTACTCTTTCAATCTCAGACATCATCGTGTCTACTGACAATACATGCATAGTCGTCCCAACTGATAAAATTATATCAAACGACTCAGGTTCGAATGGCATATCCATAATAGATCCTTCTACCAGTCTAGTATCACAAAGATCATTTGTTAATTGAAGCATTTCTCGATTGAGATCTAAACTTGTAACAACACATCCTAAACTTGCAAGTAATTCGGAATGCACGCCCCGACCACAACCAGCGTCCAGTGCCGAGGAGTTACTAATAGTCGTAACACGCTTGATCAATTGTCTACGAATATACTCTAATTGCTTCCCAAAAAACCAGGAACGGTTGTCGTAGGTACTAGCAGGATTCCACCATGATGTATTGGCTGTCTTAAAAAAGGATTCAATTTTGTTTTTATCCTTCATATTTTCATCCCTATAATTGAAGCAAAACGCCCTTCTCTTTTCTTTGCTTCCGTATCGATCGCTAACAGATTTGAGAAAAACATATCGCTATTACATACCGTACATAGATCAGTATCAAAGATATTTTCATTTTTGAGGCCTAACTCAGCAAATTGTTCAAACATCATGCCTTGTAAATCAAATGAATCATTGACCAAAAATGGATTTTTGAAACCATAATAATTGACGAAATCTTTCTGAATATTTTTCCATGCTCCAGATTTTCTGAGATCATAATGACATCTTCGTATGGAAGGAAATATGACCACCTCAATATCATCGCAAGTTGAACCATATTCTTTGATCATACATCCAACCGCCTTGGGAATGATCCTGTTTACTGCCCCAATTAGACCAACATGTACGAATCCGATCACCTTTTTGACTGAATCATACAGAGCTACAGCCGCACAATCTGCAGACATGATGATAGGAAAGATCATTTTCTTGTTGGTAACGATTCCATCAATACCCTTTTGCCATTCATGATTGTTATGAACAGTAACATCAGAATCTACAAAGATACGCCCGCCGTTTAGGTATGAACCGGTTGCGTCTTTTAACAATTGCGAGGTTTCTGGCAAACTCAAGATGTTGTTACTATGTGACAAAGGAAGAAAAAGCACATCTTCCCAGTTAATAGCAAGTTCATCTGCCATTTTCATTCGCCCAAGTTCCACCGACTCTTTGTGACCACTCCGAAAAGAAAGGTTGCCAACCCTTTTCGTGCTGTAACCATGAACAAGGTTATCGTGTCTATTCCAAAATGATATTTTGTATATATTTTTCATGTGTTCTTAATCTCCACAATATACATTATCATATTAAAAAATAATAACTACCATTGACAGTGGACCAGGATCGGAAGTTACCCCATCCCGCAATAAAATAACGGTTTAGGTTTCTAGAAAATTTATTTGAGTGCTTGCACTGCGAAGCCCAACACCGGGTGTTAGATATGCGATATACCCCTCGTGGGCGTAGTAGTGCCGAGGACCAGGATCGAACTGGTGACCCTTCCCTCTTCAGGGGAATGCTCTACCAACTGAGCTACCTCGGCGTATTATTTTATCCCGCCAATCGTGCCTTGAACTTGATTGACCGTACCACCTAGGTATTGTATCGATTTTTGAGCTTCACCGACGAGATCAAACATCGAATCTATATATGGTTGCATATAGTAAAATAATCCTAGAGTAGCACCGACGATGACCAACCAATAGAAGATCCTTATTCCCGCACTGATCCGATTTGCTCGACGGATGCCTCGTAAAATTGTATTATTATCTTCAACAATCTTGTATGTGCGCTCGAGTAATGACTTTTCTTCTGGTGTCATAGCGAACACTATAACAGATTTGTATCCAGTACGGAAGTGTGCATTATGCTAAAAATTTTATATCATTTATTAATGATTAATTAACTAATAAAACTATGACATTACACGAAACAATAAAAAATCAAATAAAAGAGGCTATGCGGGCAAAAGAGACTCTCAAACTAGACACTCTTCGTGGCCTAAATGCCCTATTTCAAAATGAAATGTTGACCAACAAAACATTGGACCCAAAAAATGAGTTTCTTCCAGATGACAAAGTCCTTGCTCTCATAAAGAGGAGTGTTAAACAAAGACAAGATTCAATTCGTCAATTTGAGATTGGCAAAAGGTTAGACCTTGCAGAAAAAGAAAGAGCCGAACTTTCGATCCTCGAATCATTTCTACCAAAAGGTGCTAGTACAGATGAGATCATGACGATTGCAAAGAGGATTATTGAAGAACAAATGAAGTCCGGTGCGTTTGACGCCAAAAAATCCGCTGGCAAATTGACAGGTCTTGTAATGAAAGAGTTGGCAGGTAGAGCTGATGGTAACGATGTGAAGATGGTGCTAGAAAAGTTGATTTAAGCTTTGGAAAAAGGTTCCAATTCAACTGTAAATGTTGATCCTTTACCCTCCCCGTCGGATTCTGCTCTGATAGTTCCATGGTGAGCCTCGACCATCTCTTTTGCTACATAAAGACCAAGTCCGGTTCCTCTTATGTTTGTTTTACTTGCATTTTCTGCACGCGAGAATTTCTGGAACAAATGAGGAAGGACTTCTTTTGCGATACCCACTCCAGTATCTTTTACTGTGAAGATAAATAGATGTCTGACTTTATCGAGATATAATTTTGTGTCGATTGATCCACTAGGTGTGTACTTGAGAGAGTTGTCTATTATGTTTGCAATGACTTGTTTCAATTTGTCTCGATCGGCGGTCATCCTATAATCCAAACAGGAATTGTCTGCCACAAAAGAAAACTTAACACCCGTCTTGTCTATGTTTGGTTTTAATTCCGCAACCACATCCTCTATCAGGTTCTTAAGATCAATAGTTTCGAAGGCGTATTTCATTGCCCCCAATTCTATCCTACTTATATTCAAATAATCATTGACTATTGCAACCAATGTATTCGTCGAATCATATATTCTAGACACACCGTTCCTCGCCTCCGGTCCAAGCTCCCCCATATCTCCCTCTAGTAGTAATGAAGCGTAACCCTTCATCGCCGCCAACGGTCCCCGTAATTGATGCGTCGCAAAAGACACGAATTCTGATTTCTGCCTATCAAGATCGGTCAACCTCGCATTCACCTTTTCCAAATCTTTAGCTAGTAGTTCGATCTTTTCTCGCGATTCAACTTCTTTCACTACACTGCGGATAAGGAGGAGGCCGAGAACAATGGTTATTACGAGTAGCACCGAATTTAGAACTTGATCCTGAAAAGAACTTGATAGCAAGACTCTTACAAAAATAAATATCCATAAGGCAAAAGTTAATATTTGAGCTGACACTACTTTCACATCAAATAACTGATATCGCAAAATTGCATAACCACTAATCGCAGGATATATAGAAAAAAGGATTAAGGGTAAAGGTGGAATTACATTAAGGAATGTTGTGGCAAACACACTACCCCCTCCAACGGAAGCTGCTATAGTGAATATGATTGTATACCAAAATCTTGCACGCGTAGGTTTATCCTTAGCAGTCCGTAAAGCCCTGAAGGTTGTAATTAAACCATCCATCACCAACACTACAAAAAATATAAAAAAGAATATGTAGAATGAACCAGGTACAGGGGCGTAATTAAAACCAACTTTTGGTATTACGCTCGATACAAACAATGGAGAAAGGTTAATAGTTGTAAAGAAAAAAGCAATAATCGAGTAAATAACTATTTTAGGTTTATGACTTTGTAATGTATTCGTAATAATTAGAACCAATACATAATAGATTAATGGGATCAATATCGCTGCGTAATGAAGTATCCAATTACCGAGCATACCTTGTTCGTATGTAGTTGCAACAGTCATATAAAAATATCCCGAACTCCATATAGCAGTGCACATTGTTAGAGCAAACCAAGCCTGGTTTTCTTGACGTTTATAATCATGCACTATTACCACAAAGCCTGAAATAAGAGCAGTAAAAGCGCCTAATAGAAGAGAAATTGTATAATAATTAAATGCTATATATAACATATTACAAATATTTATTACCTAGCTCAGTTGAACCAGGATTATCAATTATATATTTAGCCAACGATGTCAATTTAGGATAAACCACATTGATACCATGTTGCGGTTCAATGTGTACATCACCAACATAATTACCTATCGACTCTATTCTATCAAATATAGTCGCAATTTTCCCCTGCAATGCATATATTGCGGACTGCGGAGAAGAACATGATACATGTGGATTTTCTCTCCCATACACAATAACCCCTTTTGGTAAAAGGCTTGGATTAAAATAACCATGCCAATGAGCTATCCCAACGCCATTATTGGCTAAATTTTTACTAAAATTTTTGTTGACTGATAAATATTGTGACAATTCAGCAACCAACGCATTTCCAACAGCGTGAGATAATATAACTTTGGAATCAAATGATGGTTTGTAATTATTATCAACAACTGATTCTCTTGCAAATTGTAGCTTCATTCTGCCATTTATTAGACCCATCTTGAGTAAATCAGTTTTCGGATTAAAATTTGTTTTATTTGCACCAGATCTAATTGTCATAACCCAAACATCCGGAACAGTTAATACAATTTCTCTACCTTTAACTACATATTTAATAAATATCTTATGTGAATCATCAATATAATAGTCATTTTCTGAAAAAGCATGTGGATGTAAACCTATAAAGTTATCCATTAACTGAACATTTGGTATTTTGGTGGGCATTTGATAGGCAAGGTATCCAAAACTCATTCCATTCCTACTATCTAAATGTAATTTACCAATCAGTCTGTGAAAATTATGTCTAAAAGGTAAGGAATCAATTAATTTACCCGGCGGATAAAGTTTGGTCTTCTCAAACAGTATAGATCCATCCATTACTTCTCTAATAATTGATGAATCAATATTATTAGAGATAGTAAACCTGTCACTTAATAAATCAAATTCGTCCAATTTATGGGGGCAAATTGGCGCGGCAATTTTTGGAATCAGCGAATGTAATATATCATTATTAAAATTTTTACTGGATATAGAGTATATCGGATGCGAGGCGTTGAAATTATAAACCATCCACCTTGTATCATCTACAGAAATTACTATATTTGTCATGTGATACGCAAACAATCCCATTGAAATATCAAAATGATCAGTGAAATTACTTTCGTCATTTATATTTTTGGGGAAATCTAAAATTGTAATAATACTATTTGTTTTAAAACTCGATATATTTTTCATTGGTAATTGATCGAGTTCTTGTTCACCTACACAGACAATATGAATACCCTTTTTAATTTTATAGGGACCGCTCAATTCAAAAATAAATTTTAATGGGATATAAAAATTACGAGAAGGTAGATGTAATATAATTCTTATGAAATAAATTATATTGTTAAATAAATATTTAAATACGCGATAGGTTCTTTTTCTAATAGGTACCCATTCCCAAATATTATTATAATCTACAACATCAACACCAATATCTAATAAACTTCTTCTAAATTTAATTGCATACGATTTTACATCTGAACTTGCTTTGTTTTGGTAAGGGTAAAAAGTTACCTTTAACCCTTTTACCATGTCTAGTGGATTTAAATGGGCGCGATCTTTTATTCCCAATATAACTTTAATTGCATCTACACTTATCATATGAATATTATATCATTTACCTGTACTAATTATTATTGAATGAAGTGAATAATGATTTAATAGTGTCATGTTTCACGATTAAGTTATAATACCCATTAATGTTCGAAACAAACACACACATAATATTATTATGGTTAACAGGAGTAGCCATTATAAGCTTCGATATTGTTGTATTTTTAGGTAGCAAAAAGCTCTCATCTAAAATCTTCGCACTATTTTCTGTACCTGTTGCTATATGGTCAATATCATATGGCTTTCTTCTAGGGTCAAATTTTGAAAGTATTGCATTAATTTTAATAAGGATTAATCATGTTTTAGGCATGATTACAACGCTTGGCTTTGTATATTTTTCTATTATCTATCCGACAGATAAGATACCTAGTAAAATTGTTCATAAAACTCTAATAATAATTGGAGTAATATTTTTATGGTTATTCATATTTTCAGATTTAATGATTCCAAGTATGTACGAAATAAGTAGACCCGATCGTTGGGGTTGGAATACCGGAAAATTATATTTTATATACGATATTTTATTTGGTGGATTGTGGTTAATCATATTATTTAATATTTGGAAGAAAATTAAACAAATTACTGACTACAATCAAAAAAAGAATCAAGTATTTATGTTTTGGGGGCTAACTCTCGGAATTATTCCGCCGTCATTTTTAAACATTTTTCTTCCTACTTTCGGATACTATGGCATCAGCTGGCTCGGACCGATCTCCAGCGCTGTCTGGATCTTCATCATCGGTTACTCGATCATCCGATACAGACAGATGAATGTGCGGGTGGTGATCACGGAAGTATTGGCGATTGCGATGACGATGATCTTTTTCATCAACATCTTTACGGAGACACCGGTGGGGGTCTGGGATAATATCGCTACATTCTTGGTGTTTTTGATCCTTGCAATATACTTGATCCGAGGTGTCTTGGCAGAATCTAGACAGAAAGAGGAACTGCGGGACCTCAATGAAAACTTGGAGAGTAAAGTGGCCGAACAAACAGTGGAGATTCGCAAGGCGTTCGAATTGGAGAAAAAAGCTAGACGGGACTTGGAAAAATTGAATGAGACCAAGGATCAGTTTATCATGATCACCCAACATCACTTGCGTACACCAGTGAATAATATTCAGGCAAAAATTCAGTCGATTGTGACAAGTGCAGATGGACCGACAGTTAATGAGATAAAAAGTGAATTACGAGAAACGGACTCGCACCTAGAGAGACTAGTGAAGACCGTCAATGATTTTCTAAACATCACAACTATTAGGCCCGGGAGGAATATTTTGAATTTATCTAGAACAAATCCAAAATTATTGATTGCGGACATATTATCCGAACTAAAAATTGACATTGAACAAAAAAATCTCACGGTAACATACCCGATGAATGATGAGAGTTGGCCAACTATTAATGTAGATTCATCCAAGATTCGTGATGCCCTACTTATCATCATCGAAAACGCTGTCAAATACAACAATATGGGAGGAATGATCACCATAAAAACCATATTTAGTGACAAGATATTAAATATTACGGTGGCAGACACCGGCATTGGTATCTCAAAACATGATCAAGGGAAAATATTTAGCAATTTGTTCACAAGAAGCAATGAGGCAAAAAAGATGAATCCTATTGGCATGGGTATAGGGCTGTCTGTTGCAAAAGCAATAATAAAAGCCCATCATGGCGATCTTGCTATAAGATCAAATGATCAAGAAAGAGGTACGACCGTGATCGTCTCCATACCGAGAGATTACCTATCTCAAATATAAAATTTTTTGTTGTAAAGATTACTGATGACCCTGTGAAATATTCTGCTGACCTCATCTGGGGACAAATATTCGGTAATACGAATCTCTTCCCCCACTTCGATATCGATATTTTTCCTAAACCAAGAACACTTTGATGGATGGAAAGAAACAGGGACAACTCTGACATTTGTCTCTTTATATAAAACCGCTGCGCCTTTTTTGAATGGTTCAATCTTGCCACTTTTGACTATTCTTCCCTCTGGATATATGACAATGTTGCCACCAATCCTGATTATCTCTTTGGCAGTTTTGATATTTTTGTCTATACCAAGTCCTGGTGTAACCGTAAAAACTCCGAATAATGAATAAATAAAATCTACCAAACCGATAGTTTTGAGAAAATTGAGTATTGGATTTTCGAACTTTGTTACTGCCATAAAACGCAGTGGCAGATACGGGGTGTCGAAGCCCAATACAAGACGAAAGAGGAAGCTATCATAGAAAGCAGTGTGATTTGCAATGATCATGAATGGAGTTTTAATCTTCTTTTCTTGGAAAATTTCCTGACCACGAATTCTTATTTTAAAGAATAAATTAAATAATATATACAATATGGGCCAGGTTACAAACTGTGTTACTTTGGCAAAATTATTGACCAATCTCTCGCGCGAGACCATTGACCGCGCCTGTTCTATTTCAAAAATATCCGCCACATTATCGATAGTCGACATGGTAGGAGGATTATAGCATTTATTTAAATGTGGTCATAATTAACCATTCAAAGAAAATCGCATAACAAAAAGAGGTAGACTATCGATCTACCTCCTAAATCAACACACTATCCCGTACAGCCTCCGTTCAGAAATATAAGATGACACTTCTTTCGGGAGCATGTCGGTATGATTATTGACTGAAATATCGTCTCGAATCTGTGTAGAGCTTCCTTTTATCAGAAGCCTTAGCACTGAACTATGAGTGGGAAGGTCCGCCGGTGAAATCTCGTAGCCTGGCCGTTCGACCACAATGAATTTTAAGTTGTTGAACACCCAACCTCCATTTTCCCATCGGACATGAATCACCGACGTCTTAGCGTGGGCATTCATTATTTGATCTGAACCGACAATGTGCCAGATCTCGCCTAAACACTTGAACATCGCCTCGTACTTAAAGTTCGAGGTGAAGATGTCCAGATCGATATTGAATGAGTTCACGACGCAACCTGGAAGATTGGCAAACGCCAATTCAACCATGTTTTTACGATCCGGATTGCCGGCTAACGGCTTATCTTTCCGTTGTCCGCAAGGTAGTATCATCAATTGATCGACACAACCAAGCGCCAACAGGTTTTCAGCAACTAGTCGATGATGTATGCCGGGAGGGTTGAAACTCCCCCCGAATACTCCTATTCTTTTCATTTTTAAGCTCCTTTCTCAAGTAAAATGTTGTCAATTAGCAGGTATTTTAAGCCTGATTTTGTGAAGGCTTCTATACCATCACTTATCCTAAGACACATTGGTGATTCATGCAAATTGAAACTTGTATTCAGAATTGCCGGTATACCTGTGAGCTTTCTAAATTCATCTACAATTTCGTAATAATTGGGGTTATCTGACCTTTTTAAGACTTGAGGGCGCACGGTTAAATCGTAAGGATGGATACCGTTGAAAATTTTATGATACATTTCTTCATTGATTTTGAACGCTATAGACATCCACGGCGCCTCGATTCCTTTAGGATTTACAATGATTTGATCGGAATACTCATCAAGTATCGTTAATGCAAATGGCATCCAGAAATCTCTTTTCTTTATCAATTTATTCAGTTCATCTTTTGTGCCGATAATACCCGGATGAGCCAAAATACTTCGGTTTCCCAACGCTCTTGCACCATGTTCTGATCGTCCAGACATCCGAGCAATAATCTTTCCATCTGCAAGCAAGGTCGCAATTTCTTGCGGCAAAATATTACGTTGAATCCTAAATATATTGCCGTATATCGAAAAATCAAAAGTTTTAAGTTCTTCCGATAAATCATAACCAAGATATAGCGAATTGAGAGGATAAGAGAGTGTTTCCGAATGGAGAAAATAGCAACCGCCAATACACAAAGTCTCATCGCCTCCCGAAGCGCATATATAAAAGTCTTTCACACACGGTAATTCAGACAATACTTTATTCGTTTTGACGTTAAGTGCCATTCCGCCACTAAACACAAATCGGTCACACTTAAGTTCAGTGCATATGTTTGTAACAAGCTCCGCCAGACAATTCTCAAAAAAGAGTTGCACAGCCCCTGCAACCTCATCAAATCGAATATCGGTTAATTCAGATCTTAGATATTTCCATAAATCAATTGGCATATTTTTATGACGAATAATCATGCCATTAATTTTGAGTAGCGATTCAAATATTGGTAATAAATCTCTCACTCTCTTTTCCCTTGCATAAGGCGCAAGCCCCATAACTTTATATTCATCATTATCTGGTCGTAGCCCGAGAATAAGTGTTACTAGTTTATAAATCTTTGCAAGATCGTTTTCGTTGCTCTCCGTAACGAGTGACAACTTGTCATTTTCAGCAACCCAAACGCTCTGTTTTTTGCCGTCACCGCCGCCATCCAATGTTAAAATTGCGCAATTCTTTCCTCGAAAAGGGCTAGCAAAATAGGCATAATACGCATGACACGTGTGGTGGTCTAAGAATCTGATTTTGTCTTCTGACACCCCATAGGTTCTTACTAGGTAATCTACTTGTTCTTTTTGAAATAACTTTTTATCCAGAACATTATCCATCAATACCTCATCAGTCAGAAATGAGAAGTCGTAATAATTTTCTCTAGCATTGAACTTGGGCAAATCTCGCAGATTCTTGAGATACGAAAGATTGAACTCCTTATCTGATTTACGTCTTGACTCAGTCTCATAATATTCGCGATAGTCGGGAATAGAGAAATTAACCCGGTGCCTCGATTTTGTGTATACACTCGGAAAGTAATTGGACGAATACGCTATAACATCAAATTCATTCAACTTTGTCTTCGTAAACTCGAGACACCATTTTATCGCCTGATAAGGAAATCCGGCATCGTTTTTGACACCGCTGAATCTATCCTCCTCGATTGCCGCCACGATCTTTCCTCCAATCATAACGGCGCATGAAGCATTGTGGCCACGATGAATGCAAAAGTATTTTTTATCTTTCGAGGTATCCATTAATTTGTGCTAAATATATCAATGAAAAAATCCCTGAATCGACGACAGCATTTTTATCATCTAGAAGATTGGTTAACTCCTGAGGACTTAATACGCGCACATCAATATCCTCGGATTCCTCAAGATTTTGTTTAATATCCGATAATTCGGCGTTTATTCCAACATAATAAGTAACGAAATTATTTGTTATGCCAGCATTCAGTGGAAACCGACCTATTTGATATATTTTTTCACATACATAGCCGGTCTCCTCTAATAATTCCTTCCGTATTTGTTCTTCCGAAGATACATTTGCATCCAATAATCCGGCCGGCAGTTCGATAATGTTTGATTCAATCGGTATTCGATAATTCCGAATGCATACAATTTTATTTTCTTTCGTAACAGGTAAAATTACCACCACATCTTTCTTTGAGAACCACTCCCAACCGCGTTCCTTTTCGTTACGATCAAGAAAATGGGTGATTTGATAAGATGAAAATTTGCCCTTACAGATTATTTCTTTGTTTTTGATCGTGATCATTGTTTTTACATATCTTGATAACTAAGAGTATAGTCAAAATATTTAATTAACTCTACCATGATTTTACAAAAAAATCCTCGCCTTGGGAGACGAGGACCTGAGATCTTGAATCTGTCAGGGTTTTGACCATAACCCACAAACCCGACTAACATTGAGATAGGTCGGGGTGTCGAATGGATAGCCACCGTTCATCGTCCAAACGCCATAACCCCACCACTGTGCCGAAACAGGCAAAATCCTACCGTTTCCCGTTTGGATATGGAAGACATTTGGCCAAGTGTTGGTAATCAGCGGTCCAGCCTCGCCGTGCCCCTGATTCTTCAACAATTGCCACACATGACCCAATTTCATGGCATATTGGTGGCCGAGCTCCTGCTGTATATCGACATCCGACATACTGTTCGCGAGTTCGTAAAATCTGACATCGCATGGTTCCACTGACTCCTCAATACGGTCAATAAGGAATTGATTGAAGCCTTGACCGATGTGAGAGATTTGCACCACTACATCATCGCCCGACACCGCAACCCTAAAATGGTCGCGAGCGATAAACCTGCATAATCCGTCAACATGAACCGACATGACAGGATTAAGTCTTTTGTTGTTCATTTGTTATATCCTTTTGTCAAATTATTTTCTAAAACCAAGTATTTCATGTTTTTACCATCTAGCCAAGTATCTGACTTCTGAGTTCAATGTTGACTTGCAACGCATAGTAGTAAAATATTAAGAGAAATGAGAAATAAATATTAACAAACACTTGTACTTGTGTGAATAAATCGAGCATTATTATATTATAATTAGGCCATCACCATGGAAAAACAGAAATTACCAACATATACTCATAATTTCCTTAACGATAATCATTGGTTGACCAGAGAAACCGATCATTACGTTTTTAATTATTTCCCAAATTCGGAAGCTGAGAAAGATATAGAAATGATTTCTATGACGCAAGAAAATGCATTTAAAAAGATTGTTGATTTTTTGAATATCGAGCCTCCCAAAAAGAAAATTGAATATTATTTTTATCCTAATGAAGAACTAAAAAAGAACCTTATGGGAGATGACTGGTATGCACAGTCGATTCGAGACGAGTTCCGAATTCACGTACTTTATACTAAGGAGATCAAACCTCTAGGTGAGCACGAAGATACTCACTTATTATCACTTCCATGGGGAATCTCAATTGGATTATTCCAAGAAGGTTTGGCGGAATTTATGGTCGGCCATGCATGGGACGGCAAATCACATATCTCTTATGTCAAAGAAGGATATGCCAATAATTTGTATCCCCCTTTATCTGATTTTTTTGAACATGAAGCATGGTTGCGGACTGATGATTCGAAGCCATTATATTTTTATAGTCTCGTAGGAGCTTTTACTACATTTCTCATAAACAATTATGGTATGGATAAATTTAAAGAATTATATATAAATACAAGGAGAAATATTAGTAAAACAGAAAATTTAGCCGTATTTGAAAAGATTTATGAGCCAATAGGAATAATAGAGAAAAAATTTTCTGAGTTGTTCTCAAATTGAGCCCTCCCTATTAGTATTGAGTCATTGACCTTGTGGATATGAATTGATATCATTCTAATATTAAGATTTGTTTTGATGTAGTAAGTCCCCCAGGTCTACGGCCGTGATAATTGTGATTTAGAGGCGTTGAGGGAAAAGGGGTCCCTCCAAAACAATCTTGCTTTGCAATAGCAAAGATTCTACAAAAGACCTTCAATAGAGGTCTTTTGTGTTTTAGTTGTTCATATTTTCTTAATTATTCATTTTGATTTCTATGTTTACCTTGTTTTCTTAACAAATGGTTCCAACCTTTCCTATTAAAGAATACCAATTCGTTATTGAAAGCCGGACACGGCACTCCCTCTATAGCAAAATACTGTTGCCTGAATTTGATTACAACAAAACCGTTATGGACAAACCTCAATTTATTGGATTTGTACTTAGATCCTTATAGGCACGAAGACAATCTGGTAGATAGTTTACTACTTTATAAGTACCGACATCAGCAGGCTTAATCCACGTTAAAGCGTCATGCTCTTCTGGATTTATAACTGCGTTAGTATTAGAAGTCTTTGCGTGAAATATCAAAGTTACAAATTGCTTATTCTTTGAGGTGTCAATGTTAGATTTCTGAAAAAATAACTTCACGTTAGAAATATCCAAACCTGCCTCTTCTTTTATCTCTCGTATTGCACCGACTGCAGGATCCTCACCATCCTCTAGTGTCCCACCAGGCACATCCCAGTATTCAGGAAGAACATCGTTCTTCTTTGACCTCTGTAGTAATAATATTTCCCCTTGATCATTAGATATGATCGTATGTACAATAAGTCCTTTTTGCATGATGTACATATAATAACCCTACTTTATATAAATTAATAGTCTAGATAGTCTCTCTCCTTACTCAAACTAAATATTTTTTAAACAAGTGGATACTTACCTTCTAAAATGTTGTTCGTTACTTGTGGAAGCGAACCGAGTATTTTCTTTGCAATCTGTTCGGCTTTGCTAGCATCAATCTCTTTTGTTGAATTTATAATGACAACCCATGGATCATCTAACGGCCGATCGATCTGGCTCGCAATATATACTTCACAAGGAATCTTCTGCTCTTTCCAGATTTCTTGAGCGATATCCCACGAGGCCACAGAATATAGTTTTCCGGCGTGATACGAAGGATTTTTACCGCTTAATCCTTCAATGCTAAATGGTCTTCTCGATGATATGACTCCACCCAAGCGATTGCCTCGACTAACCTGCCCTTCGTCGCCAGATTCAATACAGGAGCCTGTATAACTAAGATACAGCATCTCATTGTCGGTATGGTCACCAGTATTTAGGTTAGTATCGACGTGCTTAAATGGATATTTGTCAGTGATGTTTTGAATGATAGATGAAATAGTCTTGATATTGGCTTTATATTCAATCTCAGAATTAACAAAAGTAGAAATTTGAGGAATAGCTACAGTCAGTCTTACATCTTCTTTTGTTCGGCAACCCATAATTTTACAATCTGATCCCATCCATGGATATTTCGCCCAACTCTCATCTGAAGTCAATGTTTTTTCAACTTCTAGAATCATTTCTTCTAGCGGAGTAAACGGAGCCCATGCACATCCCACAGCCGTATCATTAGCAAGAGCATGAGATGCTTCCGGTAAGTCTTTCAGAGATCGAGGATTAAATCTGTGATGAATAGCAGAAGCTCCTTTGAATTTATTATCTGTCATTCCTCTCGTCCTATTGGATGTAATCTCCCACATTATTCGGCAGTCCACCAGAAATTCAAAATTCCTTAATTCTTTTTCCAAAAATGTTGCCGCCGTATTGGCAAGTAAGTCACGAAATTCAATCGTTTCATCGCCTATTTTCGGGGTAACTCTTCCGTTTATAAGTAGTCTGATCGGTGATCTAAAGTTACCTCCACCAAAACGAACCTCGCATTTACCTCCCATCAACGAAAGTTTATCAAATTGATGTCGAAGTACCGCCCCATATTTTGACAATGTATATTTACTATAAGTTCGTGACAATGTCTCAGCCAATCTATCAGCTAGTGTATCTGGATGTCCTCGCCCCTTGCGTTCAACAACCTCGAATTCGCTTTGAGCAAGATTACTTATATCGTTTATTATGTTGATTTTCATATTTTTTTGTATTAATGATTTATCTTTTAACTAAATACACCCTTACCAATAAGCTTTTCCCATTTAGGTAGATTCCATTTCTTCCATCCTTCAATCACCTCATTCTTCAAAACATCAGGAGTTATTTCGGGGGTCCTTCCAAATGTATTAGGAAAGGTCACGTTTATCTGTTCATCCTGAAGTATTTTCCACTTTGTATATCCTCCCATTATTGGTGACCGGAGTCCAAAAACTACTCGTCTTATATTTAACTCTTGAATAGCAAACGCACACATCGGACACGGCTCAACTGAACTATAAATAGTACACCTTGATAGCTCATCCTTTGATAATTTCTTCTGAGCATCAAGGAGGGCTAACAATTCCGCATGGCGATATACTTCATTTTTGTGTAGAGCTTCATTATATTTTTCACTGATTATTTTATCATCCAGGACCACCACTGAACCAAAAGGAAAATCAGCTGTCTTTCCTCCAATTTCTGCCAATTCTATACACTTTCTTATGTATTGTTCGTCTTTATTCATGGTTTAATATGCTTCTCACAGCTTCAATGTATTTAGCGGAATATTCCTTCTGTTCATTTGTAGCCGCCATTCTTTTCTCTTCGCTATCAGATTTGAATTCAACTATTTTGTTAACGTCTTTTGAGTACAACCGCGAAGTATCCTCCATAATCTGTTTTTCCTTATCAGTTAATTCTATACCCCAAACTCTATTTATCACAGACACAAACTTATTCTTTAGATCATCATAGCCAAGAAATGATCCCAACTTTGAATCTGTTGACTTGGCTATCTGACAGAATGTTCCGAGAATCCTAGCCGTATATTCATTGTAACTAATCTTTTGTAATGTCTCCTCGCTAATACCTAATAGGTTACAAAAGTATTTACCATATATCTTCCTGCTTCGAAGCCAACCCGGTGGTTTCTGAAACACAGACGACATAACTTCCAGGCCATCTCTATGTATGAATAGCCACTTAGTATTTGGAAACGCATTTAGTATGAAATCAAGATAAAATGTATTCCAGCTTCGGAATTTTATAAATACCTGTTCACAGACAAGCGGAGAACAAGCGACTAATGTGTGAATTGTTGCCTTTAATAACAATTTTCTTTTCTCTGGAGTGATATTGAGTGCCGGATCAAGTACTGCATTAATAATTGTCGGCTCAGATAAGACAAAAAATCTATCGCTACTGACAAGCATTTGAGTCGCCAAAGTAGAGCCACATCTGGACATGTGAAAAATAAATCCAAATTTCTTATCTATCGCCATACCTAAATATTTTTCTATAAATTCATCAATCGGGATATAGACAACCCTTTTATCTGTTTCATCATAATGAACTGGGCGAGCAAGTAACTCGTCTTCTTCAGGCAACTTAATTTCTGCTTTCAAAATACTAAATGAACGCGCTAGAGAGTCAATGAAAAATGGCTCGCGAAAATAGCCTCGAGGTAATGTCAGTAAAACAACAGATAGGTCAGAGCCGCGCTGACACAACTCAACTGGAATCTGTATTTGGTCATCTACTACCTGATTTTTGTCGATAGTAGACATGGAAAATTTATTTAATCTTTTCGACTACTTCTGCCCAACTCTCAACTCTTGTGACTTTCGGTAGAAACTGTCTATACTCATCAATTTCTGCTTGATCCGGCTGATATAGGAACAGATTTGGTGCTGTTTCAACCATATGACTTAATACCTCGAGCCGATCATCAATAAAATAAGTGATAATATTATCTCTGCAAATCTTGTCCTTTTCATGTCTTTCCCGACAAAAGAAAACATTCTCCGGTTTGACCCCGGTCTTTGTATAGAAATCATTATCTTTCAACCATGCTAGAATCTTTTCTTGAGCCCATGGGGTACATTTAGAAATCAAAAAAATATTTCCATGAAACTTTTCATCATTTAATTTTTTAACCGCATCGAATACTCCTTCAGCGGCAGCAATCGTTGAGTAACGTTCCTCATGCAAAGTTTTATCGTCTTTATCTGTAAGACGATGGTTGATAATCACATTCCCGATATCTATACCTAGAGCTCCATTTGTTTTTGTCATATTGAAAATAATTATACATCACTTTTTATAAAAAGACAGCCCCCGACGAATCGAAAGGCTGTCATGAAGCGAGTAATGTTTGGATGATGTCATCCCACGAATGAACTTGCCGAACATGAATGAGAAAGTCTTGATATTGTTCGACCTCTTTTTGTTGAGGACGAAGCAGATATAGGCTTCCAACCTTACCGACAAGATGACTGAGAACCTCAAGCCGATCGTCAATGAAGTGTGTCGCTTGATACAGTTTGCATGCCGACAACTTATTGCGACCGTTCTGCGTTCTCATAACCCGTTCAGGAGATACTCCAGTTCGTTCGAAGAAATCATGCGACTTAAACCAGGAGATAATCTTCTGATCAGCAACATCCGAGGCGTTATACACCACGAACATGTTGCCGAGGAATCGCTCCTGATTGAGACGATGCAGAGCGTTCAGAACTCCTGGCACAGGTGGAATTACATTGTAGTCACCAGAGTGGAAAAACTCTGGCGTTGTTCCGAAACCGACATGGTCAATGATCACATTTCCGAGATCAACACCGAGACATTCATTCATTTTACCTCCCTTCTTTTTTGAGTTTTAAGTGTGCCACTCTGCATATAGCTTGCCATACCTATGTACATGTGTCTAGCAGTATTTTCTATTTTTTCTATCGCACCCAAACTTATTTAATATTTACATTTACAAATTGAGCCCTCCCCCTATCCCCATTACCCCTTGACTTTACAGATATAAAATGTTATGTTGTATAGGAATGTGGCTCTTTGCTCGTTGAAAACAACATAGCGAGTCTATTGAGCCAAAACCTTGCCACGAATGTGGCGCAACAGAAGAAAGGCTAGTCCATGAAAAAAGTGATTCTTCTTTTCCTTGCGCTTCTCGCGCAGGGCGAAGATTTACACCTGAAGCTCTCCGAGCTTCCCTCTGCGCCGGAGGTT
This sequence comes from uncultured Candidatus Saccharibacteria bacterium, assembly GCA_964394505.1. Classification (GTDB taxonomy): domain Bacteria; phylum Patescibacteriota; class Minisyncoccia; order Phycocordibacterales; family PALSA-1337; genus C7867-002. Next base: position 17,567 of record CAYMXR010000003.1, on the reverse strand, counting down.
AACTGGCTCACGACTAACGAGGTTGCCATGCAAATGGCGACTTCTGGTCGCCAGGTCAAACTGGCGTCTGAAAACAGTGAGTGGTCTGGTCTTTCAGACCTACCCGTCGTCACTGCTACTGAGTGGACAACCGAGGAGGAAATTCTTCGGATGGTAAACCGTCGCCAGGTCAATCTGGCCTACAATGGAGACCAACCTCAACCGGGATTCCCCAACAAGCTTGGGATCGGCTCTTGGGAGGTGCTACGAGACTACATCGTGGCCAAGCGAGGGATGGGGATTGGGATTTGGTTGACACTGCAGTACTACGATACTACTGGTGACTACCATCAAATCAGGATTGGTAAACAGATTGATGGTTACGAATCTTTCGTTGCCATGTTGGTGGATTCGGAAAAAGGATTTGAGATCCTGATCGGTCAACTCATACAGAAAACCGACTACAAAGAAGGTAGTGAAGTCTGGGCACAGATTTCGATTACCTACTTCAACGACCGACCTGAGGTTGTCGGTAAACCGTTCGGACTATCCCTTCCACGTCCCCAAGGGACGAAGGATACTCTGAACTCCAAGAAGATTGTCGAGTCGTTTCTATCGTCAGACCCTTCTCGAGACATGGAGGTCATGGTTGCGCCATTTCCTTCGATCAAAAAGTTCGAGTTGCAACTATCGTTGACAAACAATATCGTAGCGATTATGACTTGGACAAAGGAGTCAGGTGTGCAATTGGCTTCCTGGCCAAAGGAGTTTCCTGAGAAAATCAAGGAACAATACATCGCCATTTCAGGGTGGTTGTGCTACGGTGTTAACCGGATGCGGATGACGGTCTCCACCGTGAATGGTGAGGAGACTTACACCGAGCATGGAGATAGGTTATCCATGCCAATGGTGATCAGTTTTGAAGACTGGAATACCATGGTCTTTGCCGGCCCCAAGGGTGGCGACTTCTGGATCTGGAAAACTACCGACCTTGCCAACTGGAACCTCGTTGGCGTCGTAACCGATGTGAACACGGGAAGAGTACCAATAGGCTTCTCCAACGACGGAGGACGGATGGTGATCTTCCGTGCTGGTGTGAAATAGACGTGATCATTGCGCGCCGGAGTTCCTGCAAGGAGCTCCGGTATTTTTTATACATTATAATATCCGTTATATCTCACTTCCAGAGGTACTAACAACATTTAAGATTGCGCGAGCACTCATATCTAAACTAGGATTATATGGAAAATGTTCGCATGAGATTTCGAAAATATGTTTACCCGTCTTTTGTGTACTTAGACCAGAAATTGTACCCTCCTTCTTATTAACCTCGGCATTTGCAAAATTCATCCATTCATTACCGGTTGTAGGTGGGGGAACAGCAACACAATCATAATATTCACCAGGTATACTAGGATCCGTCTGTAAACTATTCTCCCACTTTAACGAAACATTTCTACCCTTTTTGACTCTGATTGAATCTGTCCAACCACTACCAGATGAATCGCCTTCTTTGATTTGTAAATTTAGAATTGGGTCTTTTACTTCTACTGTACCGCATGAATATTTATCTGACGATGGATAGATGTTGTTGTTATCTACAACCTGAACTGAGGCCAACACATTTGTAGGGTTATTATAAGTATGAGTATAAGTTTTTTCAGTTTTTGTTATTGGTGAATTTCCACTTGGATAATAGATATATCGGAAATCTGCACCCGCACTTGGTTCAGGATCTTCAACATTGAATGTGACACTTTTTCCTGTGATAATAGACACATTTCCACTAGCATCTGGAGCTGGAGAGGTTATCTTACACTTTGGGTCTTTTGTAATACTAATAGGCGGAAGCGAAGCAGGGGTACCAACGCAAGAAGGAGAAAATGTCAGATTTGTATTCTTCTTTCGGACAACAAGAGTTGCTACGACCTGATCTTTTGATCCGAGAGGGTAAGTTTTGTCAAAAGTATAGTTGCTAGTGTAACTTGGACTATTATCCCATTTGTATTCATAGAGACCGTGGCCACCAGTAGCGTTGGCTGTAAATCTGATCGTGTTATTATCAATATCTGTAGCACTACAGGAAGCAGAGAAACCTGTTGTAGCGTTGGCATCAAAATTGAGCCAACCAACAACTTCCCCGCCCCAAGCCATACCTGTTATATCGCCAGTTCCGGTATTCATCCTCACTCCAGTATATGCAATAGGTGATGGTGTCGGAGTGGGTATAGCATTGGCGCTGTGTTTTGTGCCAGATAGTTCTATCCAACCATCCCAACCATCGGTTCTAGATGTCATTGTAGAACAATCCCCATTTACGGTACCAGCACAGGCCCGAATCCAACCTTCACCATTACCATTTGTCATATTGATCTTTGCTGGAACAGCGGCGGTTCCCGAGGATGGGTAGTCGCTCAAGCCGTCAAACTTGATCCAACCTACATTTGATGACCAGGCGAAACCAGAGAGAAGACCAGTTGCCAAATCAATCCTGACCTTGTAATCAGAAGCAGGACAAACATCTGCATCTGCACAATTGAAAGAAACCCAGCCGATATTTGATGACCAAGCCCAACCACTCAATGACCCATCGGAAGAAGTGGTTTCAAATGATCCGCTTATAGAATATACGGTACCACTAGAATTTTTTGCATAACCTCGAAAAAAATATCTGGTTTTAGGGGAAAGATTAGTTAGAGTTTGACTATACGGACCTGTAGTATAACTGCCAATTGTTTTTACCAGCTTAGGGGAAGTGTACGATAAATTAGTATCATACTGAAAACCTCTCTCTGTAATCCCAGTGCCAGATTGGATTTCGGCTGTTAACCTCGCAGAATTCATACTTATAGCGCTACTACTAACAGTGTTCTTGAACTTTATTGTCGTAGGACTTGGCGTACTAGATTGGGCCATAGTAACGACTACCGTTGCAAGGAATATCGCAACTGCCAAAAACCCAATGTGGAATAATTTTTTCATGAAAATGATTTTGATATTAGTATAAAATTTATACTCTAATTTTACCCCAATTAGATCAAAATGACATGTTTTCTGTGGACAACTACAATCGATCACCTCGGCCATTTTTCCACCAACAAAAGCTTTTTGTTTGGAATAGGTAGATAAGACCAGATCTCTTCCGTAACATAAGGCATAAAAGGATGTAGAGCTTTGATAATTTTACTCCAAATATGTAACAGAGCCTGTTTACGAGAGTAAACCTCGTCAAGATTACCCGAACATATAACTTTTTTACTATCCTCCAAAATAAGATCGGCCAAAGTATGCCAAGCATAATGATAGAGCTTTTCTCCCGCCAAATAATAGCGAAAATTGTCCATATCATCGGTAATATCCTTGAGCAAATCATCTAGTTCTTTGATGAGGACAGCGTCAGCAGTAGACCAAGTATTGAAATTTCCATCAAAAATAACTGGCTTTACATCTGGTTGCAACTCCCCTTTTGGACCAAGACCCTCCGCAGTAGATAAGATAAATCTCGTAACATTCCAAAGTTTATTGGCAAATTTTTTGTAAGCCGAAATCTTGTCTTCGGACAAAGCCAAGGAAGTTCCAGGAGTGTTGCCGATTATAAGTCCAAAACGAAA
>CAYMXR010000003.1:0-13877 GCA_964394505.1 uncultured Candidatus Saccharibacteria bacterium | reverse complement strand
AACCATTGATTTTGTATCTGCGGTTCGATAGTTGTTCCACATTTGTAGCAAGTATGAACAATGTGTTTGTAATTGTCTTCGGTCTTGACCACCAAACCTTTGTTTTTTAGTTTTTCTATAATCAGAGGGCGGGCTTTGGTGATATGTTGTCCGGCAAATTCTCCAGCAATAGGTAAAAGCTTGCCCTTTTCATCGATAATCTGCTCTTTATCCAAACCATGCCTCTCGGCAATACCAAAGTCAACAACATCGTGCCATGGTGTGATAGTCATCACTCCTGTACCAAATTCCATATCAATAGCGTCATCTTTGATGACGGTTGTGGTGATCGGACCATTGATCCATTCTAGATCTATCTTTTGTCCATGCTTAAAATCGGCATATCTTTTGTCATCGGGATGCATGACAACATATTTGTCACCAAACTTTGTCTCTGGTCTAGATGTGGAGATAGTAAATGGGCCATATTTGAGATAATAATAAGGCTCGGTTTTTTCTTCATCTTTGATCTCGATATCAGCGAAAGAAGTTTGATGTTTCGGACACCAACTGATGATCCTCTTGCCACGATACAAAAGCTTATCATCATAGAGTCTCTTGAATGTCTGGTAAACTATCTTGATTATATCTTGATCTAATGTGAATTTTTCTCTAGACCAATCGCATGAAGCACCAGTGGCTCTTATCTGAGATTTTATATTTTTTGAATTTTCTAGGGTAAAATCGAGAATGTTTTTGTAGAGTGCATCTCTTTCAAAATCAAATCTGCTCTTCCCTTCTTTTTCTAATTTTTTTTCATAGACGACTTGGGTCTCAAAACCGGCATGGTCTAGTCCAGGTAACCAAAGTGTCTTGTAACCCCGCATCCTTTTGTAACGAGTGATGATGTCTTCGACAGTCATCACAAGTCCGTGTCCAGCATGGAGAGAACCGTTGGCATTGGTCGGTGGCATGATGATCGTAAAGGATTTTGCATCCTTTTTTGTAATGCCGTCCTCGATGCATTTGTCTGGATTGAAATAACTACTCTTTTCCCAAGTAGAATATATCCTAGGCTCGGTCTCCTTTGGATCATAGGGCTTCAAAAATTTTCCATCCATAATACAAGAATACTAACAATTTATAGTAGTAACTAGCAAGGTGATCAAATGATTATCTTCCCCGGTGATGATCGTCTCTAGGTTCACTATGATATCCGTAATTATTGGAATTATATACAAAGCCATTGAAACCGACTGGACCACCGTAATGATTGTAGCCATAATTGCTACTTACATAAGATGGCGAGTAATAGGATCCGTAGTACGAAGGAGAGTAATATGACCCATAATATGATGGTGAATAATAACTGCCGTAATAGGATGGCGAATAATATGAACTGTAATATGAGGGCGAGTAATAACTGCTATCGTAATAGCCCGAATAACCAGAATAACCACTGCTATATGAGAAGTCATAACTCCAATACTGCGCCTCTGCATGACTAGTCGTGGCTGTAAATATAGCCAAACACGCCACTATTGTTATTCCCATAATTACACCAATTTTTAGTATTTTTGTCATATTTGTAGTATAGACGAGGAAAATGGGATGTCAAGCAATTATTAAAATTTGATATTTGGATTTTGAACTTTGATATTATTACTATAAATATCAACTACGAAAAAACCCTTCGACTAGCTCAGGGTTTTTTCGACTTCAAATAAGAAGATTATACTCTCTTAACATTCTGAGCGTTTGGACCTTTTTGGCCGTCAACGACATCAAAAGTTACTGTGTCACCAACCTTGAGTTCAGCAAAAGTGACTCCGGATAGGTCATTTGAGTGGAAGAAGAGATCTTTTGTCTCACCTTCACGAGCAATGAATCCGAAACCTTTTTCTGTCAAAGTTTTGATTGTTCCTGTTTGCATGATTTTAAAATTTATTGAAGAAATTCGACGCGTTTCTTTGTAAAGACAATAGTAACATGATCTAGGATTATTAGATAGACCCCAAAAGAAAAATTGGCTATACTGTGCTCATATGGACATATTGATCCACAATACCTTATCTCGCAAAAAAGAGGTCTTCAAACCACTGAAATCTGGTAAAGTTTCGATGTATCATTGTGGCCCGACGGTGTATGACTTTGCACACATTGGCAATTTGCGCTCATATATCTTTGCTGATATTTTGCGAAGAACTTTTGAATACAATTCATACCATATAAAGCAAATCATCAACATTACAGATATCGGGCATCTGGTGAGTGATGGAGACGATGGTGAAGACAAAATGACAAAGGCTCTCAAGCGCGAAGGTAAAACATTGGATCTGGCATCAATGATCGATATTGGTACAAAATATTTTGAGGCATTTGTAGCCGATCTGCAATCTCTAAACATAGAAACGCCAACCAAATTCCCTCGCGCCAGTGATCATATCGAGGAGGATATTGAAATTATTAAATTACTTGAATCAAAGGGTTTTGTTTACAAAACGCCAGATGGTTTGTACTTTGATACTTCAAAGTTTCCTATATACGGCAAGCTGGGCAATATCCAGATGAGCTCCGAAAATGACCGAGCTCGGATCACAACCAATCCAGACAAACGCAATCCTATTGATTTTTCTTTATGGAAATTTGATAGCAAGATTGGCTGGGATAGTCCTTGGGGCAAAGGATTTCCTGGTTGGCATATAGAATGTTCGGCGATGTCGAGAAAATATCTTGGCCAACCATTTGATATTCACACTGGTGGTATCGATCATATTCCTGTCCATCACAACAATGAAATTGCACAATCTGAAGCTGCATTTGATGTTCCTCTCGCCACATATTGGATGCACAACGAGTTTATGAACGCCTCAAATGAAAAAATGGCCAAGTCCAAGGGTAATTTCTTCAAATTAACTGATCTTTTTGATCAATCAATATCGCCTCTTGCCTATAGATATTGGTTATTGACTGCCCATTATCGATCTCCAGTCAATTTTACTTTTGAAGCCGTTCATGGAGCACAAAATGCCCTGATTCGTCTCATGAAAACTGTTGTGAGTTATCCAAAAGGTGGGAAAATTATTCCTGATTACAGAGATAAATTCCAGGCATGTATCAACGATGACCTCAACACTCCCGAAGCTTTGGCTTTGACTTGGGAATTGATAGCTGATGCAAGACATAATGAAGCAGACAAGCGTGCAACGATCATGGATTTCGACCGCGTCTTTGGTCTCAAGTTGGATACTATTCCAGAGCCAAGTGTCGAAAGTATCCCAGAAGAAATTCTAGCCTTAAGCGAAGTCCGCGAACAAGCTCGTAGGGCAAAAGATTGGAAAAAAGCTGATGCATTACGAAAAGAGATAGAGGATAGAGGATATTTTGTTAGGGATGTGGCCGATGGCACTGAGGTGCAACCTCAGTACTGAGGCTTCCCCTCAGAAAAAATCTTCATTACTTTTTGACCCTACTACGCTCCTACGCTTCGCTCCGGAGCTTCGCAGGGCGAGTCACATGCATACATTTTTCTTCATTACTTTTTGATCAGAAATTCATCAGGATTTTATCTCGATTTGTTATTGTTATGCCTGTACGCATTAACATTAACAATAAAAATATATGTCATTAGAACAAAGAGATCTAGAACTTATAGAGCACCTCATTTACAAAAGTAGCGACGATATCGCAATATCCATAGCTCGGAGCTTCGAGCGATTGGAAAAAGCCAGCCACGATACCGAGTCTAGGATTTACACCCGTTTGGGTGAAATTGAAGACAAAATAGAATCGAGTCGACAAGATATGTCGGACACAATAGGCGATATAAAAGAAGAGATTCGAGACGCCACAAGGTTCAAGCTGGATGCGGACTTTGAGAGAGTCTAATCAAGAAATCCAAATATTAAATTGAAAATTTGAAACTTTAAATCTTGTCATTGATTTGATATTTGGATTTTGACATTACCTAATACTTCCTCACAACTCCTTTGACAATGGCGGCTATGCGAAGACTGTGTGCGGGGTATATCGGCGCATAGCTCTGATTTGCTGGTTCCAAAAAGACTGTGCTTCCCTTTTTGCGAAAATATTTCATCGTCCAACCACCGTCTACCTCGGCAATGACGATATCTCCAGGCTTGGGTTCACCTTTTCTCTCGGCAATAACAAGATCACCCTCTTGGATACCAGCATCTATCATCGAGTCGCCCTTAACTTCAAGCAAATAGGTAGAAGTCTTGTCAGCTACCAGATAATCGTCGAGATTGAGTGTATCTGTTGATTGTTCATCTACCGTGGTAGGAAAACCCGCCTCTACCAAACCGAGCAACGGAATGTCGTTACCGATCTGATTTGGAATAAGTCTGCCTTTGGAATCCTTGTCGAGGGTGCCGACTTCAATAAGTTTGTTAACTAGTTTGTAGACTGCGTTTTTGGACTTGAACCCTAGCAAGGTCATAATCTCGGCATAGCTGGGCATCCTCTTTGTCCTCTTGTAAAATGAGATGATTTTGCTTTTATATGATTCGATCATTTTGATAAAAGTTTTGGAAAATAATATTAAGACTGATCTTCGGTGTTGAAACTAAAACATGAATGCAGACATGAAACTGAGAGAGCGGCCAAACCACGATCTTGTACTAGACAATCTAGAAAGCTGATTCATGAGAAACTTGTGCCTTAGTGATAATTGTCTGTAGGATAAGCCCTTTATGATACGAAGATCAATCTCCTCGTTGAGTCTATTAATCTCATTTTTGATTGCTCTTATGGTTTGGTGTTTGCTCATGTTTGTAAAGTTAAACTCTTATACAAACATTATAGGTGAACGGGCGTTCACCTGTCAAAATTTACTGTGGATAACCGGCGAAGTCGGACCTCGCCAGCTAAACTAGATCACTGTAAAAATAGACTTCAGGTATCTTTTTTAGTATCTGAGCTGGTTCATCATCGAGAGATAGATCTATGCTAACCAGGTCATCGACAGCGTTCTTTTTTGAATCACCAAAGACATACGCGAATGCGACATGGATCTTTTCTAGACTAGAGAATGAAAGTGAGATGCGAACGAATGGTTCCCCTTCGTAACCACATGCGGGAGTATTGGACGAGGTGCAGGGTGAGTGTGGCAAAATACCAGCTATGTGCCCGTCGGCTCCCATACCAAATTGAGCAAGTATCACATCTGCTTTACCAAAGTTCGTCTTGATCTCTTCACTAAATTCCTCAACAGTTTTTACCAAGGAATGATTTCGAAGTATCGGATGGACTTTTAGGCCTGTCATATTGAAACCAAGATCAATCATTTGTTGCCAATTGGAATCTTTGTGACCAACTGGGCCATATCGCTCATCGGTCTGCATTATGGTCAATTTTTCTAAATCAAGAAGAGAGACATTTTGCCTCACCAGATTCATCACTTCGACAGCGATAGGAAGATTTGATCCACCGCATATGAGCCAGAGAACTCTTTTTTGTTCTGTAAGTAATGAAGCAATCCTCTTTGATTGCTCCTCGATACCGATATCTGGAGTAGATGTTTTGATGTAGTTGATCATGGTGGGTGTATTATATCAGAGTTGGAAGACACAGAGTTATCATCTTCCTGATGTCGGGAAAATGATCCCTGTGAAGTTTACAGACACACTCCAGTTATTTCGCAATATTAATTTATGAAAGTGAGAGCTTTTCCACGCTTGTTTCCCCTACCAGTACGACCAATGCGGTGTACATAGTCATCATAAGTTGCAGGCAATTCATAGTTGATAACATGACTCACATCAGCGATATCTAGTCCACGAGCGGCCACATCTGTTGCAACCAAAACCTGAATATTACCCTCTTTGAAAAGTCTTAAAGCTTGCTGTCTCTTGGAGTGATTTTTATTTCCATGAATAGATTCAGCTTTGAAACCCTTTTCTATGAGCATTTTTGATAGTTTTTCTACTCCATGCTTAGTTCTACCAAAAATTAATACTTTACTAAAATCCTTTTGATTCAATAGATCATGAAGAACACTGAGCTTGTTTTTACCGGCGATGCGGACGACATCTTGTTCGACATTCTTGGCGGTTTCTCCAGTTTTGACGGAAATCCTGACAGGTTCACGGAGAAATTCACCGATGAGTTTTTCTATATCAGAAGAAAGTGTAGCTGAGAAGAAAAGAGTCTGTCGTTCCTTTGGCATCATAGACATGACCATTCTCATATCACCGATAAATCCCATGTCGAGCATTCGATCTGCTTCATCTAGAACGATTGTATTGAAGCCTACTGGCTTTATCTGCTTACGATCGATAAGATCCTTGAGACGACCTGGGGTACCAATAATAAAATTGTATTGATAACGAAGATTGGAGATCTGTCTACCGATCGGCATCCCACCAACACAACAAACTGAGAACATTTTCATACCTTGACTAAAAGTTTTGAATTCTTGATCAATCTGTAGAGCAAGTTCGCGAGTAGGAACAATAATAAGAACTTTTTCTGTTGGCTTATTTAAAATTTTATTTATGAGAGGAATGAGGAACGCCGCAGTCTTACCTGTACCGGTATTTGCAATACCGACCAAGTCCTGACCTTTAAGGATATGCGGAATAGAGCGATCTTGGATGGGAGCGGGAGCTGTATAACCTTTTGCAACGATTGATCTTTTCAATCTTTCATCTATGGGAAAATCAGCGAAAGCATGTTCCGCTTTGTAGACTTGAGCTTCCTCGGTCACAACTACTTTGTTAATAAAGCGAGAAGGATTGAGATACTCACCGATTGGACCTTTTTGACCTCTAGCTTTACCACCAAATCTTGGGCGATTTCTATTGGTTCCGAAAGGCTTTCTACCTTGTCCAAATGGCGGTTTACCGCCCCTTGGAGCACTTTTGAAGTTTGTATACACAGTTGCCCCAGTATAATATATCTTTGTTTGGATGTCAAATTGTTGACAAATATGCGCGGGTACTTTACCATATACCCCATGAATCATATTCATAACATCGCGAATAAAGTGTGGTCACCGCAGGAGAGATCCTTCGGTTATATGGCCATGCTTTCAAACACCAACAATGGTCTTGCGACCAGTCGTGATGATTCCAATATCTTTTTATCTTAATTCCTAATTTAAAATAGTTGAAAAAATCCCGACTGGACGAAAGTCGGGATTTTTTCTTGAACATTCATCCAGTATTAGTTCTTTGACAATTCAATCAACCAAAAGTAAAACTATGCAAAACAAAATCATCCGTCAGTATCTCTTCTTGTCTGCCCTCTTTAGTGTGGGTGGCCTATCCATCATAAGTGCAATGTATGTGACATACCTTATGAGTCACGGACTCAGTCTCTTTGAGACCAACGCAGTAAATGCAATCTACTTCTTTACCCTATTTATTTGCGAAATTCCCACTGGGGCATTCGCCGACATATTCGGTAGGAAAAAATCATTCATCGTTGCTTGTCTCCTCATGGGAGCAAGTATGTTCATATACGGAGCAGTGACAACCTTCACCGGTTTCGTCATTGCAGAGATCGTGGGTGCAGTCGGTTCAACCTTCAAGAGCGGAGCCTTCCGGGCCTGGCTCGTCGACAGATTGAAATATCATAGCTTCGAAGGAGAGCTCTCCAAGGTCTTCGCTAAAGAAAATCTAGTTCGCCAGATAGCCGGTGGGGTTGGTGCAATCCTTGGTGCATATATCGCCAGTGTCAATATGTCAATTCCGTGGTTTATTGGAGGTACTATGTTATTGATTACAGCCTTGCTCGCTTCAATCATAATGAAGGAGGAATATTTCGTTCCTATCAGGCTATCCTTCAAGCAGGGTTTAATCTCGATGAAAACGGTCACAGTTTTGAGTTTTCACTTTGCAAGGAAAGATCGAGCTGTGAGATTCGTACTCATCGTAAAAGGACTTCAAGTCTTCGCCTTCCAAGCACTAAACATGTATTGGCAACCGTTCTTCAAGAGTTATGGCGTAGCCGAACAGCATTTGGGATTTCTCTTTACAGGGATGATGGCGGGGATAGCTCTCGGAGCATTCATCATCTCTAGAATAAATACTACTGGGCGAGAAAAGCAAGTTATCATCATCACTCAGATATTGACCGGACTAGCTGTCCTGTCAACAATATCAGTGTCAGGGGTTGGATTTGTAATCTCGGCGTTCGTACTTCATGAGATGTTCCGTGGTGCTTTTGAGCCTTTGCTTGGTAGTTTCCTCCACAAGAGAATCCCTTCCAGTGAAAGGGCAACGATCGACTCATTCTGCTCGATCGCTCCACACATCGGTGGATCAATAGGCCTTCTCGCGAGCGGAGCGATAGCCGAGATGTTCGGGATTAGGTTTGCCTGGTTTATATCAGGATTGATCCTCATCATAGGCGCAATCGCGGTCCGGAATGGTCATAAAAACAAGGACCATGTTCCTATCTCGTAGTTGTCACATCAAAACGGCTTTCGTAGGAAGGCCGTTTTTCTATTTCCAGATGTCTCGCTCCTGTTCTACAACCCCACGATCATCTGCCCGACCGCAACACCGATAATTATTGCAAGTCCTCCGACAGCAATCATGTTTAACATCTTCTTTATCCTTGAAATATGAGAAAGTTTGGCGCTGATAAAACCAAGAATTGCCAGGAGGACAAATGAGATCAAAATAGAAATAATTACCGCCCAATAATTGCTAGTAAAAAAGTACGGTAACATGACGATAAAGCCAACTATTGCATAAGAAAAGAATGTTGCTACGCCAGCAAATACACTTCCCCAGTCTTTTACATAACTTCCGGACTCATATTCTTCGACCGAACTTTCTGAAAGATACATTCCCACACCCATCGAGAATGCTTCGACAAAGATAAGAATAGTACCAGTCAAAATAATTATGCTACTTTCGACTCCCGACAATGCAACCCCTGTCAATAATCCAACAGTAGAAACCACACTATCCTCTGATCCAAAAATAAAACTACGCAAATACATTGATTTTGTATTGATAGATTTTATTTTCATCATAAAAATTTATTGATTTGTAATAAAGACCTTTATTGCTTCTTCCACTCCCCAACCTTGACTTTTGGTGGTCTCATTTGGCGACCATTGAGGACATATCCTTTTTGAACAACCGCAACTACCTTGTGATGATCGGACTCATTTTCTACAGGAACATATTCTGAGGCTTCATCGCGATTTAGGTCAAAGTCTTTACCAAGTGGATTGACTTCTTCTAGACCAGCATCACTCAAAACTTTTTTCAATTGCGAATAAATATACTCGACGCCGACTCGCCAGTTTTTGTCGACCTTTTCCCATGCCTCTTTGTTTGCCATAGCCATGTCGAAACTTTCCATGACGGGAATGATACCCTCTATCAATCTTTCATTAGCAAATTTGATAAATTCTTGTCTATCCGCCTCATCTCTCTTTCTAGCATTTATAAGGTCAGCCTTGGCCCTCTGCCAGCCAACCAAGTATTCCTGTCTTTCCGCTTCAACTTTCTTCAGTTTTTCTTTCATTTTTTTTACTGCATCCAAGGCATTATCTTCTGCAATAACAGAATCATCGAGAGTGTCGGCGTCATTTTCGACAGCTACATCGGCATCCTTTTCAGGCACAATATCATCATTCAAATCATCATTATTCTTTGTCATGTCCTCAATAATAGCGAAAAATTGAAGCTTACGCAATAATTTTGCTCCGCGAGGTTTCTCTCCACGAGCTTCCTCGAGTAATTTGGGACAAGTTGAGATAAATAACCTCGCGGGAAAACCAAAATCCAAAGTTCAAATTTGAACTTTGGATTTTGAAATTTGTCATTACCCACCATATCGTTTCAACCCTTCGAATACCTCTGGGTCTAAATTATCTCTTCGACCACTGAGGACTCTTTCTAGCTTTCTTGAGACCGAATTTGCGTCGTTCCTTTGCGCGAGGGTCTCGACGAAGAAAACCAGCCTTCTTTAGTGAACCACGAGTAGTTATATCGTAAACAAGCAATGCTCTTGCGATACCGTGTCGGAGCGCTTCTGCTTGAGCGGAAATACCTCCACCAACTATCTTTGCTGTTACTTGAAATTTTTCTCCAACTTTTGCATTTTTTAGAGCTTCTTCGGCAGTGACTTGCATCTCCTTTACTGGAAAATATGCTTCGAGCGTCTTGCCATTTATTTCAAAACCGCTTTTTTTGCCAGAATGAAGGCGAACACGAGCAATAGCAGTCTTACGTCTTCCGACAGCTTCAAAATATTTTGATACTGGTTTGATTGTTGTTGTCATATAATTATTCTTTTATTGTGAGATTTTTGAGACGAAGATCTCGGAGTTTGTTGGCTGGCAACATTCTGGTTATAGCTCTTCTAAAGACATCTTTCATTCCTTTTCTATCTATAAGGTGACCAAGCGATTCTTTGTTCAAACCTCCTCGGTGACCTGTATATGTAACATAAACATTTTTTGTCTTTTTTACTGCGGAAACATCGGCCAAAGAAGCATTTGTGATCTCGACTGTATCTGTATTGACTACATTCTTTGCAAAAGTTGGGGAATGTTTGCCCATGAGCCGAGAAGCTACTTCACTGGCAATTCTGCCGATCTTTTTACCTTGTGCATCAATAGTGTATTTCATGTTTTTATTGCTTATACAAATTCTATAAATGACATAGGACTTCCGTCTAAGTCACGATTTGGCATGCGGATAATACGGGTATAACCACCATTGCGAGACTTGTATTTTGGAGCAATAGTATCAAACAATATCTTTGTTTCTTTTTCACTTTGCAACCTCGAATTGACTAGGCGTCTACCTGCAACTGTACCGATCTTTGCTCTTGTAACAAGCTTTTCTACAAAAGGACGAAGTTCTTTTGCTTTTGCAGTAGTTGTCTTGATTCGTGAATCACGGATAAGGTTACGAGCCAAAGAGCGCATCATTGAATGTCGCTGTGTTTTTTCCCTTCCGAATTTTCTTATGTTTGAATGATGACGCATGTTAGTTTAGATAATTATTGTCTCAATGTGACTCCGTACTCGGCCAAGAGTTTCTTTATCTCTTGCATACCCTTTGAACCAAGGCCATCGACATCCATAATATCTGACTCCTTTTTCCTAAATAGTCCTCCAAGCGTACGGATATTTGCATTTGATAGAGCTTTGATGGTTCTTGGGGAAAGGTCCAAAGTATCAACTCTTGTTTTTGACAATTCATTGTCGAACTCAACCTTCTTTGAAGAATCTTTTGTTGTGGAGATAGAATCGGTATTTTCAACCTCTGCACCTTTTGTAACAACCTCTTCTTCTTTGAAACCAATAACCGACTTCAATTGGTGAATCATAAGACTGATAGATTTTTCTAGAGCTTCCCTTGGAGTGATCGTGCCATCGGTCTCAATAGACAGACGAAGACGATTGAAGTCTGTGCGATCTCCAACACGCATATTTTCTACTTCGTAATTTGCTTTGCGAATAGGAGTAAAGGATGCATCAAGCGTGATGGCTCCGATATCAACGCGGTCTTTTTGTAAAACTTCTTTTGATACATAACCAAGACCCTTTTCGACTGTAATCTCCATGCTTAGTTTTGCATCCTTACTTGTAAGAGAAGCGATGTGTAGTTCTGGATTAAGTATTTCGGCTTGACCAGGAACTTCGATACTCTTTGCTGTGACTTCTTTGACTCCACTTATAGAAAGATTCATGACCTGTGGCTCGTCTGTATCTAGACGTATGCGGACCTTCTTCAAATTTAACAAAATAGTAATGACATCTTCCTTGACTCCATCGATGGTAGAAAATTCGTGTTCTA
The DNA here is from genome assembly GCA_964394505.1 of uncultured Candidatus Saccharibacteria bacterium. Lineage (GTDB taxonomy): Bacteria > Patescibacteriota > Minisyncoccia > Phycocordibacterales > PALSA-1337 > C7867-002. The sequence continues at coordinate 2,106 of CAYMXR010000003.1, read as the reverse complement.
CGCCTTGAATCTTGACTTTAGTGATTGCAGTACCAGGTAAAGAGGACAAAATAATACGCCTAAGAGAGTTGCCTAGTGTATGACCGTAGCCAGGATAAAGACCGTCGATCTCGTAAACTCCACTCGTCTTGTCTTCGCGGATTATTTTTGGCTTTGAAGGTAAAACAACATCGTAAGTCATATATTTTTATATTATAAAATAGAATAATAATTATACACTAAAATCTACTAATGTCTAGCGAGTATAGAACTCGAATACTGCTTGAACATCAAAAAGAAGATCTGTAGTTTCTGAACATGGCTTACCTGCAATCTTTATTGTTCTTGTCTTTTGATCAACCGAAATCCAGCTTGGTGTCTTTGTATTTGCCAATTCTTCATCCAATTTTGAAAAAATGACTTTGTTTTTGCTTCCTTCTCTAATGGTGATAGTGTCACCAACCTTAACTTGATAAGAAGGAATCGTAACGATAACTCCATTTACCTTCATGTGACCATGAGAGACCATCTGTCTTCCAGCGGAGTGTGTAGGAGCAAAACCAGATCTAACCATAACATTGTCCAATCTTCCCTCCAAAATAGATAGGAGGTTCTTGGTATTATCACCAGAAGACTGAAGGGCCTGCTTAACATATTTTGTAAATTGACCACCAGAAACACCGTAACTAAAACGGGCTTTTTGCTTTTCTATCATTTGCTTGCCGTATTCGCTTTTGGCGCCACGACGGCCCCCCATTGTCTTTGCTTTTCTCTGAGAACGCAAAGCAAACTTTTGAGTCTGAGTTTTACGGAACACTGGTGCTCCGAGGTATCTTGCTTTTTTGTATCTTGGTCCTATTTTCATAATATTAAAATTAGACTCGACGAGGCTTCTTTGGTTGAGGACCATTGAATGGAACCGGAGTCTCGTCCTTTATGGATGAAATTGTAACTCCTTTACTAATAAAACCACGAATAGCTGACTCGCGACCAGAACCAACACCTTTGACCACAACATCAACCTCTCTAAGGCCGATATTTTGAGCTTTTAGAGCCAATGTCTCGCCAACTTTTGCTGCTGCAAACGGTGTGCCCTTTTTTGCACCACGAAATCCTGCTCCACCGCTAGATCCCCACATGAGCGCATTGCCGGATTTGTCGGTCAACATGACTTTTGTATTGTTGTATGTAGATTGGACATGCAATATACCAGAGTCCACACGCTTTTTTGCGGACACGCTTACTGGCTTTGACTTACCATCTTCATTTTTGTCTCCTTCAGTTGTTGCAATTCTTAGTTTTCCCATTTTTTTGTATTTATGATCTTGAGATTATTTCTTCTCTTCTTTTCTCTTACCGGATCCCATAGTCTTTCTTACATTACCCCTGATTGTTCTTGAATTTGTCTTTGTTCTTTGACCTCTAGCGGGTAAATGTCTTGCATGACGATTGCCTCGATAAGCTTTGATGTCTTTTAACCTTTTGATATTACCAGCAGTTTCTCGTTTGAGATCTCCTTCGATCTTGAAACTCTCGACAAACTTGCGGATTGCGTTTTCTTGCTCAACAGTAAGATCTTTTGGCTTGATACCTCCATCTATCTTTGTTTGTAGTAGAATATTTTTTGCACGAGATCGTCCAATACCATATATAGCAGTAAGAGCTATTTCTAGCCTTTTTTGTTCTGGTAATGTAATTCCTAGTATTCTCATTTTATATTGAAATAATTAACCTTGTCTTTGTTTGTGTCTTGGATTGCCTTTGCAAGTCACATACACATAACCACCCCGTCTTACAACGCCACATTTTGGACATAACTTTTTGACTGATGCTTTGACTTTCATTGTCTTTAAAAACGTCTTGTTATCCTTGCGCGACCACCGTATGGATCAAGTTCAAGTTCTACTTTGTCGCCAATGAGAACACGAATCCTATTCATTCTCATCTTCCCTGCGAGATAAGCTAGGATGACTTCTTTCGTATTTTCTATCTCTACACGAAACAGAGTATTGGGCAAAGCCTCTACAACTGTTCCAACTGCAGAATTACTTGGTTTTGAATTTGATTCCATCTCGTAAAAGTACGCTAAGTGATACTAGCAGAAATCATGTAGTTAAGTCAATAGGC
>CAYMXR010000002.1:2493-52908 GCA_964394505.1 uncultured Candidatus Saccharibacteria bacterium | reverse complement strand
TCATTTACGTTAGAATCGTGAACGATTTGGGTATCCTTTTGTATTAGAGAAGACTGACTGTTGACTCGTAGCAATCATTCTGCTAGTATGATCAAACCTTAACAAATAGGGTATTCAATAAAATATTGATTGGAAGCAAGTAGATTTGCTAACCAGTCATCATTTTTTTACAAAAATGGCAAAAACATCAGTAGTAGCAAGATCTCAAAAGAAACCCAAGTTCAAATCTAGGGTTGTAAGACGCTGTTTCCGCTGTGGTCGCAAGCATGGTTATATGAGAGATTTTGATATCTGCCGTATTTGTTTCCGAGAATTTGCCAATGAAGGAGTTATTCCAGGAATTAAAAAATCATCATGGTAACAGACCCAATTTCAGATCTCATAATTCGCCTAAAAAATGGCAGTGATGCTAGGAAATCATCGGTCGTTGTTTCTCGATCAAAATTTGTCGAAAATGTAGTCCATGCTTTGAAGAAGGCCGGTTACGTGAGTACAATTGAGAAAAAAGGAAAGGATTTTTCCAGAGAATTAGAAGTCGGGCTTATCTATTTCGACAAAGAACCAAGAATTCACGGAGTAGAGAGAGTATCCAAATCATCAAGAAGGATATATCTCAAGGCTGAAGATATAAGAATGTATCGAAGTGGTTTTGGAAATACTTTCATTTCTACATCAAAGGGTATTATGATTGATGTCGAAGCAAAGAAAAATAAAGTCGGAGGCGAGGTCTTGTTTAAGATTTGGTAATAAATAAAATGTCAAGAATTGCAAAAAAACCTATTGTACTACCAGCAAAAACCGAAGCGTCTTTTTCGGCTGGTGTTATAACCATAAAGGGTCCTCTCGGTGCTTTGACCAAGACTATAAAGCCAGTTGTAAATGTAGTTGTCGGTAAAGATGAGATAGTTTTGACCTTAAACAATGAAACCCTCCAATCAAAAGCTCTTTGGGGGACATATGCATCTCACATAAAAAACATGATCGCCGGAGTTCACAAAGTTTACGAAAAGAAACTTGTAGTCGAAGGTATCGGTTACAAAGCAGATATCAAAGGCAAAGATCTTGTTTTAGCTTTAGGATTTTCTCATACAATTACAGTTCCTATTCCCGCAGACCTCAAGATTACATCAGAAAAAAACACCATTACAGTTTCCGGTATTGATTGCGAAAGAGTCGGACAATTTGCCGCAGAAGTACGCTCTTTGAAGAAACCAGAACCTTATCTAGGTAAGGGTATTCATTATTCTGACGAGGTCGTAAGACGCAAACAAGGTAAGAAAGCTGCATAATCAACAATATGAAAACACTACAGAAACAAGATAAAATATTTGCTCGAAGAAAAGCTCGTATTCGTGCCAAGATTCATGGTACAGAAGAAAGGCCTAGATTGTCGATTTTCAAATCACACAAGTACATATACGCTCAGATCATCAATGATGATAAGGGGCACACTCTTGTAGCTTTCGACTCAAAACAGTCAAAAGCCAAGAAGCCGGTCGAAAGAGCAGAAGAGGTTGGTGTAGAGATTGCAAAATTAGCAAAGGCAAGGAAAATTACAAAAGTAGTCTTTGATAGAAGTGGCTATCTTTATACAGGCAAGATAAAAATGGTAGCAGAATCTGCCAGAAAAGGCGGATTAGAATTCTAATAATAATATGTCAACAAACAAGGAAACAAAATTAGATGAGAAGATAGTAGCAAACGATGAGATTGCTGATTTGAAGGTTCCACCAAGTGGAATTGATGCAGATCTCGTGATTGCTGATGCTCTGGTAGACACGAGAGAAGCGGTCGTGCCCGCATCTGTTGCAACTCCAAACAAATTTACTCCTGGACGAAAGATGCGTGGAGATAGTGCTAGACACGGTGGTCACAATAGTCAAAATCGTGGCGCTAAGCGTGGTGAATCAAGGGAGAGGGTTAAGCCAGAATTTGATTCAAAGATTATCGATATTAGAAGGGTGACTCGTGTGGCTACCGGTGGTCGCAGGTACTCTTTCAGTGTATCTGTCGTTGCTGGCGATCACAAGGGTCGAGTAGGTGTAGGTCTTGGCAAAGGTGGTGATACAGCCCTCTCTGTAGAAAAGGCTACTCGTGATGCAAAAAAGAATCTCATAAGAGTCGTCTTAAATCCAAAGATGGTTATTCCACATGCTGTAGAAGGCAAATATTCAAGTGCTGTAGTTAAGATCTTTCCAGCCCGAGGTCGTGGTGTTATCGCCGGAAGTTCCGCTAGAGCAGTTATCGAACTTGCTGGAATCAAAGATGTCTGTGCAAAATTCATCTCTGGAACCAAAAACAAATTAAACAATGCCAAGGCAACTATCGAAGCTTTGAAGAATTTAAATAAACTGTCGAGATCAGTATTGCGTGGAGGTATTTCAAAAAAGTAATAAAACAGAAAATATATGCAAGCAAATCAATTAAAAAGAATACATCCAAATAAAAAGCGAATGACCGTTGCTCGTGGCGGTAAGCGTGGAAAGACTGCTGGTAGAGGAGGGAAGGGTCAATCTGCTCGTGCCGGTAACAAGCGCCGTCCAGAATGGCGTGATATTATCAAGCGCGTTCCTAAACTTCGTGGTCGAGGCAAAAATTCCAACAAATCATTTCAAGATTTTGCATCTGTAATAAATCTAGAAGTTTTGGAAACAACTTTTGTGAACAATGACTCTGTTACACCTACTATTCTTATAGAAAAAGGCCTTATCTCAAAGATTTCTGGCAAGGTTCCAAAGGTAAAAATTCTTGGAAATGGAGATATTACAAAAGTTTTAAAGATTTCTGGATGCAGTATTTCTGGTTCGGCAAGAGAAAAGGTAGTGAAAGCTCATGGTTCTATTGAAGATCCAAAAATAGTAGTCGAATCCAAAATCAAAGCGCATAAGATTGATCAATCAAATAAAGTAAAAGCAGAATCGAAGACAATTGAAAAGGTAGAAAAGCCAAAAACCAAGAAGACAGAAGACAAAGCAAAGAAAGTAGAGAAGAAATAATTTGCCCCAAGGAGCTCAGATAAAATAACATGGAAAAATTCTGGCAAAAAATAATAGTAATATTCAAAGATCAAACACTAAGGAAAAGAGTTGGTTTTACTGTTGGTGCTTTGGTTTTATTCCGTGTTTTGGCTTCTATACCAATACCAGGCGTTGATCCTGTTAATCTTGCAAATCTTTTATCATCAAGTCAGCTTCTCGGTTTACTCAACATCTTTTCAGGAGGAGGTCTGGCCAATCTTTCTATCGTGATGCTTGGTGTTGGACCATTCATTACAGGTTCTATCATCATTCAACTTCTAACCATGATGTTTCCAAAGTGGAAGGCCATGCTTCATGATGATGGGGAGGCGGGTAGAATGAAGCTATCACAATATTCTCGTTTACTCGGTGCTCCTTTGGCAGTTATCCAAGCTATTGGTTTTATAATACTCTTGCAATCTCAAAATGTTTTACCAAATCTAGACATGTTTGCTTTTGTAGTAAATGTTTTGGTTATAACAGCGGGATCGGTTTTGCTTATGTGGATCGGTGAACTTATCTCCGAATATGGTATCGGCAATGGCGTATCTCTCATTATCTTTGCTGGTATAGTCGCTAGTCTTCCAACATCAATAATCCAAAATATCCAAAAGATATCTACAACCGGAGCATCGGATATTCCTTTTTATATCGGGGTTTTGGTTATAGCGATTGCCGCTGTGGCCGGCGTGGTCTATGTGACCGAGGCAGAGAGATCGGTTCCTGTGACTTATGCAAAACAGGTTAGGGGCAACAAAGTCTACGGTGGTTCCACAACCTATCTTCCTTTGAGACTCAATCAATCTGGTGTTATTCCAATCATTTTTGCTCTTTCTATTCTTCTTTTCCCTCAGATCATAGCTACTGCTCTTGCAAAAGTTACAGCCTATCCATGGCTTGCCGATATTGGTTCATATATCTCTACATTACTTACAAATCAATGGCTCTATGGTTCGGTCTATTTTGTCCTTGTTGTATTGTTTACATATTTCTATACTGCTGTGACTTTCGATCCAAAACAGATCTCCGAAAATCTACAACGATCGGGCGCCTTCATTCCCGGTGTTAGACCAGGGGAGCATACTCAAAGTTACATCGGTAATATTGTTACTCGTATTACTCTAGTCGGTGCATTATTCTTGGGCGCAGTCGCTATTCTTCCGCTTATTATTCAAGCATTTTCTCCTGGCAATGACAGTTCGGTTGCTGTCGGTGGTACCGCTCTTCTCATCGTGGTATCAGTTGTCTTGGATTTGCTAAAAAAGATCGATGCTCAGGTTGCGATGAGGGACTATTAGAGAATCTCAAAAATTAAATCTAAAATCTCAAATCTTAGGTCAAAGAAAGATCTTGATCGCGTTGCGATTAGATTTGAGATTTTAGATTTGAAATTTAAGATTTTAGATTGGTTCTGTGTGGGTAATGTTGAGGATAATATCTTCTCGCTATCCCCATCAAAATTCCCCCCCCCGTAATGTCGTCACATGATATAATCTATATGTATTTGATACATAAGATCATATGTCAAAAGAAGCTAAACCAACACATTATTTAGTAGCAATCACAGTTCTACTAGCTATATCACTTTTGTCATTTACCAGTGTATATTCTGCCCCCACAGAAACAAACCAAACATCATTCTGGAAGACCATATACTGTAATACCATAGGTGATTGGTTCAATTCACCCAATTGTCCATTAAGAGAAGACATTGATATGGTGGAGTACAACACGGTTACTCTAGTAGATGATGAGTCAAGTATTGAAGTTAATAATACCGATACATATAAGACACAATCCAACCCTCCTTCGATAAACAAGATAACCGTTAACCGTGATTCTCCCACAACCATTAGTCCAACTAACACCCAAACACCAACATTCGATCTATCCATCCTCAACAACTATGTAACCAAAGACTATCTCTCTTTACATAACTCAAACACCAATTCAAGCGATTATGTAACCAGAGACTTTCTCTCTAGACAAGTCGGAGCTATCGGTGACTCTTTTGGTCGATCACTAAGTGACCTATCTACCAGATTAACAGCTCTCATACCTTCCGCTGCATCTATCACAAACTGGGACAGCTTCTTTACTACACCATCTACTAGAATACTGGCTGGTACCAATCTATCATGGGATGGTAATACCCTGAATGCTGTAGGTAGTTCCGGTGGTGTATCTCTTTCTCTTTCAAACAACATCTTTGGTCAATCCTCACTTACCCCTACAACCACTCAAAATCTCGCTATCTCTGGTACAGGTACCTCGACCTTCTCCGGAGGTCTAGAGTCATGGAGACAGATATCGTCACCATACTTCAACGCGACTTCGACGACGGCGACTTCTACTTTCTCTGGAGGCCTCATTGCTGGTGGTTCAACGGGGCTTACTGTTTTACAAAATGGGAATGTGGGGGTGGGGACGGCGACACCTTGGACTAAGTTGGGTGTAAATGGTACTGCAGATATTGGCTCATTGTACATATCCGATAGTTTAGTAGGACCAGGAGCCGATGAAAAGAATGCCGTTTATATTAATATGCCTACAGTAACTAATAATATCGCACGCGGTGTAAATACTGTAATGAATTGGTCTGGAACTTATGGAGCAACGGGATATAATCTTTTTGGTTATATAACAGGTTCTGGTGATCATAATCATTATTACGGAAACCAAAACTGGATTTTCCATGATTCGGCGGGAACTACAACCAATGTTGCAGCTTTCATGGGCAAGATAACACAAAATGCTGGAAAGATTGAAAATTGGTATGGGTTATATCTCCCCAGTAACACGTTGACGAGCGGTTCCATTACAAACTCGTGGAATATCTATTCAACCAATGAGGCGAGGTCGTATTTGAGGGGGGGGCTTATCTTATCTGATTCACTAATAACTCCATCCGCAAGTACTGTAGCATCATATGGTGTGTTGAGAATATCTCACGACTACGCAACGATTAGTGGGGGCTTATCAAAACACGGTATATATGTTTTATCTACAGACACTGCGTCCGTTGGTGCCGGAGGAGTGATTGCACTTGGAGGGGAATCTGGTGCCGCATCTACTCCATATCCATTTGGTTTAATTCTGGGAGCAAAAGAACAAGCCGGTGCAACGTATAACGGATATCTTGCATTTTATACTACTGACACAGGCTCTAATAATTCGGAAAAAATGAGATTAACTTCTGCAGGCAACATCGGCATCGGCACCACCTCTCCATTTACCAAACTCTCTGTCGCGGGTAACGCATATATTGGAGGAAATCTAACAGCCACAGGTACAGTCACCTTCGATAACCTCACCGCCTCCACCGGCGCAGGTTCCATTTGTCTCTCTGCAACCAAAGAACTAGTCTACAATGCAGGCTCAGACGCATGTCTCCCATCCCTCCGTTCTACTAAGCACGACATAACCAATCTATCCACAAGCTCTCTAAGCACCCTTAATCTCCTTACACCAGTATCATTCATATACAACCAAGGAGACAATAGAACCAGATACGGCTTTATCGCAGAAGATGTCTCTCAAATAGACACACACCTAGCTACCTACAACGACAAGGGTGAGATCAGTGGTATCGATGACCGTGCCCTCATCGCTCTTGCTATTGGTTCTATCAAGGAGTTGGATATCAAAATCAGAAACATCATAACCTCAGTCGGAGAATGGGTCTTCAACAAGATCACTGCTACATTAGGGGTGTTTGAGAGGGTGGAAACGAAAACTTTTGAATCGGAATCAGTTAAATCAAATAGCGTTGAGACTAAAGGTATCCAAATGACCGACAAAGTCACAGGCCAAGTCTATTGCATAAGCCTAAGTGGCGGAAATCTAGACAAAAGTATTGGACCATGTAGTACTGCAACAACGACTACCGTCATCTCTCCTACACCGACCCCAGACTCAACACCAACACCTTCTGTAACTCCTATATCCAACTTACCAACTCCGACACCTATTCCTACCCCAATAGAGATAATTGATATCAATTCAACCACAACCGTTAATGTCATAACTACAACACCAACATCTACTCCTACTGCAACCAGTACGACGGTTGTCGAATCTGTTGATAATGTTCCAACTCCGACACCTTCACCTGATTTACCAACATCGACTCCAAAGGCAACGCCGGTTCCAGAAACAATACCTACAGTCGAACCTGTAGAGACAGTATCTAGAGAGCCAGTAAATAATCCTGTGGCTGAACCAAGTTCAGAACCAGTTTCAGAATCAGTTTCGCCGTAAACTATTGTGTGTTAAATAATTATATAAATGATCAAAAATTCATACAAACATCTAGCAATTTCTCTCTCATTCATAGCACTTTCTCTATTCCTTCTATTCAATCTAAACACCAACGATATCGATGTAGGGAAACAGGGAGCGCAGGTGGGGGGAAGTAGCAATTTTAAATTTGTTATGAATATGTCCATGCCAACTATTGCCAGTACTATAGAGCCAGCTAGTCATGGGGTAGAGGAAAATGTTAAAGTAATGACCGATTGGTCTTTTAATTGGCCATACTATGAAGGAGACAAAAGTGTATATGGTGGCATTCCACAAAACATTAATTGGACTTCTCATTTAGACCAGTTTAGACGAGCTGTTAATTATTATGCTCCTGATCCAGGGTGGGATGGATACATGGTAATCGATGTCGAATTTTATTGGCCCGATTGGGATAGTTTATCAATAACATCAATATATCGTGAAAAATCAATAGATAAAGTAAAAGTAGACCATCCAGATTGGACGGATGTTCAATTAGAGACACAAGCTAAAGTCGAATTTGAAGCTGCGGCTAACGATATATTACTGAAAACCCTGCAATATGGCAAATCTCTACGTCCAAATGCTAAATGGGGTTACTATAACTACCCACGTACTGTGTATTGGTTCACTGGTGGACCTGACAGTACCGATTATTTACAAAGCCAAACAAATATTAATAATCAACTAGGTTGGCTCTGGGAAGCTGTCGATGTTCTCTACCCAAGTCTTTATCAGCATTACCCTGATGAAGCAAGCGAACTTGTAAAAAGAAGAAATGATACATATATTAGACTAAATATTCAAGAATCTGTTCGTATCGCCTCTATGTATGGAAACAAGGAGATTATGCCATTTACCTGGCATTTGTATCACCCTTCTGGTACATCCCCGAAGACCTTTATTAGTTTAGATTTGATGCGCAGAACTTATCATCTCATAAGAGATGGTGGTGCAGATGGTACTATAATGTGGATGGGTGGTTGGGCTGGCTCTAGCTACACAGAATACACGCTTGAAGATTATAAAAAATATTTTTCTGAAAATATCTGGCCTATCGTTGACGATATGTTAAGTATACCAACGGACACTATTTCACCCACCCCCATCCCCGATATCACCCCAGCTCCCACCCCTCCACCCGGAGAAACACCAACTCCAACCCCCGCTCCCAATCCAACCCCTACACCCACTCCCACACCACCTCCACCACCAGGTGGAACAAATGGACTCTGTGCTACAACCCTAAACTCCTGTAAAGAAGGCTCATTTAGTGATACAGAAGACACAAGCACCAAGTACAACTGGTCCTGTCTAGGTCTAAACGGAGGATATACAGCATCCTGTAGTCTAGATAGATTCCTCCCACCCATAAACAACACCCCTCCAAACACCAATAGACCTACAAACACCTCTACATATAGACCAGGCCAAATCTCAACCAAGATTAACTACCAAGCCCCTACCATAAACATCCCAACTACCACAGTAGATATCTCCATGCCAAAACTACCATCCTGGCTAGACTTCATCACCGCCTTCATCCTAGACATCGTCTCTGACATCATCCGTGGTGTGAAGAGAACAGGGGAGATGGTGGGGATGTGACTTGTTTTGAGCTAGATCGAGAAACACATCCCTTTCCAGTGTTAATTTTGTTATCCTCAGGCTTAACAATTTTTACTCAAGGATATTTTTGTCAATAAAAGCCTGCTATTGAGCCATATTTCATTTTATACTCGAATTTTGCATGTCGGGGGTACAATAATTGACCATATTTTGTCATTATGCTATATTAGGTTTATGTATATACAAAGATTTGCCAGAATTGAAGACAAGATTGAGGCTGGAAAAGTTTTGGTAATTTATGGTGCAAGACAGGTTGGCAAGTCGTCTCTGGTAAGGAAATATTTGGAAAAAATTAATTCAGAAAATTCGACACTTAAAATCTTGTTTTTTAATGGTGAGGATGTAAATGTACAAGCAATTTTTTCCTCTATGAATTTGAAAATTCTTTATGAAGCATTAGGAGATGCTTCACTTGTTGTTGTAGATGAAGCACATGTTATACCAAATGTTGGGATTTCTTTGAAGTTACTTGTTGATACAAAACCAAACCTAAAAATAATTGTCACAGGTTCATCTTCCTTCGAACTTTCAGGACAAGTAGGAGAACCGCTTGTTGGTAGAATGAATGTTATAAACCTGTTGCCTTTATGGGAAAAAGAGGTAAATAATGACGGGCTCCAGGATTATATTTCCAATCTTGATTTTACTTTGCGTTTCGGTCGTTATCCTGCAGTCTATACGGAACCAATCATTGATAAGAAGAAGGAAATTATAACCAACATTGTAAATGGGTATCTTTTGAAAGACATTTTGTCATTTGAACAGGTAAAAAATTCAAAATTAATCTTAGATCTGTTAAAACTTTTGGCTTATCAGATCGGAAATGAAGTTTCGATAAACGAATTGGCCACCAAACTCTCTATTGGTAGAAATATTGTTTCAAGATATCTAAATTTGTTAGAACAAAATTTTATAATTTTTCCTCTCCCATCTTTTGCTAAAAACCTGAGAAATGAGATTCGAAAAAAAGAAAAGTATTATTTTTATGATCTTGGTATCCGTAATGCACTCATTGAAAATTTTGATTCTCTTGACACCCGTGGAGATTTGGGGGCCCTCTGGGAAAATTATTTGATTATTGAAAGAATTAAACGCAATACTTATACTGATCCATATAAATCAATATATTTTTGGCGTAAATTATCTGGAGCGGAAGTAGATTTTGTCGAAGTATATAGCGACCACATTAATGGTTATGAATTTTCATTAAAAGAAAAAACTGGTGCCAAATCAAAGACCTCATGGAAGGAAAGCTATAGGGTTGCTACATGGACAAATATCCATGAAGGTAATTATTTGGATTTTATTTTGTGATTTATTCAATGATCTATAACCACAAAAATACCGGACAAATAATTTCGATTTTGGTAACTAGTGTGCTTTGGGGTATAATCAAGCCATGAACCAAAACGCTTTTATTTTTATCGGTCGATCTGGTTGTGGAAAAGGAACACAGATCGAAATGTTGGTTGATTTACTCAAAAACAAAGACCCAGGGCACGGAATATTGCAAATATATACTGGGCGAGAATTTAGGAAATTCATCCAAGGCTCAAATACCACTCAAAAATTATCCAAAGCCATATATGATGTCGGAGGTTTGATGCCAGAATTTCTTGCTGCGCATATGTGGACTAGTTTATTGGTAGAAAATTTCAATGGCAATCAACATGTTATCTTCGATGGCACACCAAGAAAGCTTCATGAAGCTGGTGTACTAGATTCTGTTTTCGGCTTTTATGGTTTTACAAAGCCTTGGGTCATAAACATAGAGATCACAAAAGAAGAAGCTACAAAAAGACTCATACTTCGAAAGAGGTTAGATGATAATGAAGAAGATATCAAAAAGAGGCTGGCTTGGTATGATACCGATGTGGCTCCAACAGTTGAATTTTATCGCAATAATAGAGAGTATAACTTTGTTTGTATTGATGGTGAAAGAACGCCAAATGAAATTCATGAAGATATTGTGAAAAAACTCGGCTTGGTGTAGTTTTAATCTATGATTACGATCAAAACCAAGGAAGAGATTGATATCCTAAGAGAGGGTGGCAAGAGGCACGCCTTTATCTTGCGCGAACTTACGAGTATGGTAAAGCCTGGTATTACTTCTTTGGATTTGGAAAATAGGGCAAAAGAGTTGATAGCCGAAGGCGGCGATAAATCAGCTTTTTTGGATTTTAAGCCTTATGGTGCTAAACGGCCATACCCGGCTTGTTTATGTGTCTCGATCAATGATGAGATTGTTCACGGTATTCCAAACGAAAATGTTAAAACTTTGAAAGATGGTGATATTGTCAGCATTGATCTTGGTTTGATTCACAAAGGGTTGTTCACTGACGCTGCTGTCACTGTTTCTGTTGGTCTGGTATTACCACAAGTAGAAAAATTGTTGGAAATTACCAAGAAGGCTCTTTATGCTGGGATAAAAGTAGCAAAGGATGGTAGGACAACAGGTGATATCGGTCAAGCAATCTCTAGATTGGCTTTGCCATTTAAATACGGGGTAGTAGAAGAATTGGTTGGTCACGGGGTTGGTTATTCTGCTCATGAAGATCCTTATGTACCAAATTATGGCGAGGCAGGTATGGGTGATACCCTGAAATCTGGCATGGTTATTGCTATTGAACCAATATTTAATTTAGGTACAAAGAGGATTGTCCAGGACTCCGATGGCTATACTTTCCGAACTGCTGATGGAAATCCATCGGCTCATTTCGAGCACACGGTAGTTGTGACAAAGGGCGGAGCAGAGATCCTTACGGCATAGTATGCATTTTCAAAATGAGTTATGATTAGGACCTACACACTTGGCGCATTTCCTCGTATAATTATAATCTAAAAACATGACCCAACATTTCAAGGAAGAAAGAACGCTTGTAATAATTAAACCAGATGGGATTCAGCGGACTTTGATAGGGGAAATAATAAAAAGATACGAAAGGATTGGTCTCAAAATGGTTGGTATAAAGATGATGGTACCTACCGAAGAATTGATAGAAAAACACTATACAATCGATCCTGAATGGAGAGTGAAAACTGGTCTTAAAACTATAAAGGGTTATACAGACAAAGGTCTGACACCTCCGAGCACGGACCCGCTTGAGATCACCGCAAAGATCCTGAAAAATTTGATCAACTATATGACCAAGGGCCCGGTGATCGCTATGGTTTGGCAGGGGGCGCATGCGGTTTCAATTGTAAGAAAGATCACTGGTGGTACGGAACCGCTGACATCTTTGATTGGAACTATTAGGGGTGATTATGTCTTGGACTCATATCAGATGAGTGACAAAGATGGTCGTTCGGTTCGAAACCTTGTCCACGCTTCAGGCTCGGTCAAAGAGGCACAGGATGAAATAGCACATTGGTTCAAAAAAGAAGAATTGTTCAATTACAGATTGATTGCAGAACAAATGCTTTACGATGTTGATTTGGATGGGATTTTGGAGTAAGAGTATTTTTCTCTAAGTCCGACAACGGGGCACAATATGTAGTTTCTCCACCACGATCGGCTCTGCTCGAATAACGGGGACCTCGCAGAGCCGTCTCTTCTCGCGCCTCTGGATATCTTTTTCATACCTCTAATCCAGAGGCGCTCCGAAGGGGTTTCTAAACCACATATTGTGCCCTGTTGTCGGACGCTCCAGACTTTAAACAAAATAAAATTGTCAACATTGTCTTACTTGTCAAATTTGTGTTCGAACAATATTTTTCCTTGCATTACTTTTGTGGGGGTTTAAAATGTATATAGATTGCGAGAGTAAAATCCTACAAAATAAATATATTTGGGAGACCGAAGAACAGGTTAAACTTTTCAATTTCTTCTACGACCCTTGTGGCGTTTGGAGCTAGGTCACCCACCTGTGAAAGCAGGTAATTTACTCTTGCAGTCTATGAAGAATGTCTGCTCTGTCTCTATGCACTGGGGATCGGCAGGCTTTTTTCATTTAAGAAAAGTTTTGGAAATAATTTTGTAAATTTTCAATTATTTTAAGATTTATCTTTGTGGTTTTGTGTCATCCCCGCTTTCGCGGGGATGACACAAATAGAGTATGGTGGTGTTCGTACCAATTACAGAATATAATTAACCTTAATGAACAATACTAAGATCACATTTTGCAGTGGCGTTGGCACAGTGACAGGAGCAAATTTTTTATTGGAGACAAACGATGGCAGATTTCTAGTCGACTGTGGATTGATACAGGGCGATAGGGTAGCAAGTGAAGACAATCGAAAACCTTGGAGTTATGAGCCAAATTCTATCCACTCACTTTTTATCACTCATGCACACCTGGATCATGTTGGACGAATACCAAAATTAGTAAAGGATGGATTCAAAGGCAAAATATATTCGACACCACAAACAAAAGCTTTGGCGGAGGTAGTTCTAAATGATGCGGTTGGTATCCTAAATATGGAGGCCAAACAAAATAATGTTGAACCGTTATATGAAGTAGAGGATGTAGGTAAGATTTTTCCTATGTGGGAAACGATCGGCTATCACGATGGTTTTGCGTTGACCCCAAACATTACGGTGACAGCCAAAGATGCTGGTCATATCTTGGGTTCAGCTATGTTGGAGTTTGTGGTAAGAGAAAATGATGGAAACAAATACAAAATATTGTTTACGGGCGATCTCGGTAATAGTCCCGCACCTCTACTGCGTGACACAGAAGAAATAGGCGATGCAGATTATCTAGTGATGGAAAGTGTCTATGGTGATCGCAATCATGAAGGCAAGGAAGGTAGAGAAAATAAATTGGTCAAAGTGGTAAATGAAGCTTTGACGCGCGGAGGCACTTTGGTTATACCTGCCTTTTCTGTAGATCGAACACAAGTTCTTTTGTATGAATTGAACAATATGGTTGAGAAAAATAAGATTCCGAGTGTTCCGGTCTTTGTTGATTCGCCTATGGCTATAAATGCTACTTCTATATATGCTGATAACACAGACTTGTTCAATGAAAAAGTTCGCAATCAGATCCGTTCTGGTGACGATATTTTCAAATTTCCACATCTCAAATACACAATGGGTTCAAATGAATCTAGGGAGATAGATCATGTGGAGGGACCGAAGATCATCTTGGCTGGTTCGGGCATGTCTATTGGTGGGCGAGTGATCGGTCATGAAAAGAAATACTTACCTCATGCCAATAATACTATTTTGCTAGTTGGCTATCAGTCTACAGGTTCACTGGGACGCGAGCTCGCGGATGGTGCAAAAAAAGTTCATATCAATCATGAGATGGTGAAAGTTAAAGCAAAGATCGAGACCTTGTATGGCTATTCTGCGCACAAAGATAGTGATAGGTTGTTAGACTTTGTCGCTACTGGTACAAAACTCAAAAAAGTTTTTGTTGTAATGGGTGAACCGAGATCGTCTATGTATTTAGCGCAGAGGATCAATGATGAAATAGGAGTAAAAGCGGTCGCGCCCGAGGCGGGGGATGTGGTGGAGATTGGCTAGAGGGCAATCAGTCTAATTTTCGTAACCAATATCTACAAGAGTTGAATGACAAAGTTAAAAGCTCAAATGACAAATCAATATCAAAATCAAAATCCAAAGACCAAACACATTTGTCATTTGGATTTTGGACTTTGATATTCTTCAATCTGCTTGTCCTCACTAACTAGTAGTTACCAATTACTTCACCGACTCAACAACTCTCTTGAATGCTTCTGGTTTGTTTTCTGCAAGACCAGCTAGAACTTTGCGGTCGAGGACGATACTTTTCTTTTTCAAAGCATCAATAAATCTGGAATATGTGATACCTAGTGGGCGAAGGGAAGCGTTGAGCTTTACATTCCACAAACGGCGGAATTCACCTTTTTTGTCTCGGCGATGTGCGAAGGCATAAGCACCAGCATGCATGAGAGCATCATTTGCTGCTCGTTCGGTATTTGAACGGCGGAAACGAAAACCTTTTGCTGCTTTGAGGATACTTCGGCGATTCTTTAGTGCATTTACTGCTCCTTTGACTCTTGTCATGTTAGTGAATTAGTTTTTTATTAAATATTTGCTAGAAAACGACTCTTGGATTTGTTGTCCATGAATACTTGGACGGTACGACGCTTGCTACCACTTGTACTGGTGCGTTCTTTTGCATTAAAATGGTTTTGACCTGGTCGGCGAGAGGTAATCTTCCCATTGCGGGTTACCTTGAAACGCTTCATATATGATTTGTTGGTTTTGATTGACATGATAATAAATTTATTTCTTTTCTATTACTAGGGAAAGTCCCTTTGGTCCTTTGGTTATGTCCTGAGTAACTTTGAACTCTACAGTAATCAATTTCATGATTCGTTCTAGCCTCTCTTTGAGAAATTTCATATCCATATACTTGGAGCGTCCGATGAGGAAGAGGTCAATCTTGACTCTGTTTTTCTCGGCTAGCCATTCTGATACTTTTTTGGCTTTTAGCTCGAGATCATGGTCTCCTGTACCGATTTTGACTTGTACTATTTTGAGTTCACTAACTTGTGTATTCTCACGACTTGCTTTGGCTTTCTTCTTTTCTTCGTAACTATACTTTCCATAATCCATTATTTTGGCAACCGGTGGAACTGCAGTGGGGGAGATCTCTATGAGATCTAGCCCTAACTCTTGAGCCTTCTTTATGGCTTGTCCAAATGTTATAACGCCGAGATTTTCGCCTTCGGCTGTTATGACGCGTAGTTCAGGCGCCTTGATTTGATGATTGATTTTGACTCGTATTGCCAATGTTTCAAAGATTATGTTAGAGCTGTATTTATAGCATATTATGGGCAATATATGCAAGAGGCCATAGAGTGATATGAAAATGCATCAAAATCTATGGTTCACAACAACTTCTTGACCAAATGCGCCAGCTTCTCCAAGACCTTTTGGAAGAATGAGCGTTTTTGCCAATCTTTGAGAAAAACTTGTTGTGATTCGCCTAGATCTTCGATAAAGTGCGCTTTTAATTCTCTGGAAAAACTATCGTTCGTCGTAACAATATT
This sequence comes from uncultured Candidatus Saccharibacteria bacterium, assembly GCA_964394505.1. Taxonomy (GTDB): domain Bacteria; phylum Patescibacteriota; class Minisyncoccia; order Phycocordibacterales; family PALSA-1337; genus C7867-002. The sequence continues at coordinate 36,994 of CAYMXR010000002.1, read as the reverse complement.
GGCCTCAAAGTTGTACAGAAGACTAATATTATCCAAATTCATTGACCCAACAGTCGACCATGTATCGTCAATAGTGATAGCTTTGCTGTGAATCATGTTGCCTTTGTAGAGAAAGATTTTGATATCTGATTTTAGAAGTGTAGTGAAAAAAGCCCTAGCACCGAGATCAACAGCGCGATGATCCGAATATTCTGGCAAGATAAGCAGAACATCTACACCTCGCTTAGCACTTGCTTTCATCGTTCGCAGTAGTCGGTGAGTCGGTACAAAATATGGTGTCGTGATGCAGATATTCTTTTTTGCCTTGCGAATTGCCTTTATAAGCTCGGAATAGATATGACGGCGTCCTGGGGCAGGGTAATTTGTAACATAACGAAATTCGGAATTTGGTGGGAGTTTTTTGTATCTCAAAACTCGATTCCCGGTTGCCCTAGCCCACATTTGTCCAAAAGCGTTAACCATTTCATCCACTATCGGACCCTCTATTCGAACATTGGTCTCTCTCCAATTTTTGAAATCGTCATCAATGCACATGCTACCGGTATAGCCGATCTTGTTGTCTATAACCAAAGTACGACGATGGTTACGAAAATACCAAGATCGAAGATTGGTCAATTTGAAATAGCTTGGAATGAGAGTCTTCCAGAAAATAAGGTCGATGCCACTATCTTTGAGCTCTCGAGCTAGATTTGATCCCCAAAAGGTGAAGCTACCTGCGGCGTCCCAAAGAAATCTGACTTTTACGCCGGCTCGAGCTCTTGCTTTGCAGATTTCGAGCAATTTTTGACCGAAAATATCATTTACAAAGATGAATTGTTCCAAGACGATACTTTCTTTGGCATTGGCACAATCGTCTAGCATTGCTTGCCAAGCGTCTTCGTTAAGTGGATATATTTTCCAAGAGGTCGTTTTGTTCATAGATAATAGTATATCCTTTTCCAGGATGTGACACATCCCCCTATTATGTTACGATATTATCATGACTACTTTTGTAGATAATAAAAAAGCCCATTTTAACTACGAAATCCTCGAGAAATTTGAGGCAGGTATTGAGCTACTTGGTTTTGAAGTAAAATCTATAAAAAATAATCAGGGGTCTTTGGAAGGATCATATGTGGTAGTGAGAGGTGGAGAAGCATATATCATGAACCTTTTCATACCACCGTATCAGGAAAAGAATACACCGAAAGATTACGAACCTCGTCGTAATCGAAGAGTTCTCTTGACCAAAAAAGAGATAAAAAAGTTGGCAGAAGTAGAGATGTCAGCTGGACGAGGGGGTTTGACAATTATACCAATTTCACTATATAATAAGTCCAATCTTATCAAGGTCACTTTGGCGGTTGTTCGCGGTAAAAAGAAGTTCGATAAACGCGAAACAACCAAGAAAAGAGAGACTGATAGGATTGTGAGAAGGGAGTTCGTTGACAGGTGAGAGTTAAGAGGTAAGAGCTAGGAGTTAAGAGGGGCATAAACTGTGATGCACATTCTCTTATTTCTTATCTCTTACCTCCTACCTCTATTATAAAGATCCGCCTTCGCTCTTGCAGAGCTACGGCGTGATAAATGGGGATGATCGGCATAGACAACCGGTCATGTAAGTTCGTGCAGTGCGAGCACCGTTAACTCGGAGTCCCGCGAAGCTCTGCTTTGCAGAGCGTAGTGGGACGGAAATCTGACGGAAACTCTAAATGCTAAATCAACCGTTACTCCGTATTTCGGAGCAAAGGAACTTGCATTTGCTCTTGTATAAGGGCCATCACTCTATTGGGATCCTAACAATAGAGCTGGTGTAATAACTTGGATGTAGGGAATAAGAGCTTCTCACTTTTATTCTCGAAGCTTAGAGATCGTGAATGTACATTTTGCTAACTTTCTCGGATACATTCATTAAATCCATCGCAAGGTGGTACAAGGTTAGCTAACACTGTAGAATCGTTCTTCACATATCAGTTGCACGGCGGTTCGATTCCGCCCATCTCCACAACACCAAAAATGACCTGCACTGCTGCAGGTCATTTTTGGTGTCTGTGTTGTGAGAGATGAAAGGATGAGAAAGGCGGAGCGAATGCCGAGCCAGCAGGCGAGGCCGTGAGCCGGGGTCGCGGAAATTTCTGAGCTGGCGAAGAAATTATCCGTGACCGATTCCGCCCATCTCCACTCGCTATCTCTGTATAACGGAGATATTAAAATAACAATTTGCCCCATAATCTCAAAAAGTGTCTTTTCCCATTCAAACAGTTACACATACTTCGCCAAGATAAGTCCGACTATTATTGCCATAACTGAATAAAGTATAAGGGGTATTATATTGTAAACAATAATCCTACCCTCGTTACTTTCTTCGAGTTTGCCGACCGAACAGGCGACGACAATGTTGTGAATAGATATTATATTACCAATGGCGGCTCCGATCGCTTGGAATGATAGGATTGTAACTAGGCTTAGATCAAACATAGAAACAAACTTTGTATGAATCGGACTAAATAATAGATTTGAGACCGTGGCACTTCCAGTCAGGAAAGCTCCCAGTGATCCAAAAGGCAACGCTATTAGACCCCAGATTTCACCAAGCCATGAGAATTGAGAAATGATAATCTCGGACATTTCCGGTAGTCCGCTAATATTGTTGCCTGAATATATGAAGAGTTGCACAACACTTATAACAGAAAACAATGCCAATATAATCTTAAAGATTTTGTTTTTGGATTCTTTGATCGCTTCGATAAAATCTTTTTTTCTCAATTTCATTATTGGCCATGAGAGTAGAATCGCTAAGGCAAAAGCAATGAAAGGTGATTTTAATATAGAGAAACTGTGGGCGATTCCAGTACCAAAGATGTCTCTTAGTTTTATTGTAAAAATATTGAAAATATAATTTCCAAGTTCTGTGAAAGATAGTAATTTTAGACCAGCAAGAATTAGTATTACCAAGATCAAAGGGGTGATGATTCGAAAAGAACCTTTTAGCGCTTGTCTTGTTCTCATTGTCTCCGGATTCGATTCTTCATTGGGAAACCTCCATGGAATTTTGGGAACAAAAATTTTCTTTTTTGTAATATATAAAAGAACTGTTCCTCCGATTAGCGATCCAATGATCGTGGGGAACTCTGGTCCGATAAACAAGGCGGTAATAAGATACGGTATTACAAAACACAACCAGGATACAATAATATACGGATATATCGAAAAACCCTCTCTTATTGATCTTCCGTATAAGGTGACAACAATACAACTTATTGATAATGGTATTATCCAACTTACCAATGAATGTATCAAAGCTGTGGTCTTGGTAATATCCATTATCGTTCCAATATTTTCTATTCCTGTAAGATTTGCACCTTGAACAATTCCATATAATATAGGTGTTCCTACGGCGCCAAAACTAACCGCCATTCCATCTCCCAACAAAGATACTACAATTGCAGATATTGGGCTAAAGCCAAAAAGAATTAGTAGTGGCACCGCTATTATTGATGGAGTACCAAAACCGGCAATACCTTCTACGAAACCGACGAATATCCAACCAATCAATATCGCTTGTATTCTTCTGTCATGGGTAATTGAACCGATAATTCTTCTAAAAATTAGAGAAAAATGTTCCTTTTGAATAAGGTTTATGAAGATAGAGGCGCCCCATACTATAAGTGCAATCTCTAAGGATATTAGTAAAGACTTCAGTAAAGAACCTATCAGGAATACCTCTTTTATTTGCCATACAAGAATACTCATTCCCAACATCACAGTTAACATTACCATTGCAGATGTGTAAGCAGGCTTCTTGTGCTTGATCATAAGTACTCCAAGAAAAATTATGGGAATCAAAGGTAGAAGTGCCAACATGATGTCAATTGTAACATTTCCTTGCCTCAAATTAAAAAAGAAGCTAAAGTAGTTTTACATGAATAATGTAGTCAATAATCAACCAGAAAGAGGTGCGAAGGGTGGCAAATTTACGCCATCCAATATGAGCTTTTTTAGCATTCTTGCTATCGTCGTAATTATCTTTTTGTTTATAACCGGCATATATTCCGAATACTCCAAGCAAAAGGTAGATACTGTAGAGGTTGCCATATCTGTACTTGCAAATGATATTCAAAAAGGCATCGTTTCTTCTTTGGATATTTCTGGAGACAATATCATCGCCACCTATAGAGATCAAACCAAAAAGACCATCAAAAAAGAATCAGATTCTTCTCTTACAGAGTCATTGGTTAGGCTCGGTGTAACTCAAAGCAAACTTGCTTCGACTACGATCATGATCAATGAACCTGGAGGTTTTTCCTTTTGGTTTTCTGCTTTGGCTCCATTCTTGGCACCAATTTTGTTTTTGGTATTCTTTGTTTGGTTAATTTCTAGACAGGTTCGTGGTGCTGGTATGCAAGCCTTATCTTTTGGTCAATCAAAAGCTCGTATCACAATGCCTGATGATATAAAACAAAAAGTCACTTTCAAGGATGTGGCCGGAGCAAAAGAAGCAAAACAAGAACTTATGGAAATTGTAGATTTTCTCAAGAATCCAAAAAAGTTTATTGAGATTGGGGCTGAGATACCAAAAGGGGTGATCCTTATGGGAGCACCTGGTACAGGTAAGACTTTGCTTGCTCGAGCTGTCGCTGGGGAAGCAGGTGTAGCTTTCTTCTCTATTTCCGGTTCAGAATTTGTCGAAATGTTCGTCGGTGTCGGAGCGTCGCGTGTTAGAGATTTGTTCAAAATGGCAAAGAACAGTGCTCCGGCAATAGTCTTTGTCGATGAGATAGACGCAGTCGGTCGTGCTCGAGGTTCTGGCATGGGTGGTGGAAATGATGAGCGCGAACAGACTCTAAACCAGATACTTGTCGAGATGGACGGTTTTGAACCAAATGAAAAAGTTATTGTAATGGCGGCAACCAATCGTCCAGATGTTCTCGATCCTGCCTTGCTTCGTCCCGGTAGGTTCGATCGTCGAGTAGTCATCGATCTTCCTGATCGTGAAGATCGTGAGGCAATACTTGGGATTCACTCGGCGAGAAAGCAGTTGGCTGAAGATGTCAATATAAAGGTTGTAGCAGAGAGAACTCCTGGTTTTTCTGGGGCCGATCTTGCTTCTCTTATGAATGAAGCGGCGATCTTGGCTGCCAGAGAAAATCGAAACAAGATCGGTCAATTTGACCTTATCAGATCGATAGAAAAAGTTATGTTGGGTCCAGAAAGAAGGAGTCATATTCTTTCGATGAAGGAAAAAGAGATTACTGCATATCACGAGGCTGGTCATGCGATCATCGCTTCGGTCTTGCCTTATGCCGATCCTGTCCACAAGATCTCGATCATTTCTCGCGGTCGCGCCGCTGGCTATACACTCAAACTTCCTTTTGAAGAGAGAAAGTTGCAATCACGCAAAGAGTTTCTCGATGATATCGCTGTATCACTCGGTGGTTATGTGGCTGAGACGACAGTTTTTGGCGATCTCACGACAGGAGCCTCAAACGATCTTCAGGTTTCAACCGCTCTTGCCCGTGACATGGTGACAAGATATGGAATGTCGGATAAGATTGGACCAGTCGCTCTCGAAAGTGCTCAAGGCAAAGTCTTGTTTGGAATGGGTGTTTCGGATCGCGAATATTCAGAGGAGGTCGCTTCACTCATAGATAGCGAAGTCTCTAGAATAATGAGCGAGGCTCGCGAGGTTGCCAAGAAATGTTTGCTAGAAAATAAAAAGGCATTCGAAGCGATCGCCAAGCGTCTTATTGAGACCGAGACGATCGAGAGGGAAGAATACGAGACCATTTTGGTCGCGCAGGGTATTGCAATAAAGAGTAATTCAAATGGTAAGTTAGCTTAGTTGTTGGACTATGGATTTGTAATCTGGTGATGTGATATCATTGGTACATGATTGCAAAAGAAAAAGATAAGCAAGTTGTACTCGGCTTAAGGAACAAGGGCCTAAGTTACAGTCAAATAAGGAATAAGGTCAATGTAAGCAAATCAACATTGAGTCTTTGGTTGAAAGACTTTCCTCTGTCAAAAGAACGGATTGATTCATTGCGAGGAAAAAATCCTGCTCGAATTGAAAGATTTAGAAATACGATGAGGACGAAGAAGGAGATTGAAGAGAAGAAGTCATTTGATAATGTAACAGATAAAATTGGAAAGCTTTCTGAGAGAGAAATAATCTTAGCGGGGTTATTCTTGTATTGGGGAGAGGGAACAAAAGCTGCACCCAGTACTGTAGCTATGACGAATACAGATCCAGATATCTTGAGACTTTTTATTAAGTGGTTACATGTTATGAATGTAAAAAGTTCTAAGTTAAAAGTAGTTTTACATTTATATAGCGATATGAATATAGGAAAAGAGATGCAATTTTGGTCATCTTATCTTAAAATACCAATTACCCAGTTTAGAAAGCCATATATCAAAAAGACCAGATTATGTGATATAACTTATAAGTCTGGGTTTGGACATGGAACATGCAGTGTACTATATTTAAACAAGGAACTTTACCTGTTTGTAATGTCCGGTTTAAAGTACTTGCGAGGTTATGTGTAGTGCTGTGAAAATTCATCACCCACTCCTAGCTCAATGGTAGAGCAATCGACTTATAAATTGGAGTGAGTAATTTTGAAAATGTGCGCCCGCCCTTAGCTCAATGGTAGAGCAATCGACTTATACTCGATCGGTTCCTGGTTCAAGTCCAGGAGGGCGGACAAAAAATATTGCTAGATTCGACCATATTCCTATGCTAGGATAATAATATGATTTCACTTCCGAAAATTAAACTTACTGTTAATTTTATTAAGGATCACAAACAGGTCATTGCTTATTCTCCAGCATTGGATATTTCTACAGTTGGTCGTTCCGAGGAGCATGCAAAAAAACGCTTTCAAGAGTTGGTCCATATTTTCTTAAAAGATATTTTCGAGAGGAATGTTGCTGACCAAGTACTTACGGAGCAGAGAAGTATCTGAAAATTCTTGGTAGTCTTTGATCACTCAAAATGCGATCCCGCACTGTGCTCATCTACCTTTTTCTTTAGAATAGGGAAGGCCGATAGAGTGATATCTTGTTCGACAAGCATGCTCGCCTCCGCTCGCGCCGCTTCTACCATCTTCAGGTTTTGTAATGCTTCCATAGCAATGTCTGAGACACCCCATTGTTGACTACCGGACAATTGGCCAGCACCTCTTTGGGAAAGATCAAGCTCAGCTAGTTCAAAACCGTTCTTGGCACTTTGGAGAGCTCGCAATCTTTCGATAGATTTTTGAGATGTAGTTTCGGTAAAGGCGTAGCAGAAGGCTTGGAATGTGCTTCGCATGACGCGACCTCGCAGTTGATGCAATTGAGCAAGACCGAACCTCTCTGCACCTTCAATAATGATGACTGTAGCATTCGGCACATTAACACCAACTTCGACCACTGATGTAGCACACAGGATTTTAATTTTTCCAATTTTAAAATCATTCATCACTCGATCTTTTTCGTCTGGTTTCATCTTGCTATGCAAAATTCCGATTTCATATTCAGGGAAGACCGATCGTTTTAGTCTTACAGCCTCTTCTTTTACCGATTTGGCAATGATCGCCGCTTCTTTGTCTGGATCAGGTTCATCTATCCTCGGGCAGATGACATACATCTGTCTTCCGGCTCGGAGTTCAACTCGAATCGTCTCATATATCTCCTGTCTTTTTTCTGGCAAGACAAGCTCGGTAATTATAGGCTTTCTGCCTGCTGGAGATTGGTCGAGTAAAGTAAGATCCAAGTCCCCGTACATTGTGAGAGCAAGTGTGCGGGGAATAGGGGTTGCGGTCATGGAGAGGAGATGAGGCGCCGAATGTGTCTCGATAATTGAATCGTTGTTTACATTTTTTATTTTAGGACTTTTTTCTAGAGCGATCTTTTCAACATTTGGAAAATTTTTTTTTACCAATTTTGCTCTTTGCGCTGTCCCAAATCGGTGCTGCTCGTCTATTATCACATAAGCGAGATTTTTGAAGACCACGCTCTTTTGAATGAGAGCGTGAGTGCCGATAAGAACGGCTATCTCACCATTTAAAACCCATTCTAGAAGTTGTGTTCGGGATATATCGGTCCAACCTTTTGGATTGACTTTGGAAGGGAATTTTCTGCAACCCGAACCAGTGATGAGGCCGATCTGGATAGGCATATATGAAAAATATTGGATGAAAGATTCGAAGTGTTGAGTAGCCAAGATCTCGGTTGGGCACATATAGGCAATTTGTAGATTTGAAGAGCGAACAGTTTTTTCACTGGGTTTTGGTATTGGTTTTGCATTGGTTCGATCAACTTGAATAAAGCTTTCATTTTCTGTAAGTTTTTTTTGGTTTAAGCTTTGGGCGGAATTTTTAGGATTTGTCGACACCATATTTTTATTTGGTTTGGAAACCATAACAGCATAGGCGGTGGCGGCTGCAACAGCGGTCTTGCCAGATCCCACATCACCTTCGAGTAGTCTAGACATTGCTTGTCCACCTTTCATCTCGCTAACTATCGTCTCTATTGCTCTTGTTTGTGCTTCGGTGGCTTGGAATGGGAATCGTCTTACGAATTCCTGCACTTCTTCTATCGGTGTTTCGATGAGGAATGAGGGGTGCGACTCATATTTTTTTCGAGCTTGTTTTTTACCGAGCTGGATTACAAATATTTCTTCAAAAGAAAATCTCTTGCGGGCAGAAACGGCGTCGTCGCGCCTAAGTGGCGTATGGATCCAGACGAGAGCGGTTTTTATATTTGGTAAATGATATTTTGTAAGGATAGATTCTGGTATAGGGTCATTCATCATTTCCAAAATGTTATTTTTGAATAATTTTTGGAGAGCATGATATATCCAGCTCGAACTTATACCTCTAGATTCTGGGTAAACTGGGTAGAGGGTATGAGCTTCATTACCGTCACCAAAAAGTGAATCACCGACACCTATGGGTACACTGTTTACTACTTCAACTTTTGGATTGGAAAAATAGATCTCTGGCGATTGGTCATTTTGATTGATAACAGTTGTCTTTTTTCTTCTTGCACTAACCTTGCCTTCTATCCGCACTAGAGATTCGTCCTGGATCATCTTTGCAAGATATGGTTGATTGAACCAGACGCAGTGAATACGACCAGTTTCATCTTCTACATATCCATCTGCCATAGTGACCTTGGTTTTGAACCCTTTGCTAGCTTTTAGTCCACTAATTTTACCAAAAATGACTGCACTGTCGCCGGCTTGCAAGGAATCGATACTTTTTGCCACTGCGGTATCGCCGTAGCGAACAGGGAAATGGTAAAGGAGGTCTTCGATATTTTCTATACCAAGTTTCTTCAAAGCCATCTTTTGGGCTGGCGTGATTCGGAAGTGCTCGGAGACCTTGGTCTCTAGGGTGAGGGACATGGGGTAATTATAGCTATTGGGAAAGGGGGTGCAATAGGTTAGTTTTTTGATAATTAATTTATAGTGTGCCAGAATGGACTGGTCTCTAATTATTATGCAGATAAATATAACTAAGAAACAATATTGGGATCTTATGCGCTCTGTTTACATGGCAGATTGGATTGCTAATGCTATTTGTGAAGGGGATATGGAGCAGAATAAAGATATTAAAGCAATTAGAGATTATGTATTTTCATTTGCTAAAGAGATGGGTTATGAAAAATACGTTGATTATGATAAAGAATTTGGGAAATATTATGCAAATTTTGATCTAGATGATGAATCCTCTGTTAGGAGTCTAATCGAAAGGTACGACGAACATACAACTTGGGATGAAATTTCCGAATGGCTTGGTGAAAGGGATTTTCAGAATAAATACACAATTGAAGAGATAAGAGATATGACCAAGGAAGAACGTCTTATGAAGCTTACTGATTGCCAGATCCTTTGGGAAAAAGAGTTTGAAGAATTTGGTATTGATCGAATTGAAATTGATTTGATGGATGATAAATTGAAAAGATGGCATAAGGTAAAAGATGATTTGATTAAAGATAATAGTAAGGTCTTTTTTCACGAAAGAGAGATTTGGTGGTCTTCAATAGGTAAGAATGTTGGATTTGAGCAGAATGGCAAAGGGGAGGAATTTACAAGACCGGTTGCTGTAATTAAAAGATTGAGTTTGGATACGTGTCTAATAGTACCACTTACCACTTCAAAAAAACGTAAGAACTTATTTTCATTAGGTCATCAGTTTAATAATGTTGAGGAATCTTATGCTATGGTTGAGCAAATAAGATTGATTGATGCAAAAAGGTTAAGAAAGAAGATTGGTGTATTGGATACGGAGACTTTTACCAGATTAGTTGATTTTATAAAAAAGACTAATTTTGGATAATTTCGGGTATAACTGTTTGCGCTCACCCTTACGGATGAGCGCGAGGCCGAAGCCACTTATGCAAGTATTGTAACAAATCAATAAGTGTTTTGTCAATTTAATTATTGTATGCCACAATGGTTTGGTCGCCACCCATCGACGCTTCCGATCGACTCAGGTCATGAAGTTCGTGGTTGTAGCGTACCAAAGGAGACGTGTTAGAGCGGTCGAATAAGCATCTTTGCTAAAGATGTAGGCCCCTTAAAGGCCTCGAGGGTTCGAATCCCTCCGTCTCCGCAAATAGATAAAAAGATAGTATAATTCATATTATGAATGATTTTGAAAATATCAATAAAGAAAAAACAGTTATTAGAAGAGCGGAAATACCAGATATCCCCTCTATTAGACGGCTAATCGAAAATAGCCTCGGAGATAATTTGTCCGAAAAAGAAAAAGAAAAAGAAGGATTTGTAACGTGGAATCCTACCGAAAATGAATTAGCAGAAATTATTAATGATTCTGGTATTGTTGTTAGTATTAGTGGCGAAAAACTTAAGGGATATGCAATTACGATGAGTAGAGAGGCAGGTCATAGAAATCCTTTTTTTGCAGAAATGTTGAGTCAGGCGGAAAAAATGGAATTTGATGGGAAGCTAATTGCAGATTATAACTATGTGATTTTTGCTCAAATTTGTATTGATAAGTCGTTTCGTGGTGGTATGACATTTGTGCGCCTCCACTCAGCGACCCAAGAGATACTAAAAGAACAAAATTACGAAATATTTGTAGGTGAAATCGCCGACACAAACAGAAAATCATTGGCAGTACATAGTAATTATACAGATATTGGAACCTATGATTCTGAAAGAGGAATAAAATGGCATGTGATAGTAGGTGACTTGAGAGAAGAATGATTCGTTCATAGAAGCGGACGTGTGCTGCCCAACCATTTTTTGTGGTTTCAAATAAAACAGTGTCGCTAAAAGACCCCGCATTTCATTCAAGGAAAAAATCACACCCGTGGATTTCGAGCGAAAAACGTTCGAACTTTAAGCAAAAATTTCCGCAATTAATCTGTACCCCAATAAGTAGACACGGAATTGGGTATAAAAAAGTGGTACAATACCACCTATGTCAGTTTTCAAATCAAAAAAGCGTTATGCATTTGTTGATGTTCAAAATACTGCAAGTACTACTCGTAAGTTGCTCGGATTTATTATTGACTGGCGTAAGCTCTACGCGTATCTCACGGATAAATGGAAATGTGAAAAAGTCTTCTATTATTCGGGCATAGACGAAGGTGATGACGAAACTGCTAAAGAATTTGAATCAACAAGACTAAAAGATATCATCAAGAAACACGAACAAGGAAAGATTGACCTTATTAATATTGATAGTTGGAAAATGAAGATTCGAAAAGAGGTATAAAATACAAACCGCCACGAAGCGTGACGGTCTGCGAATGACATCTAGTATATTAAACAATTATGGTAAAAAAGTCGGCAATGGAAATGTACTAGTTGATATGAACTCTGTCTAGAAAGATGTTATCCGAGATTTTAATATTATTTATGCTAAAATAACTTTATTATAAACATATATAATCATTATGATGAATAATTTTAGTGGGGGACCGTTTTTTGGATTAGGACCAATGTCAATTGCGGGTATAAGTATCATATTTGTAGCTCTATTTTTGATATTCATCGCTCTCAAAGGCTATGCTCTTTGGAATGCGGCAAAAAGAGATGAAAAATGGTGGTTCATCATCCTTCTTGTTGTAAACACGATGGGTATTTTGGAACTTATCTACTTGTATTTTGTAGTCGGAAAGTGGCATTCTAAGTCTCATCCTGTGGAAGTCAAAGACAATACCACCTCCACAAACTCTAGCAATAACCCTCCTGCAAATCCGACCCCAGCAGTCTAATTAATATGAAAATCATTACCGATAAATCACGAATAGAAGAAATCTTCGCGCGGGGTGAAGTGGTAGAAGTCTTGCCTACAAAGAAAGAATTTATGGAGAGGTTAGAGAGTGGTGATCGCATGAAGATGTATATCGGTTTTGATCCGACATTTACCGCACTTCACCTCGGTCATGCAAAGAACATCATGTTCATGGAAGAGTTGCGAGAGCTTGGTCACGAGATAGTCATTTTGTTTGGTGATTTTACAGCACAGATAGGTGATCCTTCAGACAAAAGTGCAACCAGAAAACAGTTGACTCAAGAACAGGTCAAAGCCAATGTCGCTGGCTGGTTGGAACAAGTGAAGCCACTTATCAAGTTTGATGATCCAGAAAATCCCGCCAAGATAGCTTACAATTCCGAGTGGTTGTCAAAACTTTCTTTTGGTGATGTTGTGAACCTTGCTTCAAATTTTACCGTCCAACAAATGCTCGAGAGAGATATGTTCGCCAAAAGATTGAAAGAAAATACACCGATACACCTTCATGAGTTCATGTATCCACTCATGCAAGGATTTGACAGCGTGGCCATGGATGTCGATGTAGAAGTTTGTGGTACCGATCAGACTTTCAACGCTCTTGCAGGTAGGACTTTGCTGAAGCGTCTCAAGAACAAAGACAAGTTTGTTGTTGCTCTGAACCTCGTTGCAAATCCAAAGACGGGTGAGCTCATGTCCAAATCAAACGGTACCGGAGTCTTCATCAATCTTCCGCCAAATGAACTTTTTGGGGCAGTCATGTCTTTGCCAGATCCAATGATAGAACCTCTCTTTGTTTATTGTACGAGGATCCCTTTGGCAGACAAGGAAAGTTTGATGAATAAAGGTCCCCGTGATGCAAAAGCTCATATCGCTTTTGACATAGTAAAAAGGTTTCATGGTGAGGAAATGGCAAATAGTGCACAAGAATCATTCGAGAAAACATTTTCCAAAGGCGGGCTTCCAGAGGATATTCAAGAAATAATTTTGAAGAATGGTGAGTCTTTGCCAGAGGCTCTTATCAAAGCAGAAGTTGTCCCATCCAAGGCCGAATGGAGAAGGCTCATAGACGGTGGTGCTGTGCGCCTAGAAGACGATACAAAGATTGCCGATCCAAATTTTACTCCAACAGCAGATACAATTTTGAAGATAGGGAAGAGGAGGTTTGTAAGGGTAGTGAAGAGTTAGGAGTTAGGAGGTAAAAGGTTAGAGGTAAGAGCTAAAACAGAATAACTTTCCTATCTTTTATTACCTATTACCTATTACCTATTACCTCTCACCTTAGTGTGCCAAAGAGATCCCGATTACCCGATCAAATCCCGCTGACATAAGAGTTTCTACTGCTTCCTTTATCGTGCTACCAGTTGTGATTACATCGTCGATCACTATTACCAGTAGATTTTTTGCGGACTTATTATCTGAAGTGAAGTTATTTTCGAGCAGATTTTGGTTTGACTTAAAATAGTTGTCCTCTAGTAAATCAAGAATTTTATTGTCTATCGAGAAAATATTCTTCGCGTCCTCTAGTCGTTCATCGCGACCTTTCAGGGTCTGTCTGTCTTTGTGTACTGTTCTCGTCAATAAATCCTTTGAAGTGATAAGGTTCTTGTCGGCTTTATCTAGCCTAAGAATCTCGTTTACTAGTAACTCACACTGATTAAACCCCCGCTCGTTCTTTCTTCTTTGGGTTATAGGGATTGGAATCAGTAGAATCTGATCATTGCTTGCCCTTCGTAGCCCCGAGTTTTTATCGAGGGGCGAAGAAGGGGTTATTGGAAATTGGTTATTGATTATTCCACCTATCTTTCTATACAACGCATATCCACCGATCTCAATCGCTTCCGCATTCTTTTTATATTTAATATTCCAAATTAGTCTCTTAACTACTTCATCTTTGTAAGCAAAAACCGAATAGGTGCCTTGGATTGGCGTATTTAGGGCTTTGGGTAATTTATCTAAGGCTTGTTTGGGTGTGTATGAAAACAACAACTTATCTGTATTTGAGATAGGGAATAGTGAGTTGATGATTATTTGAACTATTGATTTTAAATACTTAATAATCATAACAAGATTATAGGGGGAATTAGTATTTTTGTCTTTCAACATTTTATCTCCATATGATACAATACAACCATGTCATTCTTCTCTTCATTTTTCAAAAAAGAAGTAAGTGTTTTGGGTGTAGATATAGGTTCTTCGGCAATAAAATTAGTTCAAATAAAAAAGAAACATGGCAAAGCCGTTTTGCAAACTTATGGTGAACTAGCACTTGGACCTTACGCCGGTTTGGAGATTGGTCAGTCTACCGCTTTACAAACTCCAAAGATCATTGAGGCAATAAAGGATATTCTTCGTGAAGCAAAAACTACTACCTCGGCTTGTGGTGTGTCTCTGCCTTTTTCGGCAAGTCTTTTGGCTTTTATAACCATACCGCCTGTTCCAGAAAATCAAATTGGGGATGTTGTTGCCATTGAAGCCAGAAAGTATATCCCTGTTCCATTGGGTGAAGTTTTGCTGGATTATTCCATAATTCCTCGCGAAGAAAATTATATTTCCCAAGATGAAACACAAAAACAAGAAAAAGCCGGTAAAGATGTCTTGGTTGTCGCCATTCACAATGATTTTATAAATGAATATCAGTCAATCATGACTGGTAGTGGATTGGTACCGAGTTTTTATGAGATAGAGATATTTAGTTCGATTCGAGCAATTTTAGATCAAGGCGTCTCAACTACGATGATACTCGATATGGGTGCGAGATCAACCAAGTTATATATTTCAGAAAGGGGAATTCTTCGTTCTTCTCATATTATCAACAAAGGTAGTCAGGATATCACCCTTGCTCTTTCAAAGGCTCTCGCCGTCTCTATCGCAACCGCAGAAAGCATGAAGCGTACTTACGGTCTAAAAGGTGGTCCGGAATACAAAGAATTGACCGAGATAATAACCATAAACCTAGATTACATCTTGTACGAGGCAAATAGCGCAATGTTGTCTTATCAAAAGAAATATGCAAAAAATATTAGTAAAGTGTATCTAACAGGCGGTGGCGTATTATTAAAAGGCTTCGTTGATTTGGCAAAAATTAGTTTTCAGACTGAAGTCGTAAGTGCTGATCCGTTCGGTAAATTAGAAACTCCTGCAGTTTTGGCAGAAGAATTTACAAAAACAGGTCCAGAATTCGCTGTTGCCATTGGCATAGCGTTACGCCGTCTCTCCGAACTTTCATAATTTGTTATACACATATACCAAATCAGGATATTATTGGTATAATTGACATGAATATATGGAACAAAAGTTTCAAACTTCGTTTATACCCAAGAAACAAAATCTATCCCAAGTTAGCGGGGTGATTAGTAATGGGACAGTAAAAAAGGCCAAAAGTACAACTACCGAAAGCATATTTATGTTTGTGGCGGTCATAATTTTTGTCATCTCGGTGGCTGGTATAGCAGGTGCTTATTTTTGGAAATCATACCTAACCTCGACAAACGAACTTTTCAAAAAAGAATTGGCAACTAGAGAAGGGCAGTTTCAGATTGAGACAATAGAAAGACTAAAGGGGATAAATTTTCAGATTGATTCGGCAAAAAAGATCTTAAAAAGTCACATCGCAGTATCCAGAGTTTTCGATATAGTCCAAAAGTTGGCAGTCGATAATGTTCGTTTTACTAGTATGGATTTCAAAGGAGGTTCAGTAGATAGTGGTGACATAACACTTAACATAAAAGGTTACGGTAAGGACCTACCTTCGATTGCCTTCCAATCTGACATCCTTGGTCAGCTTTCCGATTATGGCTTAGGAAAAGTCATCAAAAGTCCGATTTTGTCCAATCCGACGACTAACGCAAATGGTACGGTATCTTTTGAGTTATCAGCCAGAATTGATGCAAATGCTTTGTCTTATGAGAAATCAGTGAACGATGATCCAATAGCTAGCCCATAACAAATATGAACAAAAACATCTACGCCATTATCCTAATAATTCTTGCAGTTGGTCTATACTTTACTGTTACGACCAATATTTTGGCTGAAGCAAAGATTGTAAAACTATCCAATGATGAGTACAAAACAGCCATAGATAATGCAAAAAGATTGATCGATGTTAGAGATAAGGTGATTCTCGATTACAACAAGTTGTCTGTAGAAAATCGTGCCAAACTAGACAAGATTATCCCCAAAAATGTCGATAATATTAGATTGATTATCGAGATGAATGATATTGCATATCGCAAAGGCCTTCCTTTGAAAAATGTCAATGTATCTATTAGCAGCGCTTCTCCCGAAGACGCTACGCAAGATCAATCCATAGATCCAGGAGCAAATAGTGAAGTTGCTTCACCTGTTTTAGATAAAGCTAAGATAAATTTTGATGTAGATGCAACATATCAGCAATTCATTAGTTTTTTACAGACAATAGAGTCAAATCTTAGAATTATGGATGTTGATAGTCTATCTGTTACAACAAGTGAAGATGGCGTGTACAATTGGAAGGTTAGTTTAACAACTTACTGGTCAAGAGTTCCATAATATTATGAATACTCCCAAAACATCCAAAACCCCATATATAGTAATCACTATTGTAGTTATATTTCTTGCAATTGGTTATTTCTATTGGAGCGGAACCAAACCAACCGACAGTTTAACTCTTGAATCTGGTGGTGATAGCCAAGTAGTCGGATCAAGAGTTTTGAGATTACTAAACGAGATCGACTCTTTGTCGATTGACAGTAGCTTTTTTTCCGATAAATCCTACGAGACTCTGATAGATCATTCGGTCGTAATTCCTACTCTTTCAGTTGGCAGGTCGAATCCTTTTTCGCCAGTACCTGGAGTTTCCAATCCTTCTTCTAGTCGTTAGTCCGATAACAAATCAACATCATGTCAGTCCTCGATATTCTTTTGCAAAAAAAGTTGATTAATAAGGTTGATATAGGAGAAATCCGTAAACAAATATCAACCGGTGTTTCGATGGATGAAGCATTGGCTGCGCACGGTGTTAAACAAGAAGATATTTTGAATGCTAGGGGAGAGTTTTTGAATGTACCCGTTCGTTCCCTCGGAGCTTCAACAGTACCATTTGATGTTTTGGAATATATTCCAGAAGAATCTGCACGCCATTATCGTTTTGCGCCGATAGGGTTGGTAAACGATACCTTGGAGGTTGGAATCGTTGATCCAGACAATATGGAAGCTCGGGACGCTCTAAATTTCTTGGCGACTAAAAAGAATATTCCTTACAATGTTTTTCTTATTACCGTCAGCGATTTTGAAAAGATCATAGAGATGTACAAAGGTTTGACTGGAGAAGTAACAAAAGCTTTGTCAGAACTCGAGACGGAGCTTTCGGCAGAGGTTGTAGATTCAAAGAAGAAAGGGAATAAGAAAGAAGGAGATGGTAAGTCAGAAGAAGATAAATCAGAAGCGTTGATAGTCGAAGATGCACCGGTAGTCAAGATCGTGGCAACAATTGTCCGTTATGCAGTAGAAGGAGAAGCTTCTGATGTGCACATAGAGCATATGCGAGAGAAGGTTAGAGTTAGGTTTCGTGTCGATGGGATATTGAATACTAGTCTGGTCTTGCCACCGCAGATCCATTCGGCTGTAGTTTCTCGTATCAAAGTTTTGTCTAATATGAAATTGGACGAAAGACGCAAACCACAAGACGGTAGGTTCTCTGCTCGTATTGATGGAAGGCGTATAGACTTTCGTGTCTCTACATTCCCAGCTTATTATGGTGAAAAGGTGGTGATGCGTATCTTGGATCAAGCCAAGGGTATTCGCACTATAGACAAACTTGGTTTTTCTCCAAGGTATCTAGAGATGGTCCGTAAAGCCATAAATGCTCCTTACGGAATGATTCTTATTACTGGTCCTACCGGTTCCGGAAAGTCCACAACCCTTTATTCGATTTTGGAAGAAGTAGATCGAGAAAGTTACAATGTGCTTTCTTTGGAAGATCCTGTCGAATATCAGATCGAGGGGGTAAGTCAGTCACAAGTCCGTCCAGAAATAGGATATGATTTTAGTTCCGGCCTCCGTACTACTTTGCGACAAGACCCTGATGTGATCATGGTAGGAGAGATTCGAGACAAAGAAACTGCCCAGCTGGCCGTTCAAGCTGCTTTGACTGGTCACTTGGTTTTTTCGACACTACACACAAACAACGCTGCCGGAGTAATCCCTCGTCTTATTGATATGGGAGTCGACCCTTACCTTATTGCTCCGACCCTTATCCTTACTATTGCCCAACGATTGGTTGGTACACTTTGCCCAAATAATGGCGAATTGATCAAAGTTGAAGGAAATACCAAAGCTCTTATTGAAAGGAATTTTATCGATTTACCAGAAGAGTATATGAAAGAAATACCATTTTCTGATACGGTCTACAAGATAAAACCTACTCCAGATTGTCCAAAGGGTACTCGTGGTCGCATGGCGGTGTTCGAGATGTTCATGATGGATAGAGATATAGAAAATGCAATTTTGACCAATCCTGTCGAGTCAGAGATCCTAAAGATTGCTAGAAAAAAGGGAATGTTGTCGATTCGAGAAAGTGCCATTGTCAAAGCTTTTGAAAAGAAGATTCCTTTTGAAGAGGTAAATAAACTTTAATAATTTTTTTATTGTATAATATAATTATGGCAGATCAAAATACTCAAAAGAAAATAATGTTTGTTGATGACGATAGTTTTTTGTTGGACATGTATTCAATGAAATTTACCAAAGCCGGTTATGATGTAAAAGTGGCAAATTCTACCGAATTAGCCCTCAAAATTCTTCGTGATGGATATGTTCCAAATGTAATGTTGATCGATATTGTTATGCCTGGTATGGACGGTCTGGATTTTGTTTCCACCATTCGAGGAGAAAAACTAGCTACTGGTTCAGCTATCATCATGCTTACAAACCAAAGCGCTTCTGATGATGTTGCAAGAGCACAAAAAGCCAATGTAGATGGCTATATAGTCAAAGCAACATCTATACCATCAGAGGTTCTAGTAGAAGTAGAGAAGATTTGCTCTAGTAAAAAATCATAATAAAAAAACAAATGGAATACAAAAAAATTATAGATGACTTGGTGACACTGCTTTTGCACGAGGGAGCCTCGGATCTTCATCTTTCGGTTGGGAGAAACCCAATTATCAGGGTTTCTGGTAACTTGATACCACTTTTGAAACAGTCTGTTATTACTGATTCTGATATGAAGGGTTTTCTTGGAGTTTTCTTGACAGCAGAGAATAAAGATATCTTGGATGTAGAAAAGACTGCCGATTTCTCATATAGTCTTACCAACGCTCGTTTTCGAGGTAATATCTATTTTCATCAAGGCAAACCTTCTGTGGCTTTGCGTTTGATCCCAAAAGCAATTAGAACACTATCGGAACTCAAGCTTCCGCCTGTTTTGGAGGTCTTTACTCGTAAGCCCCAAGGATTTTTTTTGGTAGTCGGTCCTATAGGTCAGGGTAAGACGACAACTTTGGCGACAATGATCGAAATGATCAATCAAACAAGAGCCGAACACATCTTAACCATCGAAGATCCGATCGAATACGAATTTGAATCAAAAAAATCCATCATAGATCAAAGAGAGATCCGTATTGATGCACCTGATTTTGCCAATGCTCTAACGGCAATGTTTCGTCAGGATATCGATGTGTGTATGGTCGGTGAGATGCGCGACATAAATACGATCTCGACAGCAGTGACGGCTGCCGAAACAGGCCACTTGGTATTTTCTACTTTGCATACAAACAATACATCTCAAACTATCGATCGTATCATCGATTCTTTTCCTGCTGGTCAACAAGATCAAATCAGAGTCCAATTGGCTGGCTCACTAAATGGTATTTTCTCTCAAAGGCTAATCCCTAGAATTTCTGGTGGTCTAGTTCCTGCTTATGAATTATTAATCAATAATACTGCAGTCTCAAACTTGATTCGCGAAAAAAGAATACACGAATTGAATACGATCATCGAAACTAGCTCTCAAGAAGGAATGATAGACATGAATCGTTCTTTGGCAGAGTTGGTTAGGACGGGGGAGATTACAGTCGAAAATGCTTATGCAAATTCGATGGATCCAAAAAGTTTGGGTAGAATGATATAATCAAATAATATGTTATTTAACTATGAAGTATTAGATGAGACCGGTGCCAAAAAAAATGGCTCGATTGACGCGATCAATGTCGATGTTGCTATTGCTTCTTTGCAAAGAAGAGGTCTGGTTTTGGCTTCGATAAAGGAAGCTGGAGCACCAGGTTCATTTCTTTCTGGCAAAATCTCTTTTTTCGATCGAGTCTCGAGCAAGGATGTCGTCATTTTGTCCCGTCAATTGGCGACATTGTTCCAAGCCCAGGTTTCGGCTCTTCGGGTCTTTCGTCTTTTGGCCGGTGAGACCGAAAATAGCCTATTGCGTTCAAAATTGATAGTGATAGCAGATGACCTCCAAAGCGGAAGTTCTATTTCGGTTGCTTTGGCAAAACATCCAAAAGTCTTTAGTGATTTTTATGTCAGCATGGTTAAGTCTGGTGAAGAGTCGGGAAAGTTAGATGAGATCTTCGAATATCTGGCTTCATATTTAGATAGAACCTACGAATTGACCTCGAAAGTCCGTGGCGCTCTTATATATCCCGCTTTCGTGGTTGTAACATTTTTTACGGTGATGATCCTCATGTTTACGATGGTTATTCCAAAGATTAGTGGTATTTTGACAGAAAGTGGTACAGAATTACCTGTTTATACTACGGTGATTTTGGGTATCAGTAATTTCTTTGTGGAATACGGATTTGTACTACTTGCAATTTTTATAGTGGTAGCCTTCTTAGTTGTCAGATTTATTCGCACTCCTTCCGGCCGAGAAGTTTACGACCGTTTCAAATTGAATATACCTTATATAAGCACACTATTTCGTAAGCTTTATCTTTCTCGTTTGGCAGACAATATGAGTACAATGTTAACTTCTGGTATTCCGATTGTAAGAGCGATAGAGCTTACTGGTAACATTATTGATAATAAAGTCTATCAAGGAATACTTATCGAAGCTTCGGAAGCCGTAAAAGGTGGCAAGACTCTTTCCGAAGCTCTAACCAATAGACCTCATGAGATTCCAGGTATTATGGTTCAGATGACTAAGGTTGGAGAGGAGACCGGAGAAGTCGGTTCAATCCTAAAGACTTTGGCGAACTTTTATACTCGTGAAGTCAAGACCGCCGTCGATGCTCTGGTTTCTCTTATCGAGCCGGTGATGATCGTCTTGCTTGGCGGTGGCGTCGCAGTGCTTCTCGCCTCCGTCCTCGTTCCTATATACAACATCGCCGGTGCGCAGTAGTGTTTGGTGTGGTTTTGTGTTATTATTAGGTCCTTATGATTATTGAAGATGTAGTCAATTATTGGATTGCAACCGCCGAGCATGATCGAGAAACGATGGATGTTCTATTTATAAGTGGCCGGTATTCCGACTCTCTGTTTTTTGGGCATATTATTTTGGAGAAGATATTGAAGGGGTTGGTTGTTAAAAATACAAAAGAGCAGGCTCCTTATATTCACGATCTTTTGCAATTATACAAATTGTCTGGTATTTCATTGAGTAGTGATGAGATTGACCTGTTGGATAAGGCAAATGATTTTAATATTCGAGCCAGGTATCCAGAGCGTAAGTTGGAATTTTATAAGCAATGTACCAAAGATTTTTCGAGTTTATATATTGATAAAATAAACATTATATACAAAAAGTTATGGCAAATGTTGAAATAATAAATATAGTTAAGAGATTTGCAGAAAACCTTATAAAAAAAGGCATGTCTTTTGATGCTATTTACCTTTTTGGTTCACAAGCAAAAGGATTATCAAAAAAGGATAGTGACATAGATGTTGCGGTTGTTTCCTCAGATTTGAGAGAAAAATACCAAGAAGGGAGGTTTCTTTTGTGGAAATTTCGCAGAGACATCGATCTACGCATCGAGCCACACGGTTTTGCGCCCGAGGACTGGCAGGATGATGCGGACCCCATGGTCCACGAGATCAAGAAGACGGGATTGAGGATTGCCTAGTTTTTACACTATCCACAGTTTGTCCTCAAAAAGCACCCCTAATATAGATATGGGTGTTATAATTCAACAAAAGCCTTGCATAAGGTTATTTATCAACAAGTTATTATTAATTAGTATTTAATATAAAAACATGTCACGAAGATTCACACGAGGTTTCACCCTCATCGAGTTGCTCGTAGTTATCGCGATTATTGGTATCTTAGCCTCAGTCGTTCTCGTCTCCTTGCAATCAGCTAGGAAGAAGGGGAATGATGCAAGGATTATTTCTAATGTAAGGAGTATGAAGACTGCTTTGGAAAATAATACCGATTTTTATGGTAAATACAAAGATCTAACACCAGTTTCCAGGATTGCTAGATATAGTACGGTTGTTACTAATGGTACAATGTCTGCAGAATTGAGAAGTTTAATTGCTGATACAATAACACAGCAAACACAGGCAGGTGTGACTGGTACTGTTGGATATGCAGGAACAGATGCAGCTCCACCTGTTATACAAGCCGGCTCCATAATTATTACCAAAGACAACACAAATATTAGTAGTGGATATGCTATATACGCCAAGCTTTCTGATGGTGATGCCTATTGCATGAATTCTTCTGGTAAAGTTCAAAAAGGTGCTCAATTTCCTACTGTTGCAGGAGATATCGATACTGACGCCAAGGCCATTGATTGTGCTAAATAGTTAAGTTGTCCACATCTTAACCTTTAGGGACCTTAAAATTGTAGTATAATATATCTGTTACCTATTAACCAAATTTAGGTGATTAATTATCAGGTTATTATTAATAGAAAATAAAATATGAAAAGGTTCACACGAGGTTTCACCCTCATCGAGTTGCTCGTAGTTATCGCTATTATTGGTATTTTAGCCTCAGTTGTTTTGGTCAGTTTAAATTCAGCTAGAAGTAAAGGTGCTGATGCAAAGGTACAAGCACAGTTGGCTGGTTTTAGGTCCGCAGCGGAAGTTTATTATACTAATAACAATGGGTATTCTGCAGGTACTGCAGCAAAGGCAGCTTTTGTGGTTGGTGGTATGACAATACCATCTACTGATGCTAGTGTGTTTAGTAATGCAGAAGCAACATTAGGGCTAACCCCAGGAAATTTACCTGCCGGTACAATGATTTGGTTTACTCATAATGGTACAGCTACAGCAAAAGCAACTTCTTATGCTGTCGCCGGTTCTTATTCTAGTGCAACTGGAGGCGCCTGGTGTGTTGATAGTCTTGGGAATTCAAGGAAAGAGACATTAAGTAGTCCTGTTGTCGAGGGTGATTTGTTTGTTAATGGTGCTTGCAAGTAGCGTTAATTTATAGTCTGTTAATCTCTCCACCCGCCGTACGGCGGGTGGTTTGTGTTAAAGGGAGTGTAAAAAAAGTGGTGGGGTGGGGTGAAATTCACTATAGTGTACTAGGTTGAATTAAGCCTAATTAGAGATAGTATGATTGGGTGCGCACTTGATATTCCGTCCTTTCTTCAAGATCACAAATTTTGATCTTAAGGTGCGTCATTTTTTGTTGAACTGAAAATATGTTATAGTTATTTCATGAATATCGAAACAATTAAGCCAAAAATAGCAGAAGTGGCTGAGAAATACGGGCTTAGTTTCGTCGTTCTTTTTGGTTCTCAGGCAACGGGCAGGACTCATCCAAAAAGCGATGTTGATCTAGGGGTTATAAGCAGTAATGAGTTTGATAGGATCAAATTGATGTCTGATATGGATAAGGTCTTCGGAAGAGATGATGTGCAGGCGGTTGATCTTAGCAAAGCGTCACCAACCCTCATGCGAGCAGTAGTGAAAGATGGTAAGCTTCTCTATGAAAAAGAGAGAACTATTTATTTGCGCTGGAAATTTTATGCTATCAGGGTTTGGATGGAGACTGCGTGGTTGCGTAATTTAGCAAGCAGACAACTTGTAGAGTGGGCTAAACAAATATAATGAATACTGATGCTCAAAAAGTCTTGAAAGAGAAAATTCTTCTTTTGCAGAAGTATATCAAGATGCTTGGTTCATATTTGTCTCTGTCAGATGAAGAAATTAATCAGAATGAAGATAAAAGACTTGCAATGGAAAGATCATTTCAGTTAGTCGTTGATGAGGCTATTGATATAAATGCAATTCTTATTTATCAATTAGGTGGGACGATCCCAGATTCTTCAAAGTCATCATTTTATGAGATTGTACCACTCAATATTATAGATCAACAATTTGCTGAAGGGATTGCTGAATCAGCCAAGGTGCGTAATCAGATAACCCATGATTACGGTAAGCTTTCAATGAATGAGTTAGTGATTTCTACAAGAAAATATTTTGAAATGTACAAAACATACGCTAAAATATTGATTGAGAAGTTTGCGTAAATTAAATTTTAAAAAGTAAATAGCAAACATTTTAATAGCTAATAATATTTATGAATAAAAAAATAAAGGGTTTCACCCTTATCGAATTACTAGTAGTCATCGCCATTATTGGCATACTTGCAAGTACAGTCTTGGTTTCACTCAACTCCGCCAGAGGCAAAGCTCAAGATGTCAAAGTCATCTCCGGAGTAAAACAGATAAAGACCATCATCGAGTCAAATTATACAGGTGTCACTTATCCAGATTTGACCAACGATGCAACAAAGATATTTGGTGGGTTGGTTGCAGATGCAAATCCTGGCACAACAACTCTTAATGTCTTGCTAGGAGATATAGCCAGTCTCGGTAGTACCATAAATATAGTCAATTCTCCGGCGACCGAAGGTGAAGCCGTATTAGATTATGCCATTTACGGACAATTGGTCTCCACAACAACTCAATGGTTTTGTATTGATTCCAAAGGGACTACAAACCAAGCTACTACAGACAATACTCAAGCGATCTGCCCACAATAAGTGCTAGTGTGATACAATTTATCTATGAATAAATATCTATTAAACAAAAAAGGCTTTACATTGATTGAACTTATAGTTGTTATCGCTATCATCGGGATTTTGTCTGCAGTTGTCATTGTCAATATAAGCTCATCTCGCAGTAAGGCTCGTGATGCAAAACGAATTTCCGATATTGCTCAGATTCAACTAGCTTTGGAGCAATACTTCGAATGGTGTGGGGTGTATCCTAAAAATAGTTCTGGCGCAATAGATACAAGTACTACTTGCGCTAAAAAAATCACTGATTTTATATCCGTTATACCGAAAGATCCTCTAACAAAAGTCAATTATATCTACGGTGTTGATGATAATAATGAGCCACTTGATTATATCTTGAAAGCAGAGTTAGAAAATACCGGAAACGGTGCTACGACTGAAGGGCTTACTGAAGCAGGTACTAGATATAGTGTTGGTCCTTGCGCCCCTTCGACCATAGACTACTGCGTGGGACCAAAATAGCATGGATATAGTCCTATTAGTCTTTGTCTTTATTTTTGGAGCAATTATCGGAAGTTTTTTGAATGTCGTAATTTTGCGTTTCAATACAGGAAAGACAATTGGCGGTAGATCGATGTGCATGACTTGTGGCAGGCAACTGTCTTACACAGAACTTATTCCTATCCTGAGTTTTGCATTTCAAAAAGGAAAGTGTAGTAAATGCAAAAGTCCTATTTCATGGCAATATCCAATCGTTGAATTTATAACAGGAGTCTTTTTCTTGTTTATTTTCATCTATTTTCCACCACTGACAGCATCTTTTGCTTTTGTTACGATATTACAATTCGTTGTTGCAAGTTTACTCATCGTTATTTCGGTCTATGATATAAAACACAAGATTATTCCAAATCTTTTGGTGTATTTATTTATTGTTTCTTCAATCATCAGTCTTTTCATTGGAGGAGAAACTTGGTTTCATATTCCAAGTACGAGTTTTATAATCGCTGGTCCATTATTGGCTCTACCTTTTGCCTTGATCGGCTTTTTGTCGAAGCAAACATGGATGGGTCTGGGTGATGCAAAATTGGTTATCGGTATCGGTTGGCTTTTGGGTATCAGTGGAGGTGTGAATTCTATAGTCTTGTCCTTTTGGATTGCAGCAATTGTTTCTGTGTCATGGCTTTATCTCAAATACGGAAAATTTAAATCAGGGGTTGAAATACCTTTTGGTCCATTTCTCATACTCGGTATGTACTTGGTTTTGTTTTTTGGTTTAGAGGTATTAGACTTATCTATAATAAAAGAATTTTTGTGGTAAAACACAAGGATTTATTATATTAGCTCTTTTGTTGTTGGATTATAAACAGCAATAAAGTTGTTTTATGGGTTATAATAGAGGTAATGATTTCGCACTTTTTAGAAAAAATGCACGATAAAAAAAATAAAATCTCGCCTGGGCATATCTCAGGCACAAAAGCTTTTACTTTGATTGAACTTATGGTCACGGTCGGCATCTTTGTTCTTATGACTGCGCTTATCTTGGCTAAATACAATAGTTATTATTCAGGTACAGTATTTACCAACATGGCCTATGATGTCGCTCTTACTATGAGACAAGCTCAGACTTATGGTATTAGTGTCAAAGCAACTACAGGTGTCGATTTTACTGGATCTTATGGTGTTAATTTTTTACACAGTAGTCCAAACAATGAGTTTAGTCTTTATTCTTACACAAAGTCGAATGATCCAGCTAAGGTTACTAAAGAAAAATCTTATACTCTAAAAAGAGGTGCGAAGATCAATAGTTTGTGTGTTGGAGTAAATCAAGCAAAATGTACCTCTATTCTTTCTAGTGGTGATGAATTAGATATAGTCTTCCAGAGACCAAACCCAGAACCGATTATTTGTCTTACTTATACTTCTGGTGGTAGTAGAATAAAAAATTGTACTACCTATAAATATGCTAAAATCGAGCTAATCGCTTCGGATGGTAGTACAAAAAAATCCATAGTAGTCGATAGTACTGGTCAAATTTCAATAGAATGATCTATAATATTTTGAAAAACAAAAAACGAGGTTTTACATTACTTGAGATGATAGTTTCTTTGGGCATATTCTCTCTAGTGGCGGTAGTCGCTGTAGGTTCTCTGGTTCGTATCACGGGTCTAAATAGGCGAGCCCAATCACTACAATCTGCTATGGACAATGTCAGTTTTGCTTTGGAGTCAATGACAAGGAATATGAGATATGGTATTGGCTTCCAATGTACTCGAGATTCATCTTTTAGTAAAAATTCAACGACAGCAACAGTTTGTGCTCACAGTGCTTCCAATAAAGGTATATTATTCACATCTACAAAAACCGATCCAGAGGGTTGTCCCCTTATACATGCCTATTGGTTCGATAAGAAAAATGTTAATGGAGAAAATAGGTGGAGTATCAAAAAATCTGAACAAACTACTTGTCGTGGAGAAATTAGACCTGAAACTGCTGTGTCAATAGTGGATGAAAAAAATGTCACATTAACCAATGTGGAGTTTGCCGTACTTCTTGGTACAAAAGAATATTCTTTGGCAAGTTTTAAGATCGAGGGATATGCTGGCAAAAGAGAGAGTGAGCAGACCAAGTTTACTGTGCAGACTGCGGTATCACAAAGGATTTCAGATATTTAATTATGGATAAATACAAAAATAAAATCAGAGGTTTTACATTGATCGAGACTTTGGTTGCGATTACCGTCCTTATGATCGCCATAGCCGGACCTCTTACGGTTGCAAACAAAGCTTACCATACTGCCCTCGGTACTCGTGATCAAGTTATCGCTACAAATTTGGCCCAAGAGACTATGGAATATATAAATTATTGGAAGAACAATCGAACCGTAGGGATTTTCGAAGGTTGGGAGAAAGATCAAGATATCGCTACTGTGCCACATATCTTTGATATCTGTTATAAAGACGAACCAAATCCATCTTGTGATATTGCTGGAACACCACAAGGTTTCACTCGTTATCATTATTTTACAAACAAATCAACCAATAAGATCACTACCAAGACCAATCAAGCTATTGCCCATGTGAAGATAATTTGGGAAGGTCCTAGAAATGAAGAATACGAAACATCATTAAAGACGGTACTGACTAATTATCATAGATAAATATGTTTAAATATAATAAAGGCTATACTCTCTTATTTGCAATCATCGTCTCATCGATAGTTTTGTCTGTGGCGGTTTTTATCATCTCTTCTAGTCGTAGGCAATTGATATTGTCTTCCATGGCAAAAGATTCGACCCTTGCTATGTATGCGGCGGATGGTGGTATGCAGTGTGCGGTTATGGCATATTATGATAAAAAATTGGAAACCACTGATCCTGTCAATAGTTTACCTTGTTTCACAACCGCTTCTACGGAGACATTTTCATATGATAAAAAGACAAAAGCGTCAGATACCAGCATGAATATCCAGGATGGTACTGTTTATGAAAAAACCATAAAAAGGATTATGCCAAATAATACTTGCGCCATAATAACGATCGCTTGGGGTATAGACAAAACCACCGATAATATGAAGACCGTTATAGATTCACGGGGTTATAATTTGGGAGATTATGCACCATGTTCTGATTCAAATAAAACTAATCCCCGAGCTATAGAAAGAGGTATAAGGACGCAATATAATATGTAAGATCCTATGGATAATATCCCGACAAAGATCAAAGAGAGAGCAGAACTATTGCAAAAGACGATAGAGTATCATCGTCATCTTTATCATACAAAAGACAAACCGGAGATTTCCGATCAAGCCTATGATTCTCTGGTCAAAGAACTGGAATCACTAGAACGGAAATATCCATTGTTAAAAAATGAAGATAGTGTTCTTGATCGAGTAGGGGGAGAACCGCTGAAAGAATTCTCCAAAGTAAAACACGCAAATCAGCAGTGGTCATTTGATGATGTTTTCGATTTTCAAGAATTGGTGAAATGGGATGAAAAAGTGAAAAATTTTATAAAAAAAGCTGGTTTACAAGATGAAAAACTTGAATATTGTTGTGAACTCAAGATAGATGGTCTCAAAATCATTTTGACCTACGAAGCCGGCAAATTAATCCAAGCGGCGACAAGAGGTGATGGGACTGTGGGGGAGGATGTGACCTTGAATGTAAAGACGATAAAAACTATACCACTTTCTTTGAACAAAGATTTAATCAAAAATATTCCTTCGATCATTGCAGTGGGTGAAGTCTGGATAGGTAAGAAAGAATTAGAAAAAATAAATGCAGAAAGGAAAAGTTTGAACGAGTCACTGTATGCTAATTCTAGGAATTTAGCTGCTGGATCCTTGCGCCAATTGGATCCAAAGGTCACTGCTTCGAGAAAGTTGGATGCTTTTTTGTATGATCTAGATGGTTATGGATATTCTTTGCCCTCTACACAAAACGAAGAGCTACAGTTACTTTCTAAAATTGGTTTTAAAGTTAATGAATATTTTGAGGTCTTTGATAATTTGGAAGGTGTCCAAAATTTTTATGAAAAATGGACGAAAAAAAGACATGATCTGGATTATGGGCTAGACGGCATTGTGATAAAGGTAGATTCTAGGAAAATTCAGGAAGCTTTGGGATATACTGGCAAATCACCTCGTTGGGGAGTAGCTTACAAATTTCCAGCAGAACAAGTAACTACGATTTTGGAAGATATTGTGTTTCAAGTTGGCAGAACAGGTATTATCACCCCAGTTGCGGTTTTGAAGCCGGTCTTGGTTGCGGGTTCGACAGTTTCGAGGGCGACTCTTCACAACGAAGATGAAATCAAAAGGCTTGATGTACGAATTGGTGACACCGTGGTTATCCAAAAAGCCGGAGATGTAATACCAGATATTGTAAAAGTGGTGACTGATCTTAGGGATGGTAGTCAAAAGAAATTTGTTTGGCCAACGCACATATCTGCTTGTGGCCAAGACGGCAGGATCGAAAGGGTAGAGGGTGAATCG
Source organism: uncultured Candidatus Saccharibacteria bacterium (assembly GCA_964394505.1). Classification (GTDB taxonomy): domain Bacteria; phylum Patescibacteriota; class Minisyncoccia; order Phycocordibacterales; family PALSA-1337; genus C7867-002. The sequence continues at coordinate 6,862 of CAYMXR010000002.1, read as the reverse complement.
GCGTGGCGTTGCGTCTCCAAAGATTCTTTTGAACAGCAAAAAAGAAAATTTCATTATTTTACTTCTAGAAAATGTTTTAATATCGAAGGTTTGGGCCCACAGATCTTGAATCAGTTGATTGAAGCTGGTCTCATCTCGACTCTTGATGATATTTTTACCTTGAAAAAGGGTGATCTCTTGGATCTACCGCGTTTTGCCGAAAAATCCGCCGATAACCTGATCGAAGCGATCGAAAAATCAAGAAAAATAACTTTACCCCGTTTTCTCTCCGCGCTTTCAATTCCACAGGTGGGGGAAGAGACGGCGTATGATATATCGAAGCATTTTGCTCATAATATTGAAAAAATCATGACAGCCAAAAAAGAAGAATTTGAACCTATATATGGTGTTGGAGAAGTTGTGGCAGATTCAGTCTACTGTTGGTTTAAAGAAAATGAAAATAGAAAATTGGTATTGAATTTATTGAAATATGTGAATATAGAAAAAGAAGATTTTGTCTCAAACAAACCTCTTGCTGGCAAATCTTTTGTCTTTACGGGATCATTGCCAACTTTGGATCGGGATAAAGCTCAAGCAATGGTTCGAGAAAATGGGGGTGATGTCTCTAGTTCAGTTTCCATAAAAACTTCGTATGTGGTCGCTGGCCAAGAAGCAGGATCCAAACTCGATAAAGCAAGAGATTTGGGAGTGAAAATTATCACAGAAAATGAGTTTTTGAAGTTGTTAAATCATTAAGCAAAAATAACACTTATATCTTAATACAAGTGTTGCAATTGATTGTTGAACTCGGGCTTCCTGCTTTTTGCCGATCCTAATAATTATGTTAGAATCCGCATATGATAAAACAAGCAGATCTGGAGCATTTGGCCAAGTTGGCCCGCATCAAACTTACAGATGATGATAAAAAGTCCTTGGTTAAGGAATTCGATTCGATTCTTTCTTATGTCGACCAGCTCAAAAAGGTAGATGTTTCGATGGATGCTGAGGGCAGGGTTGGTGCGGTAAAGAATGTCGTTAGGGGGGACTTGGTACGTCAAAGCGAAGAAAGAGAGGCATTACTCAATGAAGCACCACACCGTGTTGGTGATTTTATTGCGGTAAAAAAGATCATTGAACAGTAAAAATGGGGGGGTGTGACACATCCGGGTAAACAAATGAAAATCAATCTCAAAGAATTAACAATAAATAAAGCTCATGACGCGATGGTTCGTGGTGATTTTACTGCGGTTGAACTTACCAAAGCTTATTTGGAAGTTATAAATGAAAAAAATAAAGATATAAATGCCTATCTTGAAGTCTATGATGATGTTTTGGAAATGGCAAAAAAGGCCGATGTGCGAATCAAAGAAGGTAAGGCAAGTTTGCTTACAGGTATCCCGTGCGCGATCAAAGATAACATTTTAAATAAAGGAAAAATTGCCAGTTCATCTTCAAAAATCTTGGAAAATTATCACGCTACCTATGACGCTACGGTTATTGAAAAATTAAAAGCTGAGGGAGCAGTTATTTTGGGTAGAACTAATATGGATGAGTTTGCTATGGGCGGTTCGACAGAAAATTCTGCTTTTGGAGTGACTAAGAATCCATTGGATAAGACTCGAGTTGCCGGTGGTTCTTCGGGTGGTTCGGTCGCATCTGTTGCTATGGATGGGGCACTTTTCTCTCTTGGTTCAGATACTGGGGGATCCATTCGCCAACCGGCCAGTTTTTGTGGAGTCGTCGGATTGAAGCCAACTTATGGTCGAGTTTCCAGATATGGAGTGATGGCCATGGGATCTTCTCTTGACCAGATTGGACCGATAACAAAGACAGTATCGGATGCGGAAATTGTTTATAAGGTGATCTCAGGTAAAGATGAAAAAGACGGAACGACCATCGATATTGATACTTATAAAGAAAAAAAGATAAAAACCAAACCAATTATAGGGGTTCCAAAACATTTTCTTGCTGGTGACGGGATAGACAAAGATGTTATCTCTGCTTTCGAAAAGTCATTAGAGAAATACAAGAGTCTAGGTTATGAGATAAAAGAGGTGTCTTTGCCAAATATTTCCTATGCTCTTATGGTTTATTATGTCATTATGCCGGCCGAAGTTTCTTCCAACATGGCTCGCTTCGACGGTATGAGATATGGTCTTCATGTAAATGGCAAAGACGGTATTGATGATTATTTTGAATCTCGCAGGGCCGGTTTTGGTCGTGAGGTTATAAGAAGAATTTTGCTTGGCACATATGTCCTTTCATCTGGCTATTATGACGCTTATTACAACCGAGCAAATGCAGTAAGAAAAATGATTACCGATGATTTCGTCAAAACATTTGCTCTTGTCGATATTATCGCTACTCCGACGACACCATCTTCTGCCTTCAAAATAGGAGAGAAAACTGCTGATCCTGTCGCTATGTATCTCGAAGATATTTTTACTGTTACCGCGAACCTCACTGGTATGCCCGCCATATCTATTCCTTGTGGATTTTCAAAGAAAGATGGAGTCGATTTACCTATAGGTCTTCAGCTCACTGCTAGACATGGCGAGGAGCAGGTTTTATTTGATGCGGGAAAAGAATTTTTAGGTGAGCAGCACTTTTTATAAGCAATTTATAGTCGCTCAAACAGTCCTCGACAGCAAAAACAAAATGCAAAGTGTTCTCCCTTACCCTCGCAACACCACTTTCGAAGTAATGTTTCAGTTGCTATAATAACAACATGGACATCGACACTGCTCGATCTACATCGCCTCTCCCAGATATTTCATCTTGGTTTTCTGTTATAAGTGGCTGGTTAATGGATCTATTCCCGTCAATTATTGTCCTCGCGAAAAATCTATTTGGCATTTTGGTCGGTATCTCATTTCCTTTATCTTTTTTCTTTCTAATTGGTATCATTTACTGCGTTGAAAATTTGAAAAGATTAAGGAAAAGAGAAGAAGAGGTCTTTGATAAAAAAGTCGAACCCGCATTTGAAAAGGAACCATCTGGTGATACTGTCATGGCTCATCGCTGGCAAAATGCAATCCAACACATAGCGTCCGACAATCCAAACGATTGGAAGCAAGCAATTATCGAGGCGGATATTATCCTCGAAGATTTGTTGACCAAAATGGGTTATAGGGGGGATAGTATTGGCGAAAAGCTAAAGAGAGTCGCAAAAGGGGACATGAAGACTCTGGATGAAGCATGGGAAGCACATAAGGTGAGAAATCAGATCGCCCATGAAGGATCGGACTTTAGTCTCAATCATCACGAAGCCAAAAATGTGATAGCGATGTACAGGAAGGTTTTTGAAGAGTTTTATTACATGTAAAACTGCATCTAAGTGTGTAAGTTCTACATAGTTATTCACATTTTGTAACCCCTCACAGGGGTGTGTATAACAACACACTTTCAATCTATTCATCCATGTTAAAATAAGTGGTGTAATGAGTACATCTAAAAGAGGTTTACCGGTTGAGGAAATCAAAAAACGTCTAATTCGTCTTCGAAATTTAGAATATCTACATGAACAACAAAGATTCAAAATTTGGAATCTAGGGGATACCAACCGAGAACTCAAGAAAGAGATTGCTACACTGAAGACCGTGGTTAGCGAACAACAAAAAACAATCGACGACCTAAAACTCCGACTTGAGGAACTTAGCACTATCGTTTTTGGCAGGAAGCGTAAAAAGAGCGATATCATCGGAAGTAAATGAAAACACCCACGATCATTGCGTTTCTGCTTACAAGGTATTCAAACAAATCTATACCGATATTGAGGATGCTAGAATTTCAACAGATCCTAAATCAAAGTACAGTTCGCTTCATACACGATTGAAATCATTTGTTGTTCTACAACCATCTGATCCTGCAAAGCTCAATCGCATCAAGGAACAAGTGTCTGCCCGCACAGACAATTATTTGACCTGTCTTTTACATAAAGATGTTGCTTCCGACAACAATGCAGCTGAGAGGTCACTTCGACACCTTGTACTCAAGAGGAAGATATCCTTTGGATCATTCAAAGAGAAGACTGCTGAGACTTTGGCAATCTTGGCATCAGTCCTGCTGTCCCGAAAACAAAGTGGCACACTGGTGACATACTTGAAGGGGGTGTGAGGGGTTACTTGTTGCGGGGGTCGGAATCGAACCGACGATCTTCAGGTTATGAGCCTGACGAGCTACCGCTGCTCTACCCCGCGGTATATGTCTATATCTAACTATTAAACACTATTCTGCCATAATCGGGGAATTTGTGCAATGGCAGATTTGCACAGTTTACCTTTTTCGATTATTGTATAATATCGGGATTAAATAGAGAGTATTGGTAAAAAGTAAATGTCGGCGTAGCTGTTGTAGCTAGATGGCACGAGGATATTAGTTTGATAGAGAA
>CAYMXR010000002.1:0-2393 GCA_964394505.1 uncultured Candidatus Saccharibacteria bacterium | reverse complement strand
CGAGGATATTAGTTTGATAGAGAATGAGAGTAAACAAGTACATGTCGGCGTAGCTGTTGTAGCTAGATGGCACGAGGATATTAGTTTGATAGAGAATGAGAGTAAACAAGTACATGTCGGCGTAGCTCAGGTAGTTAGAGCATGGCACTCATAAAGCCAAGGTCGAAGGTGCAAGTCCTTCCGCCGACACAATGATGGGGGAATAGTGATATGGGACTTCAAATCTTTATATAATCGTGTATAATGCCCGAGTAAGCTTTTTGCTTGTAATTGCAGTTGTAGCTCAATTGGTTAGAGCACTCCCCTGTCACGGGAGAGGTTGCGGGTTCGAGCCCCGTCAACTGCGCATAAAAAAGTCTGAGAAACAGACTTTTTTGTTTGCGCAGTTGCGAGGAGCGAAGCTCCGAGAGGGGATCGAATAGGCTGAGTATATGGAACGGAGCCCGACCGTAGGGAGGGCGAGTACCATACGAAGCCTGTACCGCCCCTGTAAGGGGAGAGCCCCGTCAACTGCGCATAAAAAAGTCTGAGAAACAGACTTTTTTGTTTGCGCAGTTGCGAGGAGCGAAGCTCCGAGAGGGGATCGAATAGGCTGAGTATATGGAACGGAGCCCGACCGTAGGGAGGGCGAGTACCATACGAAGCCTGTACCGCCCCTGTAAGGGGAGAGCCCCGTCAACTGCGCAAAATAATAAATAGGCAGAACCTATTTTTATATACACATTCGCCTACTAGGTAAAGGGAGGCGCTCTATCAAATTGAGCAAAACAACCTGTGGTAGACTTAGTGTCATGAAAGTATCAGGTCTACCAAAGCAAGAAATCAGTTGTAATAAACTAGAAGCTCTCTACTATCAAGAAAAGAGGTCGGTTTCGTATATTGCGAAGATGTTTAATTGTTCTCAAAATAAGGTTAATTATTGGTTAGGAAAATGTGAAATACCAAAGCGTTCTATTTCTGAAGCAATATATCATTTGAAAAATCCAAATGGGGATCCATTTACTAGTCGCCAGCCAACATGTATTAAAGAGGCAGTTTTATTTGGTCTAGGACTCGGTTTATATTGGGGAGAAGGATTAAAAAGGGGGACAGGTGGTGTTCGTATTTCCAATACTGACCCAAAATTACTTATAAAGTTTATAGATTTTTTGGAAACATTTTTTAAGATTGATAGGGGTAAATTAAGATTTAGTCTCCAAATCTTTAAAGATATTTCTTCTGATGAAGCTCTTTTATATTGGACACGAACCTTAAAAGTAAAAGAACAACAATTTTATAAAGTTATAGTTTCAGAAGTCAGAGGAAAAGGTACTTATAAATTTAAGTCTAAACACGGTGTAGTAATTGTATACTTTAATAACATCAAATTAAAGAAAATTATTTTAGACATGATTGATAATATCTCATAAATAGTCTATTCTTAGGAAGTTGTTTGAAAATTTATAAGTAATAAGCTTGCACTTCGAAGCTTTGCGTAGCAAAGCGTAGTAGTGCCGATGTAGCTGTTTTGGTAGGTATGACGCGTTGGGTCATAAAACCGGACAGTTACAATAGAAGTTATTTGCCGATGTAGCTCAGTTGGTAGAGCACGCCATTGGTAGGTCGTAAGACCCTGCCCATTTATACGGCAACGTGTAAATGAATCCCGAATAACGGTTAAAGTCCCGAGCGAGCCTGCGTAAGCAAGCGAGTCGAGGGATAAGACCGTGGCCCATATGTAATCTTGGGCCCGAACGACTGACAAGGGTATCCATTATTTCAATGGATAAAGATACAGTCTAGTCCTCCCGTAAGGTGAGGTGTAAACGAATGGCGAGGTCTCCGGTTCAATCCCGGACATCGGCTCATTTATAGGCCAAAGTAGCTCAGTTGGTAGAGCATCGCTTTCGTAAAGCGAGGGTCCCCGGTTCGATCCCGGGCTTTGGCTCATAAAAAAAAGGGGGGGATGTGATTTATTCCGATCTTGTCCCGAGCTTCAAGACCTGAGCTGCTTGTGGTGAGCTGGTCGAACCAGTCGAAGGTGTCGAGGGAGCACAGTCGAGTGATTTATTGCGATCTTGTCCCGAGCTTTCTTGTGGTGAGCCTGTCGAACCAGTCGAGGGAGCACAGTCGAGTGACTTGTTGCGATCTTGTCCCGAGCTTGTCGAGGGAGCACAGTCGAGTGACACATCCCAGTCTCTCTGTTATCCTATACTCATGAATTCAGAAAAGGAAAAAATACAGCAGAAAATCGAGGAATTGGAGCAATCTATGGGAAATCCAGATTTCTGGTCTGATAAAACAAAGGCGCAAGAAAAAGTTAGGGAATTGCAGATTCTCAAAGATAGTTTAGAGGGTATAGGGAAGTGTGATCGTGGAGATGCTATCATGACCATCCTCTCTGGTGCAGGAGG
>CAYMXR010000001.1:0-84558 GCA_964394505.1 uncultured Candidatus Saccharibacteria bacterium | reverse complement strand
CAGACCAACTTCTAGGAGTTTTTGATAAAATTCCGACTTCAAACAAAAAATCTACAATTGGATCTATCTTTTTCATATGACGATCATACCACTAATAATCTTGATGGCAATAAGCATTTTTGTAAGCACAAATCATCTAGCACATCCCAAAAAGCATCACTCCGGTAGCAACAGCCACATTCAAAGACTCTTTCTTCCCTTTCATAGGTATCTCTGCCACTTGATCGGCAAGTCTCAATAGAGATTTCGAAACTCCACCGACTTCATTGCCGACGATGAGCGCCACCTTTGCCGACTTTTTTATTTTCTTATAATTAACCGAATTTTCCGCCTGTTCCAAAGCAACAATCTTGTAACCCTGTTTCTTTAATTTTTTTAACAAAGCCGTACCAGTTTTTACATATTCCCAAGGAACCAAATCCTCGGCCCCCAAAGCGACCTTACCAAAATCTTTTCTTTTTTGACCAAATCTATCAACAGGGACTGGCGTTGTACCCAAACAATAGATCTTTGTTACACCTACAGTCTCCGCTGTACGAAAAATAGAGCCCACATTGTGGACACTTCTTATATTATCGAGTATTAGTCTGACATCTTTCATATTTCATAGAATACCCTATAATATTCCTATATCAATAACAATACCAACATGCTTTCAATATTCCCAGATCTTTTGTCTTACCAAATGCTTGCCCCTCTACTCATCCGTCTTACTCTAGGTATTATTTTCATTTACTGGACTTACAAAACGCTTCGATCACGACCAGATACAAACAAGAAGTTAGTAGCCGTAGTCGAGGGTGTCGCTGGTATATTACTGGTGATTGGTCTTTGGACCCAAGTAGCAGCTCTCATCATTGCAATTGACCTCGTCATCCGTCTTTACGGCAAATACCAAACTAAGTCTCTACTTACGGACGGTGTAAATTATTACTTAGTCCTTTTGGTGCTTGCGGTATCTCTTCTCTTTACTGGAGCGGGTTTTGTGGCGTTTGATCTTCCTTTATAAAATTGCCCGAGTCAGCATCTTTTTGCTTTACAAGATATTTCTTTAGATAAATGGCAATTGCTATTGCTATTGCAATAACAACCAAAACCAATACTGTGTTTAGTAACCACTTATTTGATTCCGTAAAAGGAACAGTTGGCGGTTTTGGCGCTATATAGGAACTGTTAGCAAGAATCTGACCCGTTGGAATTGATGGTAATTTTGCAACCTCTATATAAGAAGCAAATCGAGAGATATCATATTGAGGCCTTTTAGCAGAAGTAGATCCGTAGAATATTTTATAATTGGAATTGGCCTCCGCATCAAAGACAATCTCGAATATTGGGCCTGCTACAGTAACTGTATTTGCGACAGATAGGGGCTGATTGTCATCATTGACTATCGACAACTTTATATATCTAGCTCTTTGTTCCGGATAATATACTGTATTAGAAGAACCTTTGAACAAAGATGTTGATATGCTTGAGATCGAACCTTGATTCAAATATCTCCATGAACTTTCTGTTGAAGAACTATTTGATGTTTCAACTATTACTTTTCTTAGATAATTAGAATCTTTAACGTTCAGAGCAATGGAATCACTAAACTTTCCATTAATACCCAAATCAATAATAATTTCGGTAGTTTTTTTGTTTGGACTGTTAAATACATCCGCAGAAAATTCTTGTGAATACTTTAGCAAAGAAACATCGAGCTCACCGTCGATTGTTGCACTCTTTATCATAACTGGCCCCTCTTCGCCGGAACTAACGACTACTTTGAAATATCTTGCTGTATTGGCAGGAAAATTGATCCATGTTTTACCTTGTCTGTTTCCAGAGGTAAGATCAGTGAAAGAAAAGATGAATCCGGAGTTAGAAACCAGAGACCAGCGAGCATCATCTACCGGCAACAGAGTGTCCGATGAATACAAAGTCACCTGCCTTCTAAAATTAGGCTGATCTGATATTAGATTTATACTGTTTTTTATTACTCCACTTTTTTGCGTGTCAATAATTTGTTTCGTCGACCCACCTGTGGCAATAACAGAATTCAAAATGATAGCATTCACTACAGGCACTGACGGTTTTATATTTTTTGTATAGACATAAGGAACTTCGATCCCATTTTCATCGACAACCCTAAGATCATAAAGATCATCGGTTTGCCACGACACATCTTTTGGCAAAACAACCTTAATCATTCCAACAGATCCACCTTTTTCAAGGTTTGAATAATAAGGCCATTCAGGAAGAGAAAAATTTGCGTTGACAGACATGATACCAAATACAAAGATAGATATACCTGCAACAATCATTTTTCCAAAATATTTTTTCATGGGTAATTTATATTATTAATAATACTTACACCATATCTTTCAGCCTGTCCTTGTACTTTGTATAGGCAAACGATGCGGCCAAAGCTATTATTCCGAAGACAATGAATGACACCACCCTATAGATCTGTCCCAAACTCCAGACATTAACAAAAACTTTTATGGCTGTAATCACGAACAAGGCTAGTCCAAGTCTTCTTACACTAGATATCCTTTTGGCAAAACCGATCGCTGTCAAAACGGCGGCATACAAGGTCCAAATGATCGAGACGATTGTATTAGATCTGTTTTTTGTGCTTTCTATTTGTTTGTAATACTCAGAACTCAGATTATTTAACTCTACGGAAAGATCGCCGGTGTTATAAGTATTCAAAGCGCTGCGCTGTTTCTCATAAGAGACTTCTAGATTGTAGACTTGATAATCGTAATAATTAATTATTTGCAAACTAAAAGCAGAGACTGTGAGAATATTTGCAACAATAATGAAGAACATCACTCCACGCTTTTGAATTTCAATGCTCGTACTACCGAACCTCTTGTACATATAAACGATAGAATAAGCGACAACTACTGCCAAGATCAAAACAATAAATGTAGTGTTGAGGATCGGAATAAATGCTCTGACAGAATAGTTTTCAGAAATCCAGATCAACAAGTCAAAAAGACCAATCGCATAAACAATCAAACCCATTACCTGAAAACCTCTATTACTAATATTTGAAGCAACGAGATATAAACAGACCGACTCGACCAACCACGCAACAGCTATTGCTGGACCAGAAAATTGAAGCGGTACCGCCAACGAAAGAAATGTTACTGCTAAACCAGGCAAGAAAATGTTCAAAGCTTTATCTGATGGATTCCTTTTGTTTACAATCAGCGCCACTACAAGATAGATCACCGCCACGCAAACCGAAGCAAATCCTAGCACGGAACTGTAATTCCTATCTAAGAGGACATACCCGACTATAGCAAAGAATAAAGCGTTGCCACCTAATAGGAAATAATCTACTTGATCCGTCTTTTGTCCAACGGTGACACCTTGTGCAACATTGGCGATAATAAATATTAGGAATGTGACTAAACAGAAGAACAATGTAGGCACCAAAGCAGTACTTTCATAGAAAGTGGCATACCAACTAATAAAGTTAATTACTGTCCCAAGGAATGTAATCGCATTTAATTTTTGCCATTTCTTAAAGAATGAGATTCCCAGAACGCCCAAATTAATTATTGTTAAGTAGAAGAAGAACGGAATCATAGTGTTAACACCACTACTTACTAAAAATGGCGTAGCAAAGGCACCTATAACACCAACTAGAGACAGAGTCATCGTTGCATTTACAATACTAATCGTTAAAGTTAAAGCGGTAACACCCAACATCAATATGCCTGCAACCCCTGAACTGATAAGTCCGTAGAATGAATGAGCAGCAAAAAATGATAGATACAGTATCGCACTACCACCACCCATTATCAGATCCGAATACTTCAAATATTTGTTTCTTAAGACTTGACCGATAACCAAAAATGCAACACCAAACATAACACCGATCATTACCCTTCCTGATGGACCGATCCAGTTATTTTCAAAAGCGTACTTTAGGAAAAATGCCACACCCAACAACACTGCGACTATTCCCAATTTTCCCAACATACGACCAGACGACTCTTCGTCACTCTTTTTATCTACTGAAACGGAACTGTTTGAAACTGGTACACTTTGTTGAATGACAACCGGCTGTATAACTTGGTTTGCTCCTAGAGGAGCGGGGGTAGATGTTGCAGGAGTTACTGGTTTTACTTGATCTCTAGAGTTGATTACGAGACTCTTACTCAAAGAAGAGACCAGTGTCTCAAGCTTTGCTAGTCTATTATTTTGATTAACTAGAATTACAATAGCTACAATGACGACGATTAGAGTAAAAGTCATTATGTTAATGATTATTAATATGGGTCAATTATAGAACAAAAAAGCATTGCGTGGAAATGCGGATATGATAATATCATATTACTTTATCATATAACCACTAAACCCATGTCTACACTATCAGTACCCCTTCCTGCCTTTCTAGAAGAATTCATAAAAAGCATGGTCGACAGTGGATACGCCTCGAACAAGGCTGATGTTGTCCGAAAAGCTCTTATCAAGCTTCGTGAAGATGAGGCAGTTAACGCCGTACTGCAGTCAGAAAGAGAAATCAGGGAAGGAAAAATCCTTGATGGAGATCTCGATGAATTAGCAGCTAAAATGGCTTGCTAATATGGAGTTTACAATAAGATACACTCCTCAGTTTGTCCGCATGTTTGATAAATTAGATAAATTTCTTCAGATTGAAATCAAAGAAAAAATCATTCAACTGAAAAATATTTCTAATCATAAAACATTAAAAGTTCATAAACTACACGGAAAACTAAGTGACCAATTCAGCTTCTATGTTAATTATCGTTATCGAGTGTTATTTCGCCATTTAAATAAAAAAGAAATCGTGCTTACATCAGTTGGAGATCATGATGTATATAAATAAATACCAATTATGAACACAATCAAACCAGAACCTATCCCAAAATTTAGCTGGTGGGATCTAATCAAAGCTTTTTACTATCTTCTCGATAATAAGAAGAAAAGCTATATTTTCTATACTCTTATACTTATATTGGTCCTCTTTTATGATTTGGTGCCGACATACCTCATCGGAAGAATTGTTGACTTCTTTAGTAATTACAAAGCCGGAGAACCGGTAAATGGTTTTTATAACCTGGTGCTAATCCTATCAATTTCATGGGGCGCAGTTTCTCTGATCAGGCTCAGCATCAAAAAAAGACTTAGCATAATCAGAGCTGATACAACATATTCAACGAAAACCAGAGGTTTCGAAAAATTGCTGGATTTTTCGCTAAATTGGCATGACAAAGAGAACACTGGAAACAAAATTGAAAAAATAAAAAATGGAGTAGAGGCTCTAAAACAGATGCAAAACACTCTTTCAAATGAGTTCTTCGCTTATTCAACGGCAATTATTGGTGTGCTGATCTCATTCATATTTATAAAACCAATTTTATTCTTTTATAGCCTTGCTTACATTATCGTCTTTCTTATCGTCCAACTAAGTTTCTACAACAAGATGGTAGAGATGAATAACACAAACAATGCCCTTCAGGAAAAAGCGGGTGGCTCGTATTATGAAGGGCTAGGCAACATATTGACCATAAAAACAATGGGCGTTAAAGACGATTTTAAGAAAAATATAGTTTCAAAAGAAGCAGATACAAGAAATCACTCTATCGAGATGGTTCACATTGGTAACAATAAATGGAAAATGTTTCAAATTGTGAACGCTCTGGCCCTTGGCGGGATTTTGTACTTAACTGGGCAAAGCTTCATGGCCGGGTTTATTAGTCTTGGTTCTATTTTTATTATCTACAATTATTTCCAGAAATTAAATGGGGCAATATCTCAGTCGACTAACCTGTTTGAGGGATTAATAAAAATAAGATCGAGTATTGCACGGATGATGCCGATCTTTTGGGACGGTACAAAAAGTGAAGGGAGAGAAAAGGTCTTCCCTGCTGAATGGGATAGCATTACACTTGAAAATATTAATTTTAAATACAAAAATAATTCAGAGGACCAAGAGGGTCCCGCTATCAGCGAACCTGGTCTACAGAATATTAACTTAAAAATCGACAAATTTTCCAAAGTTGGTCTGGTTGGCAAGTCTGGTAGTGGAAAATCTACAATCGCCAAGATATTAATTGGCCTATATGAAATCGAGACTGGAAATTACAAAATTGGAATTGATAATTTCCATGAAATTAATCACGAGGAAATAACAAAAAATATCGCTTTGGTCTTGCAAGATTCCGAAATGTTCAATTTATCTCTAAAAGAAAATATCACTCTGATGCGACCGTTTGACACAAACCTTTTCGAAAAAGCCATATCGATATCACAACTGAAACCTGTCATCGAAAAATTACCTGAAGGAATAGAGACATTGATTGGAGAAAAAGGTTACCGATTGTCTGGTGGAGAAAGACAAAGAATCGGTATAGCAAGGGCCATATACAAAGATCCTCAAATACTCGTGCTCGACGAAGCGACTTCTTCGTTAGATAGCAACACCGAAGCCCTGATCCAAAAGGCCTTCGAGGAAAATCTGGAAAAGAAAACTGTCATAAGTATTGCTCACCGCATCTCTACACTAAAAAATGTAGACGAGATCTTCGTCTTTGACCATGGACAAATCGTTGAGGAGGGGTCATTCCAAGAGCTGTCACAAAATAAAGATTCGAAATTTTATGAGATTTATGAGGGACAAAGTAAAAAGGAATGAAAAAAGTGACCACAAGAATGAAATGTAATACTTGAGTGTGATTCCCTTTAAGATCTTTCTAAGAAAATTAAGAAAAGGCCACCAATGAAAGAAAGCACAAATAAAACAAACGGAGACAGCAACAACACAAAGAGCGCTTTGGGAGGAGGAACTTCAGTATTATTTTGTCCTAATAAAGTAAAACGTCTTTTATAGTTTCGAAAAAGTATAATAACAAATATCCAAAAAACTGCCGAAACAATAAGAGATACGATTACAAGGTCGGTATACACATCACCTGGACCAAACATTAGAGCATTAAATAACAGAAAGAATCCTATATTTAAAGGAAGTAAAATATTTTTTGATATTTTAAATAATTTCATGTAGTTTTAATAGTTATTAAAGTTTTATAAATTGGATTCGAATAACTTGACCCACCCAACGTGCTCGCACTACGAAGCTTTGCCTAGCAAAGCGTAGTAGTGCGCCCAGTTGGATTCGAATAACTTGACCCACCCAGCTAAGCCACAAATAGCGATACAAAAATGTCCAGAATGAATCTGGACATTTTTGATCGTGTGCGCCCAGTTGGATTCGAACCAACGACCCACTCCTTAAAAGGGAGTTGCTCTACCACCTGAGCTATGGGCGCATATATCTAGGGCGAGGTCCGACCTCGCCGGATAAACAATAACACAAAATTTGGCTATCGCAAGCCCGACTCCTTGAGGTTAAACCTCAAGGAGCATCTTCTCAATCCCCAATTCCAAATCCACCAATCCTCGATGTCCGTCATGATAAAGCACAATCGACTGCTTGAGCAGTTCCTGTAACTCCCCTTCTTTGTAATTACCGCAGGCTTTCTTGGCTTTTGAAAATACAAAAGGGTTTAGACCCGCTTCATCGGCCGACTTGGCTTTCGAGGATACCGCCATAGATTTCAATTGCCAAAATATAGTACCCAGAATACTCTCTGACTCCAGACCACTATCAACCGCTTCTCTATATAAATTCCAACTCCTAAACTTATCCCTATTTCCGATCGCATCCGCCAGAGAAAAGATGTTGAAGTCCTTTTTAACCTTTTCCTCTTCGTCTGTTACGACCACCTTCTCGCCATTTTTCTCAAAGGCTTTTTTCAACTCTGCGTTTACCTTACCTTCGTAAATAATAAAGATATTGGCTGACTCTTTCATGGTTGGCAACATTTCTGTGATTTTTTCTCGGACAATCTCATCACCTGCCACTTTATTTAGAAAAATAATATATTTATTGGAAAATAAACCTTGACCACCGATATTTTCTTCAATAACCTGCGGATTCCAATTGTCTTCATTTACCTCTATATACATTGCGTCCGGTTTTTTTGTACGCAAAGAAGAGACCAGACTCCTAGCCTTATCTCCACTCTTCCCTACATTTGTGCCATGGAAAATATATAGCATGCTATTTTAATTCTCCCCAATTATCTCCAATATTTAGAGAAGTGGCGAGTACTATACCCCTCGTATCTTTTGGATCCATGACTGATTCCATAATATTTTCTATTTGTGGAGCAATTTCTTTGGCTTTACCTTCTCGAATTTCATAGACCAATTCATCATGAACCTGAAGCAAAGGATAGGCATCTTTTTCCAATTTATTTTCAACTATAAATTTATCGATCTTTATCATTGCCAATTTTATAACATCGGCCTCAGTTCCCTGAATCGGTGCATTTATAGCCATACGCTCCGCCGAAGCTTTGATATACGGTATTTTGGAATTGATCCCTTCAAAATATCTGCGACGACCATAAAATGTTTCCGTATAACCTAAGCGTGCTGTTTCTGCCTTAACTTTATCCAAATAGCTAGCCAAACCAGAAAATGTCTCAAAATAATCATTGAGAAACTTTTGTGCTTCGTCTCTAGTCGTTCCCAAATTTTGTTTCAAGGCCATGACTCCCATTCCGTATATTATTCCAAAGTTGATAACCTTGGCCTGACGGCGCATGGTTGGAGTGACTTCAGCAAGCGGAACCTTGAAAACAAAAGATGCTACCGAAGTGTGCACATCTTCCCCATTTTTGAAAATGCCGATCAATTTTTCATCGCCCGAGAGAAAAGCAGCGATACGAAGTTCGATCTGGCTATAATCGAAGCTACAAAGTTTGAAACCTTTTTCTGCAACAAAAGCTCCTCTTATAGCTTTGCCCAGATCACTCTTGATAGGAATATTTTGCAAATTTGGATTATTGGAAGCCATGCGACCAGTCGTCGTGCCTGATGAGATAAAGTTTGAATGCAGACGATCATCGCTATCCAGAAGCGGTGGTATAGCGTCTATATATGTAGAGAGAAGCTTGGAAAGTTCTCTATATTCAAAAAGTAATGGCACAATCGGATGCAAATCACGTAACTTTTCTAATTCTGATTCTTTGGTCGATCTAGCACCACCGCTGGTCTTCTTCATATTTTTTCCGACGAGTTGCAATTTATCAAAAAGTATTTCGCCTAACTGTTTTGGTGAATTTATATTAAATTCCACTCCAGCCAATTCATGGATCTTTTTTTCTAATTTTGAAAGCTCTGCATGATAAGTCATCGCCAATTTAGCCAACAATTCCCTGTCTATCTTTATTCCCCTGTTTTCCATCTTTTGGATAACTGGGATCAGTGGCAATTCTATATCTTCATAGACTTTGCGCAAATTTCTTTTATCTAATTCAGTAAAAATTGCTTTCTTAGCTTTTTCATAACTACCACTATCGGCAAAATTGACCACATCCTCTAGCTGCGGATTTGTAATCGTAGAATTGACCAACCAAAGAGCGAGAACGGTTTTCTCTAGATCATTCTTATCTGGGGCAGGATCGGAAGCAACGGATTTATTCTCGACCACATTATCTCCCGTTGCATCTTTTGTGTCCGATTTACCGTTTATAACCTTTTCCAATCTTGAAGTAAGGGTTCGAAATTCCAATTCATGCCAAAGAGAACTGACTTTTTTTATATCCAAATTTACTTTGAATGAATGCTCCGGAAAAACAAAAGTTATCGGAGCATCTCGACGGATCGTGGCCAGCATTTTACTAAACTCTGCTTCTTCTTTGTTATCGCGTAATAATTGAATTATTCTCGGTGTAATACCTACGGCTTTGAATTTTGTATCAGCATCGGATCCTTTTTCCAATTCTTTATATATATTTTCTATCGAACCAAATGTTGTGATCAAAATAGTGGCAGTCTTCTCCCCTATTCCTTTTACTCCGATAATGTTATCCGAGGGATCTCCCCGCAAACCTTTGTAATCCGCTATGAGCTCTGGTCCAAAACCAAAACGATCGCGCACTGCCTGTTCATTATATATAATAGTGTCATTGATACCTTTTTTTAGAGTAAAAACTTTCACTCCTTCACCCGTGACGAGCTGGAGCGTGTCCATGTCCCCCGAGGCTATGACAATTTCAAGATCGCCCTTTTCTCCCGTGCGACCCTTTAGCTGTTCGACTATTGTCCCCAACATATCATCAGCCTCAAAACCCTCTTTGTCATATATGGGGATATTGAGTGCAGTAAATATGTCTCGCGAACGGATCATCTGAGCAATAAGGTCGTCTTTTGCTGCCTGCCTCCCCGCCTTGTATTCTTTATAGGCTTCGTGCCTGTAAGTCGGACCCTTAACGTCATAACAAGCAACTATGTAATCGGGTTTCAAATCTTCAATGATTTTTATAAGCATTGTCGAGAGACCATAAAGAGCGCCGGTTGGTTCACCTTTGGCAGTAGCGAAGTCAGGCAAAGCATGATAAGCGCGATGCAAAATAGCGTGCGCGTCCAGTAAAATCAAGCGTTTTTTTGAGGTGGCAATGGAGGACATGTTAGCATTCTAACATATGGCTCAACGCTGAGGGGAAGCCTCAGTACTGAGGCTTCCCCTCAGTAAACAATCTCATAAACACCCGCCTCCTCCAAAGCTCGAAAATCAATCTGCCTGTCTACTTTGAAACCGACATTTTCCGGCCACTCTATCATTATCAAATTATTTTTGTCGCCAATCACTTCTTCCAATTTTAACGCAACCATCTCTTCTTTCTTTTCTAGGCGATATAGATCAATGTGTATTAGTTTTTTCCATTGAATGGATCGGCAGTCGTACATCTTCATTATGACAAAAGTCGGACTTGTAACCGATTCCTCTATTTCCAAAGCCTTCGCCACCGCTTTTACAAAAGCGGTCTTGCCTGCCCCTAGATGTCCGGACAAGCCGACGACGAGAGCTCTGTCTCTTTGCGCGTATTTCGTCTCCATTTCCAAAAGCCACTCTCGGGCAATTTGATCTGTTTCTTCTAGGCTATGCGAGATGCGTTTTTGCATGTAAATAATATATCACAAAAAGGATGAGGTCTATTCCGAGCGATTTATCCCGATCTTGTCCCGAGCTTTCTTGTGGTGAGCCTGTCGAACCAGTCGAGGGAGCGAAGTCGAGGGAAGTCGAGGAAGACATCCCGGTAGTCTTAATATCCGTAACCACCTCTTAAGCCACCAGAATTTTGTACTGGATGGTAGGAATTTGAGTAGGAGTTGTAATATTGACTAGAGTAGGAGTTAGAAAAAGGTTTAAGGTCACGACTACTAAAGCCGTAATTTCTCCAAGTTTGTTCTATGAAGAAACTTTGACTCTCGATCGGCACAACTATAGATGGGTACCATGGTGACTGTTGTCCGGCTAAACCTTGAACATACATGCCACCAGAATAATAACCGTGTCCACTGCCGTCATAATAAGAACCGTAATAGTTGGCACCACTACCATAATAACCAGATTCAGAGTAGCCGTAACCAGCATTTGCACTTTCTGGCATAATAGAAACAACGCCAAAAGCGAGCATTACTGCCAATGCTACAAGGATGATCTTTGAATTATTTGTGTTTTTCATATAATTTTCGTGATTACCCGATCTGATTTAGGCCTCCATTAAGCCGTGTATTGAAATTAATCTTATGGTAGCATTATATACTATATATAAAGAAAAGTCAATGGTCTGCTACATTCTAATGGCTCAAAATCTTACTGCCCTCGCCTTATTATTACCATCTCAAATCAACTAGAAATAGTCTCATAAAAAGTTGAGGCCGCCTTCCCCAATGGAGAAAGCGGCCGAAGTGAAGCTGGGAGGTTAGTCATTTCGGTACCGATTACTGATCGGCGTTCCGAACTGATAAACCATTCATTGGGAGTACCTGTAGGGACCCTGCTGGATCCAGATAGGTTGATACGGAGCTCCACCCCCAACCGAAGCCCGAAACCGAAGAAACGTGCCGTCGTGGCCGACGGACGAACCAGGCTGGTTAAACGACCGAGATCGGTTAACCTGTTCGAACTCAGTCCTGGACACCACATTTGTGGTCCCAGGATCGAACTTGGTATCCGTGAACTTCACTGTCTCGTTGTTGAAAGTCCCGCACCCCGAGGTGCACACCAGTAAAGCGACCAGTGCCGACAAAAAATATTGAGTCTTCATTCTAAGTTCTCCGATTTCTGAATTGTTGTTTTTCCCCAAGACCACACAGCCTTGAGATTCGCTTATGATACTAGCACGGATAGACCTCACTTGTCAAGATCGATTGGAGGGCGAGGTCCGACCTCGCCCTCCACAACACCTCGCGGAAAATATAGCATTCGCAGAACTTCCCTCTTATGCGCTATAATGTTTACATGACCATCACATTCGACGAAGACAAACAAAAGAGAAAACTGAATGATCTTTTACACAAAGAAGAGGAGGATCTCGTTCAGGTTCTTTCCGGTAAATACGGCCTCGATTATGTCAATCTTATCTCGATAAACATAAACACCGACGCTCTGCGATTGATAGACGAAACAACCGCTAGAAATGCCCAAGTGGCCGGGTACGCCATTGTTGATAAAAAAATCAAAGTTGCATCTAGAAACCCAGAAGACGAAAAAGTTGTCGCCGTTCTAGAAGGACTTAGAGCCAAAGGTTATACCCCAGAATTAAACATAGCTTCCACTCAAAGCCTAGAGAAAGCTTGGCTTGGTTACAAAGACCTCTCTTTTGCTTACGAAAGCAAAGCTGGTTCACTAGAAATTTCTAATGAAGAAATCACTAAGATAATAAACCAAACCAAGACCTTGCCTGATGTGGTTAAGATTCTCCAAACATTACTTGCGACCCGAATGAGTTACAGGGTTTCTAGAATTTTGGAAACATCCGTGGCTGGAGCTCTTGCATTAGATGCCTCCGACATTCATTTCGAACCAGAGCAGGGTTATGCCTTGCTTCGCTATCGCCTAGACGGTGTTCTTCATGACATTATCCGCTTTGACAATGACACATATGCCCTACTCCTTTCGCGTATCAAACTCATCTCGGGAATGAAATTGAATATCAAAAAAGACAACCAAGATGGAAGGTTTAGTATAAAACTCGCAATTGGAGATATCGAAGTGCGCGTATCGATCCTCCCCGGAGCTTACAATGAATCTGTTGTGATGCGTCTTCTCAATCCAAAATCGATAGATGTTCCACTAGAAAGTTTAGGTATACATCCAAAACTGCTCAACATTTTACTCAAAGAAATGACTCGCCCAGATGGCATGATCCTAACCACTGGACCTACAGGTTCTGGAAAAACAACAACGCTCTATTCGTTCCTAAAAAAGATTCATTCACCTGATCTAAAAATTATCACCCTTGAAGACCCTATCGAATACCACCTAGAAGGGATAGTACAGACTCAAGTCAATGAAAAAGGTTACAACTTTGCCGAAGGTTTGCGAGCTACGGTCCGCCAAGATCCGGATGTAATAATGATCGGCGAAATCCGCGACAATGAAACCGCAAGTATTGCCGTAAATTCTGCTCTCACGGGTCACATGGTCTTCTCGACATTGCACACAAATAACGCTGCTGGTACATTTCCCCGTCTTATAGACCTTGGAGTCAATTCAAAAGTCATAACCTCGGCTATCCGCGTGGCGATGGCCCAAAGATTGGCACGTAAACTTTGTCTGTATTGTAGAAAGGAAATTCCACTCGAAGGAGAGATGCAAAAAGAGGTAGAAATTATAATAAATGAAATAGAAGATAAAAGTTTAGTACCTAGCGAAAGGTCAAAAATTTGGATACCTGTAGGTTGCGACAAATGTAACAACACCGGCTACAAAGGTAGAATTGGAGTATACGAGGCAATATTAACTGATAAAAAAATCGAAGATGCGGTAGAGATGAATCCGAACGACCGCGAGATCTGGGCCGCCGCCAAGGGTCAAGGTATTTTGAACATGCGTCAAGATGGAGTATTAAAAGCTCTTCAAGGTATTACTTCTTTGGAAGAACTTGAGAGGGTTATCGCTTTACAAGATTAGTTTTTGATTTTAATAATTAGGACGTACACACTTGGATGCAGTTCGAGGCGCAAGTGAGGCTTGAAATCAAGCTGTATAGTAATACTGCTTGATTTCAAACGAACGAAGCAACGAAGAAATGCGCCGAGTGTGTACGTCCAATTCACTCAAACTCAAAATTATCCCCACTGTCAATTGCTTTTTTCCTGTGGACAGGGGTAGGATGCAGAAAGAAGGAGTGCTGTGAGAACTTCCAAATTTGAATGCAGTTTGAGGAATGAGCGAAATGCGCGACTAAAATGTATTGCCTATACATTGCAGGGGCACATGAGCGAAATGACGAAAAAATGCGTCAAATTTGGAAGTTCTCTTCAAGAACATAAATCTCTAAGCAATATCATATCGCGTGATGCGTTATGCGAGGCAGAGTCCCGAGGATAATACCAGTACGCAACGCCGAAGCGTTACAACCAAGATGTCCTTAGCACTATGCCCAAACCTCGGAAGGCCATTGCTTAGAGGTTTACGGGCTCGAAAGAGTAGAAGAAAAAATAAACGAAATATTTAGACAAATACAGTATTTAAAGACTACAAATCTACTACGACAGAATACTAGCATAGAGCAATAAAAATGTCAAGGACTTCAAACAATTCATCGACCACCGAAAAAGACCCAGGGTTTTTGGACCAGACCCTGCGACCATCTCGTTGGGACGAATACATTGGTCAAAAAAACATAAAAGATAACCTGCACATCCTCCTTACTGCCGCAAAAGAGCGCAAACACCCACCTGAACACATACTTTTTTATGGTCCACCGGGGCTCGGCAAGACCACCCTTGCTCACCTCATCGCAAAAGAGACCGAGGCACAAATGAAAGTGACTTCCGGGCCAGCAATTCTTAAAGTTGGAGACTTGGCATCGGTACTTACAAATCTTTCTGCTGGTGATATTCTTTTTATAGACGAAATTCACAGATTGAACAAAGCCATTGAAGAAGTCCTCTACCCTGCCATGGAAACAGGAAAGCTCGATATCATCATCGGCAAAGGTCCGTCTGCGAGAACTATTCAACTCGATCTTCCACCGTTTACTCTTATTGCTGCGACTACCAGAATTGCTATGATCTCGGCGCCACTCCGATCTCGTTTTTCTGGTGGAGTTTTCAAACTCGAATTTTATTCAAATGACGAAATAAGTAAGATAATAAACCGCTCGGCCAAGATCCTCGATATAGAAATCCATCCAGAAGCGGTTACAGAAATAGCTGTCCGTTCACGCTTCACCCCAAGAACAGCCAACTATCACCTAAAAAGATGTCGTGACTTCGCCCAAATTAATAAGACTTCCCTATCAAAAGAGATCGTTGAGAAAGCTTTGGTCATGCTTGGTGTAGACAATATCGGACTTACTGGAGCAGATCGAGATATTTTGAAAGTTATTATAAATAAATTCGGCGGCGGACCTGTGGGGTTAAATACAATCGCAGCTGCGCTGTCTGAAGAGCAAGCAACCATAGAAGAGGTCTATGAGCCGTATCTGATTCAGTTGGGATTACTAGAGAGGACGCCTAGGGGTAGAATTGCGACAGATAAGGCATACAAACATGTTGGGATAAAAGATAGTGGTAAATTATTATAATTAAATCAAAATTATGTCAGGACATAATAAATATTCGAAGATCAAACATATCAAAGCCAAGAATGATGCTCAAAAGAGCAAGCAATTTGGCAAACTTGTTCGACTCATAGCAGTCGAAGCAAAAGCCGCCAAAGGCAATCTCTCATCCCCCGGCCTCGCTACCGCCATCGAAAAAGCTCGCAAGGAAAACATGCCAAATGACACCATCGACCGTGCAGTCAAAAAAGCCATGACCGACAACAGTGCTGCTATGGAAAATATTATTTACGAGACTTATGGCCCCGGTGGTGTAGCAATTCTTATCTCAGTTCTTACTGATAACAGAAATAAAGCTGCGCAGGAGATCAAACACATCCTATCTCTGAACGGCTTCGAGCTCGCCTCCCCCGGTAGTGCTTCTTGGGCATTCGAAAAGACACACGAGGGCTGGAAACCCACTAGCACAATGCCGATCGAAGACGCCGATATCGAAGTCCTAACTAAGCTTGTAGAGGATCTAGAAAATAACGACGATGTTCAAGAAGTCTTCACCAACGCAGAGTAATTCCAAGACAATGAAGTCTCAAGCCTACCCAGAAACGGCTACAGCTTCAACTGTCCGTCCAGCCATTATCCTCGGTATCGACCCTGGTTATGGTCGCTTGGGTCTAGCTGTGATCGAAAAAGGCAAGGACAAAGAAACTGTTTTATTTTCAAATTGCATAGAGACCGACCGCAGTGAAAACATTTATGATCGATTCAAGATTATCGGGCAGGAAATATCTTCGATAATAAAAAAATACAACCCAAACGAACTGGCCATGGAATCTCTATTTGTCGCAAAAAACCAGAAAACGGCCATGCGAGTGGCCGAAGTGCGTGGAATTATAATTTATGAAGCAGTAAAAAATAACATCCCCATTTTCGAATACACCCCACTTCAGATAAAGTCGGCTATCACTGGTGACGGAACCAGTGACAAAACTAGAATAATAAAAATGATACACCTTCTGGTCAAAATTCCAAAGAAAATTTCTCTCGATGACGAATACGACGCGATCGCCGTTGCCCTCACCCATTCAGCGCGTCGCTTATCCCCAACCCATCTTTCTTGCAAAAATACAAGGATTTGTTAAAACATATGCACGATAATTAAAATTAATTTTAAAGAGATGGCTCAGAAAAAAATCGTTCACCAAAAACAGGCAAAAAACAAAAAAGTTGAAAGGGATGCAGAAAATGAACTGGATATACCCGAGACAGAAGAAACAAAATCAAAAAAACCCGTCGATTTGGAAGCGGCACTAGAACCTGCTTCTGTTATTGAAGAAAAGATCGAGGAAGATCCTTTGGTCGCTACAGAAGACCCAGAAGAAGACGAGGAGGGCCTATCTCTAGATGATGATGAATTAAATCCTTTCCAGGATAAATGGGAGCAGTAACAGTTCGCAGAGATTTCTGCTACAATTGAACTAATATGTCTAGAGGAAAAAAGCGTGTCTTTCGACATTTAAAATCGCTAATCCTGCTTATAAGCTCGGTCATTCTCATAATGATCGGGGTTTTTGCTTTATGGATAGCGACACTAAAAATACCGGACCTTAGTTCTTTTCAAAGTCGCAAAGTTACAGAATCAACAAAAATATACGACCGAACGGGAACGGTTTTGCTTTATGATACAGGTACCAATGTAAAATCTACATCAGTTCCCCTATCTTCCATGTCCCCTTATTTACAAAAAGGTACCATTGCGATAGAAGATTCAAATTTTTACAATAATATCGGGATCGAGCCTAGTTCAATATTTAGAGCAGTTATTGCAAACTTTCTTTCAGGAAATTACAGTCAGGGGGCATCTACGATCACTCAACAGGTGATAAAAAACTCTCTTTTAACTCAAGACAAGACGGTAACAAGAAAAATAAAAGAGTGGATTTTGGCAATAAAGATAACAAGGCTCATGAGTAAAGATCAAATTCTTGAGATATATCTGAACGAAAGTCCTTACGGCGGAACAATATACGGCGTTGAACAGGCTAGCCAAACCTTCTTTGGTAAGCCAGCTTCCGAAATAACCCTGGCCCAATCTGCATATTTAGCCGCTATTCCAAAAGCTCCGACCTACTATTCACCTTATGGAAAAAACAAAAAAGCCTTAGACGCTAGACAAAAACTAGTTCTAGATCGGATGTTGTCTCTTGGAATGATAACAAAAGAAGATTACGATTTAGCACAAAAAGAAAAAGTTGAGTTTTTAACAAAAAATTCAGAAAATATCCGGGCTCCACATTTTGTAATGTACATTAGAGACTATCTAATCCAAAAATACGGAGAAGATTCTGCAAGTGTCGGTGGTCTTCGTGTCAAGACAACTCTTGATTTTGATATGCAACAAAAAGCTGAGGAGGTAATTAAAAAATTTGCCCCATCAATAGAAGAAAATTACAAAGCCAGCAACGCGTCTATGGTCGCAATAGACCCAAAAACCGGAGACATCTTAACGATGGTGGGATCAAAAGATTATTTTAGTAAAACAATTGATGGCAATTACAATACTGCATTAGCAAAAAGACAACCAGGTTCAACATTCAAACCTTTTGTGTATTCGACGCTGTTTAAAAAAGGCTACACTCCAGAAACTGTTCTTTTTGATGTGAGAACTGAGTTTTCGTCATACTGCACACCAGAAGGAAAACCAATAAATCCAAACGATGACCCAGAAAAAGTTTGCTATTCTCCAAGGGAATTTGACTCTATATATCCAGGACCAATGACTATCCGAAAAGCATTGGGTCAATCACGCAACATCCCCGCAGTAAAAGCCTTGTACTTGGCCGGTATACCACAATCTATTCAAACTGCGCGCGACCTTGGAATAACAAGCCTGAACGATCCAAATAAATATGGTTTAACTATGGTCCTGGGTGGAGGAGAAGTTAGTTTGCTAGAAATGACCGGAGCTTACGCAACATTTGCCAATGACGGTATACGCAATCCAACCCGGTCAATCCTAGAAATTACTGACAGTAAAGGTAATGTTCTTGAAAGCGCATCTCTCTACCCCTCAAGATCACTAGATTCACAAATTGCCAGACAAATAAACAGCATTTTGGCCGACAACTCTGTTCGAATAAACAGCCTAAAACCAATTGCTGACAGTGTTGGAAGAAAAGTTACCATTAAGACGGGTACAACTAACGACTATCGAGATGTTTGGGCAATTGGTTATACACCAAACATTGTTGTTGGAGCCTGGGCGGGCAATAACGACAACACTCCAATGAGCCAAAATATTGCAGGACTTATAATATCTCCTCTCTGGGGAGCCTTTATGTCCCAAGTGGCAAAAAACTATCCGCCGGAAGACTTCCTTCCCCCACCAACTCCTCGCACTGATACAAAACCAGTGATTCGTGGTATTTGGCAGGGAGGAATTTCATACAACATAGATACTATTTCTGGAAAAGTTGCTACCGAATACACTCCAAAAGAAACTTTGAAGGAGGTTGTATTTAATGATGTCCATAATATTTTGCACTGGGTAGATAAAAACAACCCCAACGGTCCAATACCAACAGATCCAACCAAAGACACCCAGTACCCTTATTGGGAATACGCGGTTAGAAAATGGTTTGACGAATGGAAGGTAGCCAATCCAGGCTTCAGAGAAACAACAAATTTTGAAATTCCAAAAGAAACCGATAATGTCCATGTTCCAGACAAATTTCCTCAAGTTAAGATTGTTTCTCCAGAACAAAACGTTTCGATCGATCCAAATCAGCAATTATCAATCAAAATTCGAATCTCTGGTCCAAACCAACCAAAAAAGGTTGAGGTTTATCTAAATGACAAATACGTTCTTACGAAAGAATCGGACCCTTTGAATATCTCTTTTGTTCCAGCAGATGTCGGCAACCTATCTCCCGTTAACACGCTTTCTGTAACAGTCTACGACTCGGTCTACAACAAAGGCCAAGACTCTCTTAGTTTTCAAATTAGGTAGGTTTGATCAGCAAATACGCTACTATCTAATATCCTTAACAATCCCAACACTTTTGAGTTCTTCTAAAATCTTTGCTTTTTTTATGTAAATTACAGACAAAATCGAGGAATTTGTCTTTTTTAGACTCACAACTTCGTTTTTGTAAACAATATTCTCTATAGGAATACTTATTCCTGTTTGTTTTTCTACTATTTCTTTAATCTTTGTGCGTAAAAGTATCTCTTTTGTAAAAGCGTTTTGAATATTCTTGAAAAAATCGGTAATTCCAAACATTTTTATCGATTCATTGGCATAACTAGATACATAAACGATTGGTCTCCGGATATTGGCCTTATCACCATCGGTTTACTTATACCACCCAAAGATAAGGAAACACTGTCCGCGTCTATTGATTGGAAACAATCTACAATGTATTTGTAATTGAAATTAATCTCCAAAACCTCTCCAGTCAATGAAGCGTCCAAGGAAGTAACATTCTCCCCTATGTCGCTATTTTTTGTCTGTATGTTGAATATTTTGGCTTTGGGGTCTATTACAAAACGAACTTGGTTAAATTTATCTGAAAAAATGTTTGAGACTTTTAAAGCGTTGGTTAGATCCTGTTTTAGTAGAATAACCTCCGTGCTGTAATTTTTTGGAATGATCTGTCTGTAATCTGGGAAAATACCATCGATAAGCCTGGAAACGGCATATATTCCCTTTCCTTCAAAGGAGATTAGGTTTTTGTTTATAGTAACCTCAATATCTTCGTTCATGTTCTCCAAAACCCGACTTAGGTCTGGAATGTTTTTGAATGGAATCAAAATATCACTAATGTCGGCTGTATTTGGTAGTTTTACTTTTCTTTCCGCCAAACGAAAAGAGTCGGTAGCAACAAAGACCAAATTTCCTTCATCTTTGTATATAAAAACACTAGAAAGCTCCGGTTTAACACTCGAAACAGAAGAACTGTACCAAACCGACTTCAAACCCTTAAGAAAGATTTCTGAAGACAATACAATTTTTTTACCATCAGTGACCCTTGGTATTGAAGGAAAATCATCAAATGCTTGAATTTTTATCGTCCCTGTTGTTTTTGTTGTTGTAATTTTTAGATTTCCTGAAGAGTCGTCAAGTTTCACTATTTGATCGTTTTCAACTATTTGAGAGACGAAAGCGGAAAGGGTGTGGGCAGGAGCGGCAATTATTCCATCTTCGCTTGATTTTACAGGAACAGATACTTCTATACCAACATCAAGGTTTGTTGATTTAAAAACAGCTATATTGTTTTTTACTTCTATTAAAATACACGATAACACAGGAAGGGTTATGTGTTTTCCTGCAATCTTTTCCACAGCAGTCACCGCGTTTTTAAGTTTCTGTATATTTAATTCAATTTTCATTTTATTACTATTAGGAGAGTGGATATGTTGATAGCTTATTTATCCTTATTGCTAGCCATATTTTTTTCTCCTTAGTTTATTACTATGTTAATAAATTGTTTTTGAAAATTTAACAAACCACCACCGTCCGAATTGTTAACCACTAATCCCCAAATTATCCCCCGTCTTAATAACAACTTATCAAGGTTATAGCATGGATCGAATTTGTGCTATCTCTTGCGATAAGACCGTGTCATTTTTTACTTCACCCTTTATTTTTTCATAAGAGTGAATAACGGTTGTATGATCTCTTCCCCCAAGCTTTTCTCCTATAGAAGGAAAAGATACTCCAAAATCCTCTCTAAGTATGTACATGATCACCTGTCTTGGTCTTACCACCTCCTTGCGTCTAGTTTTGTTGAGGATACTTTCTTCGTCGGTATTGTAGAACTCTGCTATGGTTTTTATTATATCTTTAACCAAAACATTCTTTTTTGGTTTACTGCTGTTTTTTAGGATGTTTTTTATCTCATTGATCGTTAGTTCGCGGTTACGGAGTTGGGTTTGGCAAGCAATAACATTGATGATACCCTCTATTTCCCTGATATTGTCCTCTATTGCTGCGGTTATGAGACCAATAGATTCGTCGGAAAGGGTTATAGAATGTAGAGCGCACTTGGTTTTGACGATAGCGGCCCTGGATTCGTTGTCTGGTTCCGGAATGTCGACGATCATTCCGACACTAAAGCGACCACGCAAACGGTCTTCAAGTCCAGGAATGATGTTTGGATGGCGATCTGAAGAAAATATGAGCTGCCTACCTGTGTCATGGAAAGTGTTAAAAAAATGGAATAATTCCTCTTGAAACTTATCTTTGTTGGAGAAAAACTGTACATCATCCATGATCATCACATCATATTTTCTGTAACGGTCTTTGAATGATTGCACCTTTCCTTCTTGGATGGCGACAAAGAACTCTGAACCGAAACGCTCGGAGGTTAGGTAAAAGACTTTTTTGTCAGGGTGGGTTTTTTTGATCTCATTTCCTATCGCCTGTATGAGGTGAGTTTTGCCTCTACCTGTCGAGCCATAAACAAACAGTGGGTTGTATACCCTGCCTGGGCTTTTGATCACAGTATGTGAGGCGGCGTGAGCCAGCTCGTTGTATGGGCCAACAACGAAATTATCAAAAGTGTATCTTGGGTTCAGATTATCTTCTTTGTTGATATAAAAATCTTGAAGTGGTATGGATAAAGTTGGAGCGAGGGGGCTTTTTTTGGAATGTTCGCCCTTTTTGTCTTCTTTTATTATTACATATTCAAGGGCGCGGACTCGTTCGTTTAGTTGGCGCAAAATTCTTAGTATTGAATTATGAAATTTTTTGTACAGCCACTCTTGCGTAAAAGAGTTTGGCACGCCGAGATAAACAACCCCCTCTTCTTCTTTGACGATATTGGTTTCTTTGAACCATGTAGAAAAGTTTGCTTGCGAAACATCGGTTTGAATTTCGATTAAAGCAGTTTGCCACATTTTTGCGTGATCGTTCATGACACTAGTATATACCTGTTTATAAATCTGCAAACTTGTGGAGAGCTTTAAAATATGTTGATAAGTTGTTCATAACTTTTTATAAAGCAAAAAACACAGCAAAAAAGTTGCGCCTTGGTAAAAGATAATGTATAGTAGCCAAATCATGTCATTTACATACAATCCAAACAAAAGAAAAAGAGCAAAGTCACACGGTTTTCGTGTTCGAATGAAAAGTCCTGGTGGTCGCAAGGTTTTGGCCCGAAGACGCAGTATCGGCAGGAAGCGCGTGGCTGTATAATGGAAGCATGCTCCCCCGTTCAAAAAGACTCTCTAGTGAACAGTTAGATTTGGTTATGAAAACTGGCAAAGTTGTTCATACACCGTCTTTTTGGTTGAGAATTATAAAAAACGAAGGCCAGACTAGGTTTTCGGCCATAGTTCCACAAAAAATTGCAAGCAAGGCTTCGCAGAGAGTCGGTTATAGAAGAAAGATGTACAATGCAATTGCTTTGATTTGTGGAAGCCTCCCCCTCTCTGGTTATCAAATGGTCTTGTGTTTGAAAACAAAAACAGAAAAAGATTCATTATTAGAAGAGGTAAAAGAAATCTTTGTAAAAGCCGGGCTTATAAAGTAAAATACACAGATGTACAATTTATATAAAGAGCTAATTTTTCTTCCCTTATACAACGGCCTTATTGGAATTATGAACATTATTCCTGGTATAGATGTTGGTCTTGCAGTAGTTATTTTTACTTGTATTATCAAATTTATTCTATTTCCTCTATCAAAAAAAGCTTTACTTACTCAAGTTAGGATGAAAGCGATTGAACCAGAAGCAAATAAGATCAGGTTGCAGTACTCAAACAACAAACAAGAACAGGCTTTGAAGATAATGGAACTTTATAAACAAAAAGGAGTTAATCCTCTTTCTAGTATATTACTTTTGATTATTCAGTTACCGATCCTTTTTGCTCTGATCTCGGTCTTTTACAAGATTATCCCAAACGTTCAACCAGAATTATTGTATTCTTTTATTCAGGCTCCGCACGCCAGCGCTACCCTTTTGGGTCTAGATCTGACTCAAAAGAGTTTTATTTTGGCTCTTATTACTGGAGTGATCCAATATTTCCAACTCAAGTATTCAGTTGCTGCTCGTCAGCAACAGGATATGGCAGATGCTACAGTTAAGAGCGGAGGCAAGCTTGACCCTGCTTCACAGATGGCAAGCTCAATGAATACTCAGATGAAGTACATACTTCCAGTTGTTGCTTTCGCTTCAATATACTGGATTATTCCAGCTAGTTTCCCCCAAGCCGCCTCAATCATTGCGATCTACTGGTCAGTTAGTTCCCTGTTTACTTTGGCAC
This sequence comes from uncultured Candidatus Saccharibacteria bacterium, assembly GCA_964394505.1. Taxonomy (GTDB): domain Bacteria; phylum Patescibacteriota; class Minisyncoccia; order Phycocordibacterales; family PALSA-1337; genus C7867-002. Next base: position 60,679 of record CAYMXR010000001.1, on the reverse strand, counting down.
AAGAGTTGTACATCAAGAAAAAACACATAAGATAATTCCTCAATTACTCTGCACTAAGGTCCAATGACCAAAACGATAGATCGTGCTTGTTCATAAAGAATAGAAAATCATCACGGTCGTCGACTCCAAGATTGAAAGCGTCTATAAGTCTATCGGTTTGATCTAGTATAGGAGAGACGACCGAAATAGTTTCGTCTTTTGTGTTGTATTGTAAAATCTTGTCACTAAAGTCAACGGAACCTTTGTACCAATCATCGGGATAAGTGGCGTTTTCTGTATTTGATGGTACTGCGCAGTAAACCAGTTCTTTGTAGTTGTTGCCCCAGACGCATTTATCTGCCAAAGTCCTGATCATGGTGTCGATTGGTGCGCTTGTTCCTACTTTGTATATTTTTATTACTGGTTCCTTGTCGGCATTGATGGTTGAGACAAGAATATATTTTGCGTCCCTGCTTACCTTGGCGCTAAGTCCATATATTGGACCAAGAACCTTTTGCCATATTCCAGTTTTTGCGTTAACAAAATATAGAAAACCTTGATGGTTTGCTGACCCTTTGGTTGCTATGGTTAGGGTGTTTTCTTCTGGCCAATCAACATTGACTTCTGTGAGCGGTTGATTGAATATTTGAATTAGTTTTGTTCCATCGAAATTTGCCACATACCCGACACCTTGACCGGATTCTTTTATTAGAAGGAATACTTTGTCACCTCCTGGTGATACGGCATAATCTATGATGTTTTCTGGTAAGTTTTTACCTTTTATATAATAAGGAGTAACATTGGTATTTTTTTCATCAGTTGTTGTTGCAATTGAGGTTGAGGTTGCGACTTTGCTTGTTGTGCTTGCTTGGGAATAAAGTTTTGCATAGACAGTTGATGGGGTGTCGGCATTATTATTGATTAATGATCCGATGAAAGCGGTTATGTTCTTATTCCAAACCCCCTCATACATTCGTGGCAAAAGAGTGTTTGACAATATGACAATTTCACCGGAATCACCCTTGGCTTCTAGGATATTACCCCTCCCTCTATCGATCCAACGGACAACGGTTGTACTTGCGGTTGTACTTGCTCCATAACCACCGATCGGTGTGTTGCTAAGTAAACGCAATTTTGGCAATGTACCCTCGATCGTTTGCAAGTCTAGGCCATTATCCGTCGTCGTTGCGGAATCGATATCGGGTTCGGTCGTGCTTACCGGATTGTTTGTTGGATTATTGCTATTTAGAGGTACGAAACCAGAAGGTGTGTTTGGATCATTTACAATAGGTTCTATCTGATTGCCTGGGCCATAAAAGAAGAAGTACCAATACAAAGCAACCGAAATGATCAGTATGATTAATATTATCCAGATTATTTTGGTCGAGTTTCGCATTTATTTTTTTATGGAAGTTTATTTTTTAGTGCTGCTTCTACCTGGGCTTTTTTGGTCACCATTTTTTGTTTAAGTTCAGTATCGGTTGTTGCGTCGATAAATCTTTGCAGACTGTTGATTTCAGTCTGGATTTCCTCTTTCAGTACAGGACCCCTTTTCTTATCTTTGGTTCCATTGGTTAGAATTACATCGTAATAATTATTTGAGCCAGTGATACTACCGATTGATAAATTCAACATGTCTAGTCTACCGATCGTTGTGTAATGATTCCTCTGGTCCCTTAAAGATGTGCTGTCAAACACTCTAATCTTGCCTAACTCTTCGGTCGCGACTGCATACTCTATCTGCATATTTGCAAGGTGCTTGTTGAGTAGTCCCATATTTCGGCTTATCACATCAAACTTGTCTTGGTGTTGGTAATCCCTCCCCTCAAGCACAATCTTTGCTATTTCATCCAAGTTGCCATTAATTGCGATTGTTGCCTTTTTTACAATATCAACCGCTTTCTTTTGAATATTTTCTTCCATTGTCTTTTCCAGTTCCACCTTTAACTTATTAATCTCTACAGGATCTGTAGAAGAGGCGATCCTTCTTTGAAGATCTTTTTCTTTTTCTGCTAGCTCCGCTCTTTTTCGTCTAATATCAGTCAGCTCTTCACCGAGCTTAGTTCGATTTTTGTCATACTCAGTAATTTCATTTTCTAATTGAGTCGTGAATGAGTCAAACACATCTTCCCGTAACTCCTCCCTTACCGTCAATTGTGGCACTAGAGTATTTGGTATCTCTACCAACCTAGGGTCTACGGTGCGGAGAATGATGTAGGAGGTGAGTACAAGTAATAGACCAACCAAAGCGTTTTGCGCTCGCTCCAAACCGCTCTTTTTTGAAGAAAAAGAGCTTGTGAACATGTACTCTATACCTCCCCAAACCAACATTACCACAGCTACGACAGCAGATAGAGCAATGAGAAGATTCATGGTGTATTGCACATAAGTTTTGAAATCTACTTCAGTTGCAACCGAACCATTACCTTCGCAAGTGATACCTGGATTGGTTCTGGATTGGCCCTGGCTGTCAATATATGTAGTTTCTGCGCTTTCTATACAAGGTAAAGGAGCAAGTACAGTATATTTTGCATCAGATTGTGCCAAACATGAATATGAAGACCCCAAGATCGAAATCATTGCAACCACCAGTAAGATTTTATTTAGATTTTTCATTTTGAATTAAATTTTATGGAAAAGCCATTATCAGCATTTTGAAGAATATCTTTATCATTAGTGATTTCTAGACCAATTCGTGATGACCCAGACATACCCGCTGGAGCTCGGAGGGTAATTGATTCGTTTGAAGATAGTTCTGGATGTTCATAACCATTGATCGTCCAAAGCAGATTCAAATCACCAAGACCTTTTGTTGGTTTATTGAAACCAAAAGGTGCCATCAAGACATTAAGTTCTTTTTCTTTGCCAATAATAATTGTATCTTTTATAGTTTTATTGAAAAGAGGTCCATACAAATAGTCATCTTCATAAAATAATACAGAAGGAGAAATATAAGGGACAGAGATATAACCAGTAGTTCTCTCTTTACCATCTCTTGTTGAAACCGTGACACTTATCGTCGCTTCTCTTGGCACAATATCTCCTGTCAAAGATAAGGTTTGTTTTCCATAACCGCTATCTTCTTCTATAACTCGGCTATTCCTTTTCCATTGATAAACCAAATCTTTCGCTTTGTATTCGACTCCTTTGGAATCTGCTAGGTGTGGCACAGCGATTATACGAAAAGTGTTTTGGTATGATAATGGTAATTTGCCTTGGAAAAGTGGCGTAACATAACCATCCCCTTCTATTATCATATCGACTGAACCGGGGCTTATGGTTATAGAGTCAGAAATTTTTATTCCTGTATTGGTAGAGGCCGAAACAGTCACTGTAACCTTTTTACCAAGGGGAGGAGCGATCGTTTCCATTTTTGTTAAGCCAAATCCTTTTTGAATGATTTTGTCATCAATTGACCATGTTACTTCTGATGAATTGATGTCTATAGTGTAACTTCTGGCCGTAATGGTTATTTTTTGACCGGGGACAGGACTCTCGGTAGACATTGTCAAAATTATCCCTCCACCGTTTATGGGAAGCCCTTGGGCGCTAGTCGAGACAATCGAAAATGTGCTTATAAAGATCAATGTTATAAAAAATAGCAAACGATTCATTGCTATATTTTACTGGCAAATCGCACTTTAATCAATTGAAGGGGGGGATGTGACACATCCCTATTTCAGTCCCCCGTTTGGTGTCCGTATACCCTCTTTGTATTGTGGTCCAGAATCGTTGCCCTCACCTTGTCCTAGTCTTTGTGGTTGCCTTACTCCGTCTCGGTAAAGTGTCTGTCTAGTGTTGTTGGTCAATAGTTGCTGCTTTTGTTCTTGCCTATTGTATTCGGCATCTTCTTTTTTTACACTTCTCTGAATATACCAAACATCAACAATCCAAAATGGCGCGATCCCGCCGGTGAGGGCGCCTAGACCCAAAGCACCGGCAATAGATCCTAGTCGGTCTGGTTTGGTAATGACGGAGGCTTTGATTATAAACTGAAAAACAAATATCAAAATAAAGGGCATTGCAAATTCAACAAATTCACTTGCGACGATTCCGATACCAGTAGCGGAAACGAAGATCTGGAATAAGTCAACCGCTCCTGTAAAAATATACATGATTATCCAACCAATTCCCTTTGATCTGTTTCCCTTCGTAGACATACTCAGATTATATCAGAATTTTACTTACCAAGATTTTCTAGTTCTTTTTTTGCTTGAGCTATTTGTATGACTTGAGCAGGATTAGTGGTGATTATCTGGTCTTCTGTATATGAAGCGACTATTTTTATAGCGACATGTTTGAGGCCAACGAAGAATATACCCTCCCCCACATCCGACTCCAATAACAGGTATTTTTCTTCATCGGTAAGGTGGAATGTCTGCTGAATGTGATCTATCACAGTCGGAGATTGTTTGAGCAATATTTGGATAGAAGAGTTTGTAAGAATTGGTAAACCGTAAGGAGATTTCAGGAAATCATCAACATCTTGGGTGATAGTGGCCAAACCAAGGAAATATTTTCTGCCTCTTTTGGCTAGACCAAAAAGGAATGAAGCGGTATCTTCGGATTTCATCATCCACCAAGCTTCGTCTATGACCAGAAGTCTCTTCTTTAGGTTTTTTCTAATAGCGTTCCAGATATAGTGAGTGACGATGTACATTGCCACAGGTTTGAGTTCATCCTCCATGTCTCGTAAAGAGAAGACGACAAATTTTTTGTTGATATCAACATTTGATGGTCGGTTTATGAAACCTGCCCAAGTGCCTTTTGTATATTTGGATAATCTTTGCACCAAGGAATCTGCTCCTTCCATTCCAGCCAAGACAAGCTCGAAATCTGACAATAGAGGAGGTTCTACATTGTGAAAATCTGATTCGGGAGTAATGTCTTTCAAGGCATAAGTCTCGGTGATTGCTCGGTCAATGATAGCATCTTCTTCTTGTGACAAACCTCCAAGCATGATACGAAACAAACCCACAAGGTTGATGATATTTGAACGCAAAACATCACTGGCGGATTCGTCTTCTCTAGGTATTGGTAGATCAAATGGGTTGATGTGATGTTCTGAATTGAGTGAAATGTTGAAATATTTTCCACCAGTAGCCGAGGCCATATATTCGTATTCTTTTTCTGGATCGATAACTATGACATCAGTGTCGAACATCAAAGTTCGAAGAATCTCAAGTTTTGTGCAGTAAGATTTACCAGAACCAGCAACAGCAAATGTTACAGAATTGTAATTTTCTAATGAATAACGATCAAAAAGAACCAATGAAGAGTTGTGGCGGTTTATGCCGTAAAGTATTCCCTTGTCGGAAGTAAGATCAAAAGAAACAAAAGGAAACAAAGAAGAAAGTGGTGAAGAGTTGAGTTTGGAATGAACTGCCAAGAGATCGTCGCCGATCGGCAAAACGCTTTTGAAACCTTGTTCTTGTTGGAACAAAGCAGGTTTTACATAGACTAGCTTCGACTCAAGAATTGATTTTATCTCTGATTCGAGTTTGTCGAGCTCATTGTCGGAATCGGCAAATATTGTGATGTAAACACCGACATCAAATAGATGTTCTTGTGCCTGCATCAATTGATCGCGAAGAGATTCTAGATCTTGATATGCAGTATCCAAAGAAGGTTCTCGGACCAAACCCTTCTCTTCCCTTCTTGAAATTTGGCTTTGAACTTCGGCAACTTTCTTTTGGAAATGACGAAGAATTTTGGCGGTATCGACGGGGTGAATGAATATTGAAACATTGAAGACTTTGTCTAGGTTGATGATCGGGGCAAACCACCCTTCGTTCACAAAACGGGGGTATGAAATCACAAAGAGTGTTCGACCAACCTTTTCTCCAAGGTTTAGATCCTTGGGGCTTACCTTGAGAGCTGATGGGGCTATAACATCTCGGAGTTCCAAGACCCCAGCCTGGTATATCTCCTCCGGGAGAACAGAGACTATTGGCGATTCTTCTTTTTTTCCTAGTAATTTTGAAATGAAAGACATAATTTTATGTTATTTGGATCGGTTTCTCTGTTTCTCCGGGATTGAAAAGTTTGTAATACAATTCTACCACTTCCTCGGTACCGAGTTCTGCGGTTCTGATACCACACCTGACTAAACCCTGTTCGACTACCGCTACTCTTTGCTCTAGCTGGCTTCGGTATTCGTTGAATTGCTCGTCAGCGTTTTCTGATTGAGTCTGGTTATTGTTTTTCCCTGGAAAAAATTTAGAAATAGGATTCTTGGAAATGTTTATCGCCGCTGGATCGTAAGGTACGACTACAAAAAAACTTTTTGACATAATGCTTGTATTTTCGACAAAGGTCTTGACGAATTCTATGTATTCTCTGACCTGGATTTTCATAAGCTCACTTACTTGGTCTTTATATCGATCTTCTAGTAAAGCTACATACGGCCTTATGTCCAGTTTTTTTGATTGAATAAAGATTTGTACTGAGAAATCAAGTGAATTTAGAAAATTTTGAAACTGCATAAGTATTGAGCTTTGCTCATCCTCAGATTTGAGTGCGAAATTCAAAGATGAAACAAGTACAAGGCTTCTCATTCCCCCATTTTTGAGTATCACAATACCATCACGGATCTCCTTGATGGGCACGAACTCTTGAGTTGCTTTTGATGAATTGGCCATTTTATTGTTGCTTTTTGTTGGAATATATACTTTCTTTTATGTCTAAACTCCAAGTTAAGTCTTTGAGTTTGCTATCGGAAATTTTTGGAACCATGATCGAAGCATAGCTATTTGAATTTGCTTGGGGATCGCTGACCTTTTTTGCATTAGCTTCCTTTTTCCAGATATACAATTTGTTGCCGAAGTAATAATAAAAAGCTGATTCGAGAATAGAAATAAGGGGTTTGTTGTTTATCTTGTAAAAAGCCAAAGAAGTAGATATGCCGACAATTAAAGCAATTGGGATGATTGATAATATGAGGCTGTCTAAGAATACATAAACGACGAATGACAAACCTCCTCCGCCAGCCAAATAGATAAACTGTTTGAGTGTAAGTGGTCCGAAGATTTTATCTTCCATTTCTATAAATTGAGGAACTTGGAATCGCATTTGTGTATATTATACTGCAAATATCATTTTCTCGCGAAGGAATTTAGTTTATCGGTTCTCTGTATGGATCAGACGATCTAGGTCTTTGCTGTTCGATTGGTTTTGGTATACCAGGATTTAATTTTATTTTCTCTGGAACTATTAATTCTGGAGCGGGTTGTGGAGGGGGTGTTTGTTCTTTTTTAGTGTTTGACTCTGATTTCGTTGGCTGTTCAATTGTTGGCATCTGTTCGATTTGTGGTTTTGGCGTAGCATCTTTAATCCTGCGTAGATTGATTATTGTTTCTGCTAGCGAGTTATTCTCCGGTTCTATTGGCACAGATGGCTCTCCTACAGTTTTTGGTAAAACGATCTGCTCTTTTGGTATAGGCGATTCTTCTGTTGCTTTTGGTAAGGTGACTGGCTCTATTGGTAGATTGTCTGGAACTGTTGACACTACCTCTTCTTTTACTTCAACTTCCGGTTCAATTTTTGTCTCAACTTTTTGTTCAATCACTTCTGTAGTCTTTTGAATAGGCGCTTCAACGACAGGAGCTGTTAGTTTGGATATTATTGGCTCTTTGATAAAGGTTTCTTTTGCTTCAATCGTCTTTATTATGACTGGGGTTGGTGTTGATGGTTCAGTTGGAATATTGTCTGATTTTGGAATAGGTTGTTGTACCTCAATGGTCTTTGTAATCACAGGAGATGCTTCGACTGTTTGTTTAGTCGGTGTTGGAACGATAGTTTGCCCAAACGGAGACCATTTGTCCCTCATTGGCATTGCCCGTAAATCTTCGCTACCAAGTCCCACTTCCCCGTTTCCCATATCATGCTCTATTGTGAATCCACCAGCTTTCTCCAGATCGGTGATGTGGGATGGTTTGGTTATAGTTGAAACATTCCCATCTAAATTAATATTTTGCGGGATTGCAGGTTGTATTGGCGTATTTGATAAATCAGCCACTTCCTGCTTCTCTCGCATCATTGATTTTATTGTTGAAAAGACCTCCTTATTTATTTCCTCGGCAATTTTCAGTGATTTTGCTTTGTCGACTTGAGTTTCTTTTATCAGCATTTCTGAAAATTTGGATGCAGGAATCAAACCCAATATTATATAACTAGTAATATCAAATAATGAAGACATCTGGTCTATAAGTAAGCCGTTTTTTGTGGCAACCGATTTAATTTTCTCTACAATGTGTGGAGATGTCAAAATACCCTGAAGTTCAGTTGGTAGTTTGGAGAAAGATTCTTCTATTGTTTTATAGTCAAAATCCATATTATTTAGTTAATTTTTCCTGATCAATCAAGTCCTGAAGATCGTCTGTACCCATCGCATCAACATCACCTCCGTGACTTGGGTTAGTAGTTGCTTCTTTTAACTTTTGTTCAAGTTTGTTTTGTTCGTCCTCATTTATTTTACTGACGACGCCACCGCGGGCTGCCTTTTCCCTTCTTATATCTGTTTTAATGCGTTCCAGATCTTGTTTTATCTTAGTTACAGCCTCTTTTTTCTTATCTAGTTGTTTTTGCCATACATCGATATTGATTTTAGCTGCCGCCACCTTGTCTTTTCTGGCAACTTTTGTCCACAAATTAGGATATGTACTAAGAATACCAGGATCAGAAATCCTTTCGGCATAACTTACTTGTCTTTCTTTTTGTTTATTTACTAAGTCTACGCCAAGTTGCTTTTTAAGATTTTCAGCGTATGCCTTGTATCTATCCGCGGCTACCGTGTCACCCATTGATCTTGCCCGCTTTTCTTGTGTAAGAGCATTTTCTATGAGTGATCTGTATTTCTTTTTAATTCCAATTATCTCTCCTTCATTTGCACCAAGTGATTCTGCAAACTTAGTTCTCGCTTCAACCTGTTCAGCAAGTTTCTTATCGTAACTTCCACCGGCACCTCGCACTCCTTTTAAGACAAGCTCGCCAAATTTGCTTTTAGCAGCAATGTTCTTAAGGCCTTCACTTTTGGCTAATGTGCTTGCGACTCGGCCACCGGTACCTCTCCAGGCATTATCTTTCGCCCATCCCCCAACATTCCTCCACACCTTCAATGCGTCCCATTTGTCTATCGAGCCCTTGAACCAGCTGGTAGCATAACCACCCATACTAAGCGCAACCACGAGGGGTAGGTTTAAAATAAATATTATGATGGCAAAATTTACCAGAAGTATAATATACGGCATTATCCAATTTGATCCGGTGATACCCGCTGCAGCGCCGTCTATCACCCCAGCACGGAATATGGTACTACCATTGATTATCGACAAAGCAACATACATGAGGAGCAGATAGGCTGGCATAAAAAGCAGTTGTGACATAAGAGCGCCTTGGAATTTGCTGCCGGCTTCTTTTAATTGCGGTATCACCATGCTGGCAAACCAAATAGAAGAAAATGCTAAGAGGAATAGCAAAATAACTAGACGGGCAATAAATGCCAAGGCTGCGAGGATAAAGCTTGCCGCAGTGGTAATCATCATTATTACACCAGTGATGCCGATAAGAGTTGTTTTGATCGGATTCCCTATCTCTGTGCCAAGTTTGTTTCCTTTTGTGTCGTATATCGATTGGATACGCAAAGTGTTCATGAAGATATTTGAAATGTCTGACTTGCCTGCATTACTCACCAGAGTTTGGATACTGGCATTCTCGTCGATTTTTACAATAACTTTGTTTGGTACCATCGCACCGTAAAGAGCTTGGGAGGTAATGTTGGAGACATCGATACCAAAACTGACAATAAAGAAACTAAAGTTAATCAAGACTCCAGCAATAACAATATTTTTGATTGTTGATCCATAACTCTCCTTTCCCCAGCCAGTCATCATCTGTATTGCTGCGTATAACAAATAGAAGATGAAAAATAGACCAGTAATATCTCTTAGACTTTTCCAAACCGTGAAGATTGCTGGTGTAGCTTTTACAAAACCTTTGATATTTAGAGTCAATTGAATGGAGATGTCCAAAATATACCCCGCAGCTATGAGTAACCAGCTCGCTACCGTCATTGCCATATTGGCAAATATGGCTACTACGGAGTCAGCTAATTCAACAATTCCAGTAAATGCAAAAATCTTTGCTATATCACCTTGTGCAAAAGCGAAATCCGTCTGCAGGACAAACAAACAGATTATGAGCGGTATGTATTTTTTTAGTAATCTCATTTTCATAGGTTAATGGAATCTCTACGGTGTAACCATTCTGTAACACTCAAGTTGTAACAAGGTGGCCTTCATATCAAGATCTTTGGCTTTTTTCTGGGCATTTTCAAGCATGGTTTCGGCAACTTGGATTTTTGACTGAATATCCAAGCCACCACTTTGAACGAATTGGGAGTATCTTTCGGCCTGAGCCTGAACTTTCTTTGGAGAACCTGTGCCGGCAAGGGTAAGAGACATATCCTCAAGCTTTTTTCTATCTGCCATTGCGGATGCGATACTTGCCTCAATTGAGGCGATTGATGTATTGATATCAGAATTTATTATTAGATCAATTTCTGATAACTTGTTTCCTGCGTACTCGCTTGCCGACTTATCGCTAAAGCATTTTCTGGCGACCATAAATTTGTTTTTTGTTTCTGATAGCACTTCTATGGCTTTTTTATAAATCGATACATATGAATCGATTTTCTGAATTGCTGGTCCGATATCATTCTGTAAATTGTCCAAAGTCCCCTGATCTACTTGTGCCGTACCTATTTCATCTATTACTTGTTGCGTGTACGATGGTCCCGCACCAGAATTACCACTCAATGCTCCTAATCCACCAGAAATTATTGTCGATGTCATTTTTGTAAACAGAGCATTTATGATCGCATTTATGTCGTCTGCCAGCTCTAGTTCTACCACTGGAACATTGAGGTGTGTTTGTAGGGTACCCGCAATGACAGATCCAGGTGTCTGGGTTTCGCAAGATTGATATGTTATCGTTCCGTCTTTGTTAACCTTTCGGTTGATTGAAGGGTCAACACCTACCATACTTTCTACTGTATTAACTTGGTAATCGTCTTCAGCATCAACTGTTCCTCCAGGTATGTCTGAACATTTTTGCCATGACATGAAACCCTGGCCGAGCTGGATATCGGCCCTAATTGTTGCTTGTTTTGCATTTATTCTTGCGTTTAAGTCTGCTTCAGCAGACAGGAAAGCCCCGTAGGGATTGTTTTTGGGTTCAGTCGTGAGAGCAATGAATGCAGGCCATCCACCTTGATTGAAGTCTCCTCGCAGGAATCCATTCATAGAACCCTGAGAAGAGCGAACAACTTGTCCGTTCACGATTATATCCGGACCGTTTTTTTGTGCCTGGATAATTTTTCCAAGGGTACATGTATATCGCTGATTAAGCATAGATGTCTTACTTAGTGCCAATGCTAATCGGATGTCAATGGCAAACGGTGAACAAAGTGAAGAAAGTGGGCCGTTTGTGGCCAAAAAAGCGCCAGTTACTTGATCGGCTGCCTCTAGAAAAAATGCTCCTGGGTTTGTGAGAAATGCAGGGCTTCCCTGAAAGCCTCCATTGATCCAGTTAACAACTTCCATGGTCATTTGATGCAATATTTGCTTCATTAACATGGTGGCCATTTTGTCGAGCACAAACTCCTTGAGTTTGATCAGAGTATGATTGACAAAGTTTGTTATTCCTGTAGGACTTACATCTCCAACAACTACTACCGTATCGCCAGCACCGAGGATTGCAAAAGTTTGTTTTGGTACAGAGATTAGTAGTACAGATAATATCATTATGACGGAAACGGGTTTTTGAAGTTTTCTAATTGTATTATTGAACATGTTATTGGCTTTGAAGAATTGATCCAGAAACTGGAAGATTAAATACAATACCTGATGAAGCAAAGTAACTTTGCATCTTTCCTATAGCGGTAGCAATCGCTTCCAAACTCTTTACTTCCAGGCTTATGGCTGCTAGACCGGTAAGTGGATCTGTATCAGAATTTCTTAACCCTTGAGCATTGAATGTCTGCATAGATATAGCGTTTATAAGATCAAGATGACTTTCGGCTAGGGGCTGTACAACTGGTGTCTCCAATAACCTTGTTACAGCGTTTTTGTATCCGGCAATTACAGTGTCTATGCCTTTTAACAAAGTCATATCTCCCGCCTCGAAAGCCTCCATGGCAATCTCAGCTTCGTTTTTGACAGGCATCCATGATTTTAGAATTCCCACTAGATTTTCAGCGTAAATTTTTGTTGCGTTTACTCCAGTTCCCACAGGAACAATAGTTATATCTTTGGAAGTGTATGCTTTTGGTTTCGATATTTTGGAGGCACTTTCCTTAATTAATTGAGTAGCCACATTATCAACAGTCTTGGCATCCGTATTAAGTCCTGATTGTCTTAATTCGACATATTTTGTAAAAAAATCCCGACCCAATTCTTCAGTTGGGTTTATTGGTACCCCAGCTTTCGGATTCTTCTGTGTTACCGGATCGTATCTAAAGGTTGTGCTAGCTTTGCCATCAATAAATTGATTTTGCCAGTCTGACTCCGGGCCGGTACTGGTATTATTTGTTACTATCTGTGGCTGAATACTGGAATTTCTATATTTTATGGAGTTTTTTGTTGAGGGCCAACCGTAAATGTAAGTCGCAGTTCCAGCCACAAAAATAACGCAAACAATAAAAATCACTAAAGTTTGTTTCTGCGGGTAGGTTTTTGCCATGCTAATCACAATTATAGCAAATTACTCAGTTTTATTATTATATTCTGTGGACAGTGGGCGGTCCCTCTAGATCTGTCTGTGATCTTTTGGTATTCAAGTGAAAAGCTTAATCTTGTATGATTCCAATCCAGTCCCCTACGGCCATGTCTTCAGGTCTAATTTTGGGGTCATAGCCCCTAGCCTCCCAAATTTTTTCTAGTTTTTCTTTTTCTACTACCGTTTCCAAATTTCTTATCGCAAACTTTCTTTTGTGAGCAAAACCGGCTTTGACTATTTCAAAAAAACGCTTTATGTCTAGGCCATTCTTTACAAATAATCCATCAGAAATATTTTCTATAGCCAAAATGGCCGAGTCAACGGTTGGTGGTGGTGTGAAAGCCCCCCTTGGGACTTTTGCGATCAGGCGCGGTTCGCCAAAAGCTTTTACCGAGATAGAAAGTACGCTTTCTTTTCTGTCACGCGCTACTATCCTTTCGGCTACCTCTTTTTGAACTAATAAAACCATAGAGGTTGGCCTCGTCTCGCCTTCTAAAAATTTTTCTAATATTGCTCCGGTAATATAGTAAGGAATATTGGCAACAACTTTGAAAGTGTCTTTTGGTAGGTCGTCTGGAGTGTTTTCCAAAACATCTCCACGAATAATTTGTAGTTGCTTCGAAGAAATTTGTCCTCTAAATTTTTCATTTAGTAGATCTATTGCTCGATCATCTTTTTCGATCGCTATTACATTTGCACCCGCCAGAAGTAATGCTTCCGTTAATATTCCTGTTCCCGGACCTATCTCAAGAATTTGTTCCCCTTTTTCAATTTCGGCACACTCAATGATAATATCCAAAACATGTCTGGAATTGAGAAAATGTTGCCCCAGCGATTTTTTGGCTTGTAAATACATCGTTTCTTTATCATACATTAAAAATGATCGATGTGAATAACTATCCAGTTTTAGTTTTTATCGTCACAATAAATGATTTTGATCGTTTTCGTTGTGCCAGAGTGGAGTGTGCCATGTTTTCGAAACCCCTTCGGAGCGCCACTGAAGAGTGAGTTGAACACAATAAAAGGTGGCGCGAGAAGAGACGGCTCTGCGAGGTTTCTGTTATTCGAGCAGAGCCGATCGTGGTTGAGAAAACATGGCACACGGAACGATTGGCACAACGAAACAATCAAAAATCTATGAATAGCGCTTTTGCCCCACTTGGTTTATCTGGCACCGCCTCTTCAATTAGACTTTTCTCTATATCATCGATAAATTCCGAGGGAGTATTCACTTTTTGGGCTCCATATATGCTTCTTATGATCGTATAACTAAGAAAAACCTTCTTTTTGGCCCTTGTTAGGGCCACATAAAAGAGCCGTCGTTCCTCCTCTTCTTCTGATTCGTTGATATTTTCCTCTTGTAAATGTTTAAACGGAAACAGATCTTGTTCCATTCCGGCAATAAAAACATATTCAAATTCTAGACCCTTAGAAGCATGAACCGTCATCAGTTTCACAGCATCAGTATCTCTTTCGAGATCATCTTGATCTGATGCTAGAGCCGAATTTGTCAGAAATGATTCGATACCTTCTTCGCCGGGCAAATGATCATAGCCCGTTGCCACTGTTACTAGTTCTCGGATGTTCAATAATCTTTCTTCATCCTCCGCCGTACCATCACGCAAAGATTTTTCCAATCCAGTTTCTTCTATCACAAATTTTACCACCTCCGATGGTTTTTTCTCTTTTATTTCTTTATTAATATCATCGAGTAATTTCCAAAAGTTATTGATTTTGACCCGCATTCCTTCTGGTAATAGATCTTCTCTCTTTGACATTATCTTTGCTACAGTAGCCTTCCCTATTCCACGAACTGGGACATTGATAATTCTTCCGATATCATTCCAACTATCTCTGTTTAGTGAAGCTTTGATGTAAGATAGAACATCTTTTATTTCTTTTCTTTCGAAAAATCGGACACCAACAAGTTGGTATGGCAAGTTCTTTTTTATGAAGTATTCTTCTAGCACTCGTGATTGGAAGTTTGTTCGATAAAGAACGGCTATATTTCTAGCCGATATGCCTTTTTCGACAAGGTCTCGCGTCATATCCGCTATATTTCTTGCCTCGTCTTGCTCGGTGTAAGAAACTGATAGAGAGATCTTTTCTCCACTATCGTTATCGGTAAACAAAGTCTTTTTCTTCCTCTGCCTGTTTTTTTCTATAACATTATTGGCGGCTGATAAGATGTTTTTTGTTGAGCGATAGTTTTTTTCTAGAGTAATAATAGTTGCTTCTGGATAATCTTTTTCAAAGTTTAGAATATTTTCTATCGTTGCACCTCTCCAGCTATATATATTTTGATCCGCATCACCAACGACACAAATATTGTGATGATATTCAGCGAGATATTTTGCGATCTTGTATTGAACTCGGTTGGTATCTTGATATTCGTCAACGTGGATATATTTCCAGATTGAACCGTAATGTTTCCGAACATCTTGATTTTTTTCTAATAGAGAGGCTGTCTTTAGAAGCAGATCATCAAAGTCCAAAGCTTTTTCTTTGCTCAATATTGCATCGTATTTTTCCCAGACTTGAGAGACAATCTCTTCCATATATCCTTTTGCATGATCTCGATATTCCAAATACCCGAGACCTTCCCCTTTTGCACGAGAAATCATGTTTAAGATTGTTCCAGGATCGTATTGTTTTGGATCCAAAGATGATTGCTCCAAAGACTCCTTGATTGCCCTTTTTGAGTCTCCTCGATCGAATATAGTGAAATGTCTTGTAAGTCCTAACAAAGAGGCGTTTTCTCTGATGATATGGACACCAAGAGAGTGAAAAGTACTAACGAAAGGCCGTTCATTCATAGTTACTGGTAGATTGAGGTCTTGGTCTTCTGAAATCAGATGTAAGACTCTTTCGCGCATCTCGCTTGCCGCTTTGTTGGTAAAAGTAATGGCTAAAATAGAATGAGGTGCTGTACCCGCCTTGATCAGATTTAGGATTCTGTGGGTAATGACCCTGGTCTTGCCTGTTCCGGCCCCAGCCACGATCAAAACCGGACCCTCGGTTGTGCTTACTGCTCGCTCCTGAGCTTCATTTAGTGATGGCATTGGCATAGTTTAACACAGTTGATCGCGCAGACTCTAACAAAAGACTAACCTTTGAATCCGGACAATACCAGAATACTAATCACCCAATAATTTTTGACAGGTATGCAAATAAAATATCTGTGTATAGCAATCATTGACAATAAAGTCCTTATTGATAACCTAAATAGATCCATCATGGATTGAATAATAAATATGGCCAATTAGAGCCATTTTTATCTGTAAGAATATCTTAAAAACAGGACAAGAGATCGATGTTTGCTATTGCCAAGATATAAATATTGTTATGCAATTAATTCTAAAAAAGATAAATAAGTTAAGCAATTTTCTTGCAGTCATTTCCTGCTCTTTGGTTGTTGCTATGATGTCAGTGTCGACCGTTCATGCCGGTCTTTTTTCTTCTATCTTCCCAGGAGAAAAAGCATCTGCAAAAGTCAGTGTCGAGACTCTCACTTATTCTTCAAGAGCGGTGTTACCTATGGCGGCCGTTAATATCGACCCTAATCCGGACAAAGCCTTTGATGCTGTACCGGTTTCTGGTGGCGAGACATTGATTGCTGATATTGCCAGTACCAACTCGTCAGAGTCAACAAAACCTTCCAACTTGATTAGTATATATACAGTTCAAGAAGGTGATACGATTGCAAGTATAGCCAAGATGTTTAATGTGTCGAGAAACACCGTTCTTTGGGCAAACGACCTCAATAGCAAATCAACTATTAAAGTCGGCCAAACTTTAACAATTTTGCCTGTTACTGGAGTTAAATACACAATTCGAAAGGATGATACGGTTGTAAGCATCGCAAAGAAATTTAGGGCCGATGTAAACGAAATTTACAATTACAATGATCTCGATTCGTCTAACAAGCTAGTCGTTGGCCAAAGTATAATTATTCCTGATGGAGACATTACCACTTCATCGGTCGTGGTTCGGGCATTGAATGGAATGATTGTGCCGGATGATCCTTTGCTAGTAAATATTAGCAAACTTCCTTCATATGCCGGTTACTACAATTGTCCAGTTTATGGCGCAAGATTGTCTCAGTCTCTGCATGGTCGCAACGCCATTGATTTGGCCGCGCCAGTCGGTACTCCGATTTTAGCTTCGGCTGATGGAGTGGTTATGATCAGCAAATCAAACGGAACATGGAATGGTGGTTACGGTAATTTTATTGTTATTTCTCATAATAATGGAACTCAGACTCTATACGCCCATATGCAGAAAAGTATAGTAGATGTTGGGGACAAAGTCTCAAAGGGTGATAAGATTGGATATATCGGTATCTCTGGTATGACCACTGGACCACATCTTCATTACGAAATTCGTGGAGCACGAAATCCTTTTGCTAGTGGAGCATGTCATTAGTCCCAAGCAACTAGAGTATTTTTTGTCTATACTGCAAAGCCTCTAGTATATGCTCATTTGTTATGGATTCTGATCCTGCTAGATCTGCGATGGTCTGGGACATTTTTATAATTCGGTGAAAAGATCTTCCAGATAACTCCATTTTTTCTGCTGATTTTGTCAGAGTGGACCGCGCGCTCTCTTCTATATTGATAATGTTTTCGAGATCGGAAGCACTCATTTCGGAATTAAAAATCTTATTTATGTTATTTGAAGCAAATCGTCTTTTTTGAATTTCCCTTGCTTTGATCACTCGTTCTCTTATCGTTATAGATTTTTCTGCATTTGATTCTTTGTTTGATAATTTTGCGTAGTCTATTTTGTTGATATTCAACCAAACATCTAGTCGGTCGAATATTGGCCCAGATATTTTGTGCTGATAGGCTCCTAATGATTTCATTGTACAGGTACAGCCGTTGCCACTACCCTTTCCACAAGGACAAGGATTCATAGATGCTATCAAAATACATTGGGCAGGAAAGGTTATTACTCCCCTAGCTCTTGATATTGTAATGATTCGATCTTCAAGTGGTTGACGAAGAGCTTCGATAACACTTTTGTGGAACTCTGGGAATTCATCTAGAAATAAAACTCCTCGATGAGCAAGGGTGATCTCCCCTGGTTTTGGGAATCCTCCACCCCCAACGATAGATGGATAAGAGGCTGTATGATGTGGAGAGCGGAAAGGTGGTTTGTGAATAAAACCTTTGTTTAGATTTTGGGCGACAGAATGGATACTGGTGACTTCTATTGCTTGTTCATACGAAAGGTCTGGAAGTATAGAAGAAAATGATTTGGCTAACATGGTCTTGCCTGTACCTGGCGGTCCACACATTATGATGTTGTGTGCACCTGCAGCGGCTATCTCTAGACCCCTTTTTGCCACTTCGTTGCCTTTTATGTTACACATATCAAGATCTTTTTCATCTTTTGTGTCATTCGAAATATATTTTTTCGGATTTGGGCTAATAATTTTTTTTCCTGTAAGATGTTCGATGACTTCATTTAGTGATCTGGCTGGATAGACTGTTATGTCTTCCGCAAGTGAGGACTCTTCTGAATTATCCATGGAAATATATGCCTCGGTAAAACCCTGAGATCTGGCCTGACATAAGATTGGTAATATGCCATGTATTTTGCAAAGCCTACCCTCAAGTGACAATTCGCCCAAAAACAGTTTTCCTTCTGGTTCAAAATCTATCTCTTCACTTGCCAAAAGGTAAGATAGGGCCATGCCAAGATCGAAAGATGGCCCTTCTTTGCGAATGTCTGCTGGTGCCAATGATATGACGATCTTTTGATTTTTCTGTTTCGGCGAGACGAAACCGCTGTTTTTGATCGCAGCTGCAATGCGGTCTTTTGATTCTTCTACTGCTCTATCGCCCAATCCAACCACAGAAAAAGAATGTAGACCATTTGTTATATCTACCTCGATATTCACCACCTCGGATTTTAGTCCGACAAGTTGGGCGCTAAATGATTTTGCTAAACCCATGGATGGATAATATCAAAGAGAGATAAAATCCTGATGAATTTCTGATAAAGAAACGATGAAGAAAATCTTAGCTTGAATGCACAACGCAACCTTTTGCAGAAGGATTTGCTTCGAGGCGACCCCTTTCAATAGGCTTATTGCAAGTACGGCAAATACCGTAAGTGTTTGAATCGATGTTTTCTAGAGCAGAGTTTACCATTTCCAATTGAACAGCAAGTTTGTCAGTGACATCTTTGTTACCCTCCATTTCTTCAAATTTATCGGCAACTTCATTGTCATCTGCAGAATCAACAACCATTCCTCCGGATGTAGCCTCCCACCCTTGTGCTAGCGATGGATCTTTGTAGGCAACTTCGGAAAGTTCTTCTTCCAACTGAGATTTCTCTGCCAATAATTTAGCTTTGAAATATTCTAAATCTTTTTTATTCATGACGGTATTTTACCTTACAGGAGTATTATTTTCAAGTCTTGTAATGATCTCCTGCAGCGCTTCTTCGTTGTTTGTAATTACCAATTTGTCATTACCTATAAATGAATACAAGAACATGATATGTCCATTATCTGTTACGTATTCCCGAACATCTTTGTTTAATATAAGGCGGTCCTCAAATTTGCCACGCAAAGTATAACTTGTTGTTGAGGTCGATGATCCGTCCTGTCCTACTATTGGTGAGTATAGGAATTGTTTAAGGTCTTCAGGAAGTGTTTTTTCCCATTGAATTATTCCTGCAAAAGCGTTTTGGAAAAAGTCGTTGGTTGTGATTACGAATGCATTTTTTTGTCCAAGCTCTCCAGTATAGACACCTAACATCCAATCTGAACCGAGAGATCTTTGGAAGATATCCGGAGCACTTATATTCATGGTCTTTAGTATGTCATTTGCTGTAACCTTAACCTGATCGTTCCCTTTTTGTTGGATAAAAACAATTTCTTTAATAGAGTCTTTGGTCTGGTCTTTGCTTATCTCATCTTTGGTTGTCGATATTATCTCGCTCTGTCTTTTATTGTCGATATTGATTATCGACTTACTATCTGGCTTGATTATTGAGTTTGGTATAAGGGGTGAATTGTTGGTCGTGTCTGTTGGCTGTTTGACTGGGGCTAGTGAACTATTTGAGTAAAGATAATAACCAGAAAACAAAGCTCCGCAAATTAAAATCAGGCTAGTAATACCCAAAAACCATTTTTTGCTGGATGAATTTTTGGAAATTTTTGTATTTGGCTGTCCAGTTCTCTCATCTATAGAAGAGTCTGTTGCTAGATCCGCTACTTTCTTTTTGTCTTCTGCTATTACGAATGATGCTGTAGATATGTGCTTTTTTGATATAGCCTCGGCGAAATCTTTTTCATAGGTTCGGATAGATTTTAGGTCTGGATGGATCTCAGGCATCTTTCGTTTTTGAGATAATGGATCTATATTTTCACTGATAGCTTGTTGCAATGTTCTAGCTTTTTTTTCTACTTCTCCAGTGACCAATGGTCTACTGAAACCGACGGTTTTTGCAGGTGGGTTTGCGGGGCCAAAAGCAGGCAACACGGTTGGTTTTGGTTCTTCTGGCACAGGGGCAACTTCTGGTTTTTTTGATATGCTCTCAAGAATTTGAGCGGCATTTATCTTGGTGGTATCTTCTGTTACCTCGTCTTTCGCTGGTGCAATATTGAGATCAGGAGTAATGTCGAATATTTTTGGGCCGGCATTTTCTTCGGCGGCATCATTGTCCGTATCGGTACTTGTCATGTCTAGTGCTGGTTTGTTTAAGATAGGGTCATCACTCATGCGTATATTATAACAGAGAGTTAGAGTTAAGAGGTAGGAGTTAGTAGGTAAGAGGAAAGCCCAGCGTGTTAAATTCTTAACTCTTACCTCTTAGCTCCTACCTCTCTCCTAAAACCTTTTCTTAAACTCTGACTTTGGTTTTGGCATCTCTTCTTTTTTAGTAAAGAATGTCGGGTTTGCGTTCTTGATCGATAGATTCAATCTTCCCTTTTCATCTTTTTCTTTGACCGCAACAGGAACGATGTCCCCTTCCTTGATATAAGTTTCAACTCTTTCCACGCGGAATGGGGCAATCTCTGAGACATGTACCAATCCTTCGGCATTTGGTCCAATTTTTACGAAAGCGCCGAAGTCCATAAGTCGGACTACTTCCCCGTCAAATTTCTCTCCTGGTAAATATTCCCTTGTCATTCCATAGATGATATCTTTTGCTTTCTGTGCAGTTTCATTTTTACCGGTAATAAATACAGTCCCGTCGTCTTCTATGGTTATATCTTCCACTTTGGTAACCTCACGAATTTCATTTATAGTTTTGCCTCCAGTGCCTATGACTAAACCAATCTGATCTGGTTTTATTTTCATAACAATAATTTCTGGAGCATTTGGAGAAATTTTTTCACGAGAAGCAGGAATTTCTTTTTCTATAACATCGAGAATTTTGGATCGGGCATTTTTGGCTTTGACGAAAGCTTCAGCTAGGATTTTGAGAGGAATACCGCCAACTTTAACATCCATTTGGACCGCCGTGATCCCGTTTCTAGTACCAGCGACTTTGAAGTCCATATCACCATGATGATCTTCTGGGCCTTGGATGTCAGTAAGAACTTTGTATTTACCGTCTCGAGCAAAGTTTGGTGACATCATAAGACCAGATGCAATGCCAGCAACAGGAGCTTTTATTGGAACACCACCATCCATGAGGGCGAGAGTAGATCCGCAAACCGAACCCATTGAAGTTGATCCGTTTGAGGCCAAAGCTTCGGACACTAGACGGATTGTATATGGGAATTTATCTTTGTCTGGTATGACTGCCAATAAAGCTTTTTCTGCCAAAGCACCGTGTCCAATCATTCTTCTATTTGTTCCACCCATGCGACCAACCTCTCCTGTCGAAAATGGTGGGAAGTTGTAGTGGTGCATAAATCTTTTGTTTTCTTGCATGGTGAGGCCGTCGATGAGAAGAGCATCTCCGGGAGATCCGAGTGTAAGGATAGATAAAACATGCGTTCCACCTCGGTAAAATATTCCCGAACCATGAAGAATTGGTGATATGCCACCAGCTCGTGCAAATAGTGGCCGGACTTCGTCCATTGTTCTGCCATCAGGGCGTTTGTCATTCTCGATCGCTTCATTGTGAAGCAAGTCGTTTACAGCTTCCTCAAATATTTCCATAGCCATGCCAGTATTTCCTTCTGGGAATTTTTCTATAAATATTTTCATCCACTCATCGGTGATTTCTTCCAATTTCTTTTTCCCTGGACCACTGAAGACATACTTTTTCAATTTGGGAGCAATCTCCGCCTCAAATAATTCTTTTGTTCCCTCGGTTGCAACTGGCAATTCGACAATCTTCTTTTCTTTTCCGATATCTGCAATGATCTTTTTTTGCCAAGTCTGGATTTTTTCGATTTCTGTTGAAGCGATAGCAAGAGCCTCGTTTACTGTTTCTTCGCTAACCTCTTTACTTCCGACTTCGATCATATTGATCATGCCATCTTTTCCGCAAGCGATCATGTCCAACGCTACATCTGCACCTTCACGGTCCTTGGTTTCCGGATTGATAACATAAGTTTCCTTTTTTCCAATTCTGATGGCCGATGCTGGTCCATTCCATGGAATATCAGAAGTTCCTAGAGCAAGAGAAGCGGCAATAACCGAAACAGAATCTGCGTCCTCATCGCCTATGGACAATGTTGTAAGCACTACCTGTACTTCGTGACGCATTTTTTGATTGAAGAGAGGGCGGATAGTACGGTCGACTATTCTTCCGGAGAGAATAGCTTCGGTCGAAGGTCTACCTTCTCTACGCATAAATCTAGAACCGAGAATCTTGCCAGTGGCATAAAACCTTTCCTCGTAATCGACTGTAAGTGGAAAAAAGTCACCATCTTTTGGTTCCTTGCCCATGACGGCTGTGGCTAGGACGACGGTGTTACCGTAGCGAAGCATCACTGCCCCGTTTGTCTGATCGGTGATATCGTTGAACTCTGCTGTAAGAGTTTTCGAACCGATCTCGAGCGTATATTCTTTTTTATTCATTTTTTTGTTGTTTCCGGCGAGGTCCGACCTCGCCGGAAGCGAAACTCATCCCGAGATTACAGATTGCAAATTTTGTTTTTGAAACGCTTTGCAAAAATTTGCCACAAAAACCTGTGTATCTGGGGGTGAGTATTAATTGATAAGGTGCTTCGGGCGAGGTCTCTCTCGATAAACTCGAGACAAGCGACATCGCCAAGCAATACCAATTTAACACGCCCGTGATTTTAATTGAACTTGACAGACACCATTATTAGATGTAATTTCACACTAGATGTGCGTAAATTTCCCCTACCCATCTCTTTGCTTGTAACGACGTGTCGGTTGAAACCGATGTGTCCGCCTGAAAGCCTGGCATTGTGAATTGGGGTATTGAGGAGGTGGTTTTATGAAACTTGCAAGAAGAATAATTGCCTATGGTTCTAATGCGGATTGGAACCCGACAGAGATCGACGATTTGGTTGAAGCCGTATTTCTTCATGAAAGAGCGAAGAGCGGAGCTCGGTGGCTTGTGGCTTTGGTGGCGGTGATTTCCTTCGTCGTATTCGGCTACTCCTTTGCCGCCTTTGGAGTTTTTGTGAATACATCATGGTCTGTAATGGCATGGGTCATAGTTGGTCTGTTTGTGGTGGTCTGTGCCGTCATTACTTGGCTGTTTTCCTGGCCGTTCGCCGGTCGCTCTGAGTACTGGCAGAACGCGGTCGACTTCATCGAAGCGATCCAGTATGTCGAAAGCGTCACCGGAAGACAGTTTGAAGACTGGAGCGCGCTCGACGACGTTGAGAAGGCGATCGAGAAAGCCTTGGTTTCTGAATTAGAGGCAATCTGCGCTATTCAGGAGAAGGATCCCATAAAGGCTCGTGACCTCTTTGCCAAATGGCGGAGACGGCACGAACAGATGCAGAGATTGTTTCCGTCGATCAAGGGTTATGATGAATTGACGACGCCATTCACATTTGGGACTCATGACCCACAGGCCGATTCCTCGGTTCATTACTGTTCCAGAAGCTGAGCCTACCGGCTCCATTTAGTGGACCGCGCCAAGTAACCTCCGGGTGAAAGGCGCTTTTTTGTTCCTTGAGTTTATTTATCTCGAGTGTTTATCGAGAGAAACCTCAAGGAGATTACTTCTTCCCTCCTGCTCTGAGTAGGTATTTATTTGGACTTTCATCTAGATCCATGAAGTTGTCGGCGGATTCTATCAGCTTTGCAGATGTGGATTTGCCGAAAGATACTACCTCAACTTGGCAACCTTGATTCATCTGAAGATATTCTACCAATGGCACGAAGTCACCGTCCCCCGTTATCAAGATAACCGAGTCTAGTTTTGGTGATAATTTGACCGCATCTATAGCTAGTCCGACATCCCAGTCCGCCTTTTTTGCACCAGAACTGAAGACTTGAAGATCTTTGACTTTGGTCTCAATGCCCATCTTTGTTAAAGCATCAAAGAAAGCATTTTCTTCGCCCGATTCTGTCGAGATTACATATGCTACGGCACGCACTAGTTTGCGACCGTCCAGTGAGTCTTTGACTATTTGGCCGAAGTTTACTTTTGAATGATATAGATTTTTACCGCTATGATAAAGGTTTTGGGCATCGATAAAGACGCCTACCCTTTGCTCCTTGTGTTTAATTATTGACATGAAAATGTTACGTTACTAATTTTATTAAAATGCTTCCTCTTCTATTATTATACCCTAAATAGTTCGAAGTGAAAGAATATCTCTCTCATGAAAATCCGAGTATTTCTCCCGAGCGACGAACGACCAAAGGAGTGAGGAGTTCCTCGGGATACGCAGGATTTTTGTGAGAGAGATATTCTTTCGCGGAGAACTACTGGGTAACTATTTCTTTAGATCCAACTTCTTGATGATAGTAGAATAGCGTCGAGGGTGATTTTTCTTGAGATAGACCAAATGTGTCTGGCGATTTGCTACCATGCCTAGAAGACCGCGTCTGGAGTGATTGTCTTTGCGGTGTTTGCGGAGATGATCAGTCAATTCATCAATTCTTTTTGTAAGAAGGGCAACTTGAACCTCAGAAGAACCACTGTCCTTTTCGTGGATGCCGGTTTCTTTGATTATTTTGACCTTTTGTCGTGGTGTTAACATGGGCATCATCATAGCATGAATGGAAAATTGGCGCAAGGACGGCTTTAGGCTTACAATAGAGGTATGTCGCAAAATCTTCATGATCTAAAACAACAGTTTCTTGAATATATAGAGATCGAAAAAGGCCGTTCTCTGCTTACGGTGCGGAACTATGATCACTATTTGACTCGATTTATAGATTATTCCAAGCTAAAAAGAGCCGAAGATATAACAGATAGAATGGTGCGAGAGTTTCATCTATGGTTGAACCGTCAGCCAAGCGGTAAAAATCCTGACAGCAAGACTCTGAAAAAGAAAACTCAGAATTATTACCTGATTGCTCTTAGGGCATTTTTGAAATTCCTAGTAAAGAGAGGGGTCAAGTCTCTTTCACCAGAGCATATAGAGCTAGCCAAAGTTGGAGAGAGGCATTTGGATCTTATTTCTGGAGAAGAATTAAAAAGACTGCTTGCTTCCTCGGATGGCAAAGACCTGAAATCATTAAGAGATAAAGCCATACTAGAGTTACTTTTTTCAACAGGATTGCGTGTCTCAGAACTCTGTTCCCTATCGCGTGATCTAGATCTTGATGCAGATGAATTCTCTATTCGAGGTAAGGGAGAAAAAATCCGTGTCGTATTTCTCTCTTCTGAAGCAAAGAAAGCTATAAAAGAATATCTGGACAAGAGAGTAGATGTAGATGACGCCTTATTTATCAGGTTAAGTCGGGAAAGCGCCAAGAATGGCGATCTAGCTCTCGATCCGCGCTCGGTTGAGAGGATTATCAAATACTGTGCCATCAAAGCCGGTATTTCTAAAAAGGTTACGCCTCACGTTTTGAGGCATCTGTTCGCCACCGACCTACTCTCCAACGGCGCTGATCTTCGTTCGGTCCAGATGCTGCTTGGTCACTCCAATATAAATACAACGCAAATATATACTCATGTGACTGATGCGGAACTCCGAAAGGTCCATAAAATGTTTCATGGGAAGAAGCGTGGCTAATTATTGAGGCTTGTTTTGATAAAAATTCCTTTGAATAACTCAGGACAAGTCGAGATAAATCTCTTCGGGGAATCTGTTATACTAATCTAATGCGCATTATTTCCTGGAACGTAAACGGCTTTCGAGCCAACATTAAAAAAGGTGGTTTTGATTGGTTTTTGAGCGAGTCGCCGGATATCTACTGTATACAGGAGGTCAAAGCCGAAGCAGAACAACTAGAAGACGGTGTACGCAATCCTGTTGGCTACTATTCATATTTCGATCATTCCAAAGGTCGCAAAGGTTATAGTGGTGTCGCGGTATATTCGAAGGCAAAACCCTTAAAGGTAGAATATGGTTTAGGAAAACATGAATATGACCAAGAAGGTAGATTTTTGGCTTTATTTTATGATGAAAATGCTTTTGATAATAAATTGGGTAAATTTGTTCTACTCAACGTCTACTTCCCTAACGGCGGAGGTGGTCCGGAAAGATTGAAGTTCAAGTTAGAATATTACGATCATTTTTTGGAATATGTAAATAATTTACGCAAAGACGGCTATGAAGTTATATTTTGTGGAGATATTAATACCGCTCATACCGAGATAGACCTCGCTCGACCAAAAGAAAATGTTGATAATACCGGCTTTCTCCCTATCGAGCGCGCCTGGTTAGACAAAGTTGTCTCTGCTGGCTATACCGATGTTTTTCGCCATTTGCATCCAGATGAGACTGGTAAATTCACTTATTGGGACATGAAAACCTTTGCCCGCGATCGTAATGTTGGTTGGAGAATAGATTATTTCTTTGTAACTGATGGTGTCTTGAAAAAAGTTAAGAGTACTAAAATTTTGGATAGTGTAATGGGAAGTGACCACTGCCCTATTTATTTGGAGATGGGGTAGAAGTGGAGGCACTACTTACACTGTATACATGATTGTATATGATAAATGCACACGCATTGCCTATTTTTGTGAGTCTCAAATTAACCAAAAAGAAAACCGCGTGATACGCAGTTCAGAGAGAACAGGTGCACGCGGCTTTTTAAGTCCTCTCGAAACGCGGACTTCACGCTAACAAACTAAAGAACAATGGGTTTTTTGGACCCGCGGATCCGAAAAGTTGGATCCGAAATTGACCGGACGTCTCCTCATTAGGTGACGGTGCGCACTGTTGTCGTACTAAATGGTCGCCACGGGGGCGCCTAAAATAAAAGTGAGAACAAGCGCATCGTCATTTGCCTAAGCAAACGAGGGTCAACACAAAAACTAAATTGTTTCGAGACGACTTCACACTCGAACTAGGAGTAGAAGCCTACCTTACTTTTATAAAGAACATAGTCTGCCTCGATCGCAGAAATCTGTAAATGAAATTAAAAAATTATTTGAATTTAATTTTTTAATACAAATATTTTTTCTCTTACAAATTTCTGCGATCTCCTCGGATGACAAACTGGTCTTATACTATTTTATGTCTTATACAAAAATGTGTAAAGGACATTATGTGGATAACTAGATGATGTTATGTCCGATAGTAGTATATGGCTACAAATATAGCTAACTTCCTATCTCACATTATGTTTCTTTCTAATTTCTTTTATTTTTTCATCCTCAGCTTCATCTTTTTTTATCTTCCCTTTTTGAGCAAGTTCAATTAATTCATTTTCGGATAATGAAATAAGTTTTAGAGATTTTTTCTCCAAGTAATCTTCTGTATTTAATTCCGGATTTTCTAATACTTCATCCATGAGGGCGTTTAGGATCATTCCGACTTTTGGTCCGGGAGCAATCTTGGTTAACTCCATTATCTTAGCACCGTCAATTTTAAGCATTTTCACAGATATAGGAGCCCGCACAGCTTCCTCTATCATAGCTTTATATTTTCTTAGCCTATAAGGATCTTCTACTGGTCTACCTGTCCCTATGCGATCACACATTCGGAGGTTCATGAGATTCCAGATATTATCTGCCCCAACATTTGCAACCATTCTCCTTACTCCTGCAAGGCTAATTTGCTCAGGATCAGCAAAAAACATGTGCCAACGCACTAATTTCGTAACTTTCTCTATTGTTGCACGTGAAAACTTCATTCTTTCAAGAATTTTGCGTGTTTCACGTGAACCAACCACTTCATGGCCATAAAAGGTGGGTTGATTTGTCTCACGTGAAAAGTCCTTTGTTTTTGGCTTACCTATATCATGAAATAGCGCCGAAAGTCGCATTTCCAGGTCATAACCCTTATCAGCTGAATGTTGAAGGGTACGCAAAAGATGTTCCCAAACATCGTACATATGTGCTTGTGGCTGTTTTACACCCATACCAGATTCTAATTCCGGAACGATATGCTTAAGTAAACCTACATTCCGAAGCATTTCAATCCCCAATTTTGGGTTGCTAGACACAATTATCTTAGTAAACTCATCTCTAATTCTTTCGATTGATACATCCTTCATTAAAAAATTATGGCTCTGTATAGCCAAGATCGTCTCAGGATTACACGTGAAACCAAGCTCGACAGCTAGTCTAATAGCGCGCATCATTCGAAGAGCGTCCTCATTGAATCTATCCTCAGGCTTTCCGACTGTCCTTATTGTTTTAGACTTAATGTCTTTAATGCCATCGTAGAGGTCTATAATGTCCTTTATTGCCCCATTAGACAGATTTATAGCAATTGCATTGACTGTAAAGTCTCGTCGCTTTAAATCGTCTTCTAGCTTGTCGCTGAATTTTACTTCATCAGGATGTCTTCTATCTGAGTATGCTGATTCGGTTCTGTATGGTGTCACCTCAATACTTTTTAAAGTTGGATCAGTAGTGTTTTCGTCTATTATGGCAACGGTACCAAATGTATTTTCGTATACGGTTTTTGGAAATATTGATTGAATTTTGTCTGGTGTGGCATTTGTCGTTATGTCCCAATCTTTTGGTTTTCTGCCAAGGAGAATGTCACGGACACAGCCACCAACTAGATATGCTTCAAAACCAGCCTTTTCCAGCGTTTCGACAGCTTTTATGACTTCATTTGGCAATGCTTGATTTGTTTCCTTCATTCCATGATTCTACAATAGTTCGAGCTTTTATCATAGAGGTTCGTATTTTGGCTCATTTTGGTACTTTCACGTGTAACATTGTAGCTTGATTTCACAAATTAAACATAGTAATATGGTTATATAACATGACAGCTAGGTTAATGGATAAAAATCAAGCAATAGAGCTACGAAAACAGGGTATGACTTACTCTGAAATAGCCAAAATCGTACCAGTTTCAAAGGGTTTGCTTTCATATTGGTTCAAAGATTTGGTACTTACCACTGAAGAAAAAGAAAGGATAGCTTCGAAAATGGTTGGAACTAGGGGAGCTGGAATAATAAAATCGTCGGCTACAAACAGGCAAAAAAGACTTGCTAGGGAGATTGTAGCTTTTGAAGATGCAAAGAGGATTTTTGCGGATAATATGAAAGATCAGCGTTTTTTGATTGGTATCGCATTGTATTGGGCCGAAGGGGCCAAGAAGCACAGTGTTTTCCAATTTGTTAACTCTGATCCGGACATGGTCATCTTTATGCACAATTGGGTTCAAAAATTTTTGAAAATAGAAAAAGCAAGAATAAAATGCAGACTTTTTATTCACAAAGTTCCTGGATATGAAAATATTGAATTATTTTGGGCAGGTAAATTGGGCTTAGAGCCAGGTCTTTTCATGAAAACTATATACAAACCGACCAAGCATACTGTCAAGAAAAACCCTGATTATAAGGGCTGTATGGGATTAAGTGTTGCAGATGTTTATGTTTTTAGGCTTATGAGAGCTTGGCAAAAGCTATTAATACAGTATTATGGTAATGCGCCCTCGTGGTGAAATGGATATCACATCGGTCTTCGGAACCGCTGTTGGGGGTTCGAGTCCCTCCGAGGGCACTACTTCGCCCGCAATCGCGCACCAGTGTGCTGGTGCGCGATGTAGGGCTTCGTAGTGCCAGCACTTCGTAGCGCTGAGCTTGCGAGGAGTGTAGTAGTGCCAGCACATTTAGATTTGTAAAAAAATATTATTACGGTATACTTCTTTTGTTGCTTATTTAGGCAATTAATTCGTTCTAGATTACTACGGACAAAGCGGGCTTGCCCGCCGTAGCGAATTTAGACCGGAGGTCTAAATTTGCGTAGGCGGGTATCGTTTAGTGGTAGGACGCGTCCTTGCCAAGGACGAGGTGGGAGTTCGATTCTCCCTACCCGCACAGGGAAGTTAGTCTCAAAGAAAGCCTATTGTGGCTCTGCAATTTTGAATTTTTCTATTATCTACAAGAAAAGTTGTTGTCTGTAATATATGGCTCAAAATAGTATTTCGTAATGGACAACTGTGGATAAGCTTGGGGATTATGTGAATAAAAGACGACTTTAATGGCTTAAATGCGTTAAAAATGACCAAAAATACACGCAAAATAGGGGAAATTGGAGAAAGAATAGCCTGTGAATATCTAGTTAAAAATGGTTTTTGTATTGAAACTAGAAACTATAGGAAAAGATGGGGTGAAATAGACATTATCGCCAACAAAGACAGTCTCATTCACTTTATTGAAGTCAAAAGTGTCTCCAATTGTCCGACTGTTATCAATGGACATAAACCAGAAGAGAATGTGGATAATTGGAAAATCAGGCAAATACGCAAGATGGTTCAAACTTATTTTGATGAAAATGATAAAGGACTTGAAATTGAGTTCGCTTTTCATGTAATATGCGTGTACCTCAATTTTGAGACAAAAAAAGCAAAAGTGAGGATGATAGAGAATATTATTTTGTAATGTGCTAGGATAGTTCTGTTATCGGAGCGTGGTGTAACGGCTAACATTCCTCTTTTGGGAAGAGGCGACTCCGGGTTCGAATCCCGGCGCTCCGACATTAAATATAAAATCTCAAATCTTAAATCTTAAAAATAAGGCACCTCTTTTTCTTTGGGAAATTTACGCATGAGTATGTTACAATTTGAATTATGTTTAAGAAAATAATTAATTATTTTGATAAATTTGAAGATAAAGTGAGGGGGCGTCTTAGTCATCACCCTATTTTGTATACATTTATTGGCGGCATAGCGATTGTGCTTTTTTGGAGAGGGATCTGGCATACAGCAGACATGCTTCAAGCTCAAGGAGGTTGGTTGGGCTGGTTATTTTATGAGCCAAACAACTTGGTTATTGTGACCGTGATACTTCTAGCTTCAGGACTCTTTGTCTCTTATTTCATTGGCGATACGGTGCTCATCAGTGGTATGAGTGGCGAAAAGAAATTGGCAGAAAAGACTGAAAAGGAGATCAAAGAAGAGGGAATTGAGCTTAAAGAAATTCAAAATACAATAAAAGAGATAGAAAAGAATATCGTGGAGATAAAAGAAGCAGTTGTCGATAATTCTGGCGAAAATAACAAATAATTGCTAGTATTGATTTTGCTGTTAACTAGAAATAGCGGGATTAGTTAAATGGTATAATAACAGTTTTCCAAACTGTGGTCGGGAGTCCGATTCTCCCATCCCGCACCAAAAATGATCCATAATTTACATGTTGTAATTAATAGTAATTAACTTTAAAATTGATACATTAATACTTAATCAATTAATTATATGAGTGAAGCCATGCCAGAGCCAGAAAGTAATGAAGATTCGTTAAAAAGATTAGAAGCCGAAAGAGTTGCCTTGCTACAAACATGTATCGATCAATTGTGGAATGCAGACCACGGCTCACCAGAAGATGCAACAAAAGCTAGAGAATTTTTTGAAGAATGTTTGGTTGCAACGCGTGAACTTATTGATCATGAGGTTCAACCAAGCTTTGATAAAGAAAAAGATTTGGAGGGAGCTAGAGAATTTTATCTTCACATTATAGACGCACACGGAGATGAATTTCTTAGAAAAAGAAATTTGAAAATGAATACAGCACAAATGAGGATCGTTTGTGAGTATTTCTACGATGATAAGATTCTTGCGAGAAGGATACAAGCTTCAATGGACAATATTGATGGCTTAAGACGGACGCAACAAAAGGGCAAGTGACCGCAGGCAGATTAATTGCTTTAACAAAAAACCCTTCGACATGCTCAGGGTCTTTTGTTACTTTGAAAATTGAAATACCTAGGCGTGATATTAGTGACTCTCTGATTCTATTTTTCTCCCCATCACAAAAAAGTCTTTTCCCATCATTTTCTTTAGTTTAATTGCCCGTTTTGCATTTTTGGATATCTTGATCCTGTTGCGTGTCCTTGAATGCAGGAATTCGGCTAGAAGTTCAATTGCTGTTTTGGTATCTAGACCTTCATTTTTATAGATAGCATCAATATCCTTGGCAACTTTTTCATCGATATACACTTCGGTTATATAATCACCGATAACGGTAATATAGTAATTTTCTTTTTCGAACAGTCTTTTGTAATTATATTGTAAATAATTGCTGTTGAAATCTGTTTTAATTAGTCGGTCAAGTTTGTTTTTCGCTCCATTACTCATCAGAAATTGTCTTTTTATACTTACAATCTCTTTGAGTAAGGCCTTTTCCGTGTCTCTGCGGACTAGATAGAGCCAATAATGTGGATCGTAGCAGTATATAGGTTCATTTTTATTGGTGTTGTGAATTAAGATATTTTGAACATGACCCCAAAAAGAATCCAAACTTTTTATAGAAGTGAATGAATAGGAAATACTTTCTTTGTCGTTAAGGTTTAGAAAGTCAGATGAATATGGCTCAGCGGTATATGTACGGCTCATCATTTCCACGAGATCGCGCATCTTGCCTATCCAAGTTGTATTTAGAGAGACTTTGCCTTTGTAAACCACGACAGTTTCATTGGCTCGAAGCTTTCGGAGTGAAGCATAAAAGCCTTGTTTGGTTATCTTTACCTTTGTACTCATTAGTTCGAGAAGAGAGGTTGTGGATTTCTCACCACCTACGAGAAGGTTAATTATTTGTTCCTCAATATGTTTCGGTTTAAGTATATTCATGGCTTATATTATACGCTAAAGTAAACAAAAAGTTTACTAATACCCAATATAGCAACTTTTATATGACATTGTCAAATTGATGTGGGATAATTTGGGTGTGAAAAATAACAAGAAAAAATTAGTAATAATTTCTGGCGTCACTGGTGCTATTGGTAGTGCTTTGTTTGCTGCCTATGGCCAAAGAAAAGATACTGTGATCTACGGTATAAGTAGGAAAGCTCAGCCTGTAGAAGTGTTTTTGAAAGGTGGCAAGATGCCTTTGGCGACTTTGATTTGTTCTATCGGAGAAGGCTTAGACTACGGAAGACTATTCAAAGAGATTGATTATTCTTGTGTCAGCGAGTTGGTATATGTTCACGCTCTAGGTTTGTATCCCTTTGAGGTTGATAATAATGGTTCTATCAAAATTGAAAATGATAATAATGGCGACGGAATTAATGATGAGGTTAACAGACTAACTTTTGAATCATTTGTTTCAGCCACATCTACACTGAATAAATGTTGGGAAGGTAAAAGTAAATGCATTATTTTCGCTGGGATTGCAGATAAACATCGTCCACTTGTTCATCAATCGTGGTGGAAAACGATAGAGAAAGTTAAAGAATATATGATCAAGACAGTTTCTGATAATAGTAATATGTCGATGCTTGTTTTTAGTATTTCTTCTGTTTTGTGTCCGCATGAAGTTATTACAAGACCCTTTGTCTTTACAGATACAGATGCCGAGCAGAGATATTGGTTGGATCCATACGAATTGGCAAAATATGTTGTAAATAAGACTGACTCAACGCGGGGGTACAGGGAGTATGAGAAATTTAGAATAAAGCCAGGGTTCAAAGAAGATTCGTATTATAAAGATAGATTCTTTACTCCTAGAAAGGTAAAGGAGTTGTTCAATTGAGTCCATGACATGATGTCGTGGATTCATAGAGCAATGTTCGTTAACAATCAAACGTAGGAGACTGTATGAAGAAATTGACACTGCTGCATTTCAAGGCTGCGCTCTGGTTCAGTATGGCTTTTATGTCATTTACCCCGTGGTCTGCATTGGTGTGCGGGCTGGTGGGTACACTGTCGTTGGGTTTTGATCTTTGGCGGTCAGCGTTGTTTGGTTTAGGTGTCGGGTTTATGTGTTCGTTGGCTGCGTTTCTCCTGGGACTGATATCCCATAACGAAAGGGAAGATCAATACATCAGCATAATCAATGTGGCCAAAGGGGTAATCGGTATCAATAGTCTTGGCATTGTCTGCTTCAAGAAGTAGGCAGCTCCGGGTTACCTCACAACCACTCGCGATCGGTGCGGGTGGTTTTTTATATATAAGCTACCAAAGTAGTATTATTTTGATATATTTCCTTCTATTGATATAGTTATCCCATGAAAAATAAAGCACGGTGTGCGTATTGCAGTATCCCGGCTATTAAAGAAAGAATGATTATAAAAAATGATCTAGCGTGGGCGTTTCCAACAAATATCCCCATAGTACCTGGACATGTCTTGATAGCGCCCCTTCGTTGCGTCGCA
This sequence comes from uncultured Candidatus Saccharibacteria bacterium, assembly GCA_964394505.1. GTDB lineage: Bacteria > Patescibacteriota > Minisyncoccia > Phycocordibacterales > PALSA-1337 > C7867-002. Next base: position 26,353 of record CAYMXR010000001.1, on the reverse strand, counting down.
TTTTTTGAAGATCTTACTGACAAAGAAAAATCTGCCATTTTTGATATTTGTAATAAATTGAAGAAGTCACTGACCGTGGTATTTCAAGCCGAGGGATTTAATTATGCATGGAACGAAGGTGAGATAGCAGGGCAATCGATTCCGCATTTTCATTTGCACATGTTACCAAGAAAAGCCGGCGATGATGGTATCACCAAATATGAGCCAAGGAAATTTTTATACCGCCCTGGTAGCCGAGAACAAAATCCTGAAGAAGAACTGAGAGTTGTTTCAGAGCTAATTCGTAACGAGATTAAATAATCTTATGGCATTCGAAATTGAAACAAAAGTCTTGGATATTGATGAGAAAAAAGTTATTAAGTCACTAATTTTATTGAAGGCAAAAAAGATACAGAAAACTACCTTAACAGTCGATTGGTATAGACCAATTGGTACGAAGGAGGGTGAGGATCTTTGGTTTTTACGAATAAGGTCGAATTCTGAAGGGAAGCACGAGGTGACTTGGAAAGCAAAGTCAAATATTTCTAATGGTGTAAGAAAACATAAAGAAATAAATTTTAATATTGATACACCGGAGCAATTATCGGATTTATTTCAAGAAATCGGGCTTGAGAAATATGCGCATCAAGAAAAAATTCGTACAACCTTTTCATTAAAAGATTGGACATTTGATATAGACCAATATCCAGGAATGCCTGCATTTCTCGAGGTTGAAGGTCCAAGCGAAAAGAGTGTTAAAAAGGCCATCAGTCTTCTTGGTTTGGAGAGTAATAAGACATGGGCAAAGGGTGAAAGGATATTAATTCAGGATATCTATGGCTTAGACTGGTACGAAATGAGGTTTTGAGGTTTGTGCTCAAATAACAAAAAACCCTTCGACATGCTCAGGGTTTTTTGTTACTTTGTAAATTGAAATACCTAAGCGTGCTATTTTACCGCATCCTTCAAAGCCTTTGCTGCGCGGAACTTTGGAACTTTCATAGCTGGGACCTTGATGGCCTCACCTGTGCGAGGATTGCGTGCTTCACGAGCGGCTCTTTGCTTGACTGAGAAAATACCGAGACCTGCGATAGAAACTTCTTCACCTTTCTTTAGAGAGTCAATAATGCTATTAATGACTGTCTCTACTGCTTGTTCTGCTTGAACCTTTGTTCCTGCTAGAACTGCGTGAACTGCATCAACAATACTTGCTTTGTTCATAGTTGTTTTTATTATTCTAATAATTATTAATCTCGAACTGGTCTCGCCCCGCACCGCTATCTCCGAGGGGAGAGCAGACGAGTCTCGATCCATGGCTATAATTATATAGTAAGCCGTATTATAAGCAACCATGGTTGTGGATTGACATGTGACATATATTAATGCAAATTTAGTAGTGCAAAATGCAAAGTGAAATCGCAGACGCGACAGAACTTTGCATTTTTCACTTTTCACTTTGCACTATTTAGAAGTTATCTCGCGAACTCGATGGTTCTAAGCTCTCGTATAACCGTAACCTTGATTTCACCTGGGTATTTGAGATCTTTCTCGATTTTGAGCGCTATATCTCGAGCCAAAGTCTTTGCTTCTACATCACCGATGTCCTCTGGTTTCACGAAGATACGGATTTCACGGCCTGCTTGTAGGGCATAGGACTTTTCGATACCAGGGAATGAATTGGCTAGGGCTTCTAGATCACCAAGTCTTTTTAGGTAGTTTTCTATATTATCCCGTCTTGCTCCTGGTCTTGCTCCAGAGATAGCATCTGCGGTTTGGACTATGCGTGATTCTACCGTCTCATAAGGATACTCCTCGTGATGAGCTTGCATAGCTTTTATGATCTCTTCTCCGGCTCCAAACTTCTGTAGGATGCGTCTACCTATCTCGACGTGAGTTCCAGCCACTTCGTGGTCAAGGGCCTTGCCTAGATCGTGTAATAAGGCACCAGCCTTGGCTACCTGAACATTTGCACCAAGTTCCTCGGCGATCATGCCAGCTATATGCGCCATCTCTATGGAGTGCTGTAAGACATTTTGGCCATAACTTGTTCTGAAGTGTAAACGGCCTAGGATAAGGAGAATTCTAGGATCTAAGCCAATAATTCCACAATCGTAAGCAGCTTGTTCGCCTTTTTCTTTAATAGTTTTGTTTATATCCTGCTTTGCTTTTTCTACAACTTGCTCAATCTTGGCTGGTTGGATACGACCGTCTTTGATGAGTTCTGCTAGAGCCATTTTTGCAACATGACGCCTGACGGGATCGAATGAAGAAATGGTAATCGCTCCCGGAGTGTCATCAACCATGACTTCAACACCGGTAATACGTTCGAAAGCTTTGATATTTCTACCTTCTTTTCCTATAATCTTGCCTTTTACATCATCACTTGGAATCTCTAAGGATGTAGACATGACATCTTGTGCAACCGATGAAGCGAGTCTTTGTATAGATATTGCCAATATGTCGCGAGCCTTTTGAGCCAACATCTCCTCGCCCTGAGATTCTAGTTTGTTCATTCTAATAAAGATGTCTTCCTCGGATTGTTTTTCTACAAGTTTAAAAAGTTGCTCTTTCGCTTCTTCGGCGGAAAGTTTAGCAATCTTTTCTAGGGAAGCCTTTCTTTCTTCTTCGAGTTTGTCTGTCTTTTCACGAATAGCTTTTATCTCTGCTACGCGTTGTTTGATCAACTCTACTTCTTTGTCTATATCTGACTGACGTTTATCCAAAAGATCCTCTCTTTTTGCGAGACGGTCTTCGGTCTGATGAATTTTATCCTCTTTCTCTTTTATTTCTAATCTCGCATCATCGTGAGTCTTTGTGGCTTTGGCTTCAGCATCTGCGGTGATCTTCTTTGCTTCTTCTTTGGCAGCAAGGAGCATTTCCTTTATTTCGAGTTCCATGGAACCCTTTTTGCCTAAAGAGATGATCAGTCGCAGATAGTAACCAATAGCTACACCGACTACTCCGGCGATGGAGAGATATAGTGCGACTAGTTTTAGTGACATATGCGGTTTGGATCCGCCTATTACGAACTAAGGTTGTGAATGTAACATATGAGTGATCGATTGTGGCTCTGTTTCAATATATTTCATAAGTTGGAAAGTCACGAAAAGTTCGTAAAAAGCGATATCAAAATTAAAATTTAGTAACAATTGTATCTTATAACTAAATAAGTAAGTTGTCTAGTTTTTGAATTAGCTGAAACGGATGGATATTGCAACGACTTGAAAAAAGAGGTCACGTGATGTAGGATGTGTCAATAACACATAATTTAACCAATAAATACCATGTTAATACCAACCGTTATAGAGAAATCAAGTTTTGGTGAGCGCGCCTACGATATTTACTCACGCCTACTCAAAGAAAATGTCATATTTCTAGGTGGTGTGATAGATGATCATATTGCCAACCTCATTATCGCCCAATTACTGTTTTTGCAATCAGAAGACCCAAAGAAAGAAATTTCATTGTATATCAATTCTCCAGGAGGCTCAGTAACGGCAACTCTGGCTATTATTGACACGATGAATTATATAAAAAATGATATTTCGACAGTCTGTGTCGGAATTGCTGCTTCTGGTGCGGCCTTGGTCTTATCATCGGGAACAAAAGGCAAGAGAACAGCTTTACCAAATTCTGAGGTGATGATTCACCAACCTTTGGGTGGGGCAGAAGGACAAGCTTCGGATATTGAGATCAGCGCTAAACATATTTTGAAGACCAGAGGTATATTGAACAAACTCCTAGCAAAGAATACTGGTCAAACCGTCGCGCGTATTGAAAAAGATGTTGACCGTGATTTCTTCATGGATGCAGAGGAGGCAAAGAAGTATGGAATTATCGATCATGTAGTAATGACCAAAAAATAGTGGCTTAACACTGAGGGGAAGCCTCAGTACTGAGGTTGCACCTCAGTGATCAAAATGAGACTTCATCGATTTTACATCACAGAAAAAATTGGCTCAAAAAAAGAGTTGGTTATCGATTCGCCTGAACTTGTAAATCAGATCAGTCGAGTTTTCCGTTTGGGTTCTGGCGACAAGATTGTAGTTTTCGATGGGTCTGGTAATGATTTTGAATGTGTTCTCCTTGAGGTTCCCCTCGACTTCGCTCGGGGTAAAAAACCTCGCGGAGGGAGCCAATTGCATTTAGCAGTCTGCGAGGTCCGACCTAGCCGATTTATGCCAACGCGAAAAGTTGTCTTATATCAGGCGGTCGTAAAAAAAGATAAATTTGAGTGGATTACGGAAAAAGCAACCGAGCTCGGTGTTACCGATATTGTTCCAGTTATCACAGAACGGAGTGAAAAAAAAGATTTGAATATGGAACGCCTGCAAAAAATTGCAGTAGAGGCGAGTGAACAGTGTGGGAGGGGTGATGTACCGGTGGTACATTCGGCGAGGTCTGACCTCGCCCAGGTTTTTTCTCAACCTGTCGCAAATGATGGCTCAGAATCTATCAGAGGTGTTGCTTTTCATACAGATGGTGGGGCGAGGTCAGACCTCGCCGGACAGTCGCTAGCTGTTTTCATAGGGCCAGAAGGAGGGTGGTCGACGGCTGAGCTAGACATGTTTCACGCTAACAAGGTCTCGATTTGCAGCCTTGGTAAACAGATTTTGCGTGCTGAGACAGCCGCAGTCGTTGCCCTATCGAAGGTGTTGATGTAATTTCTGGCGGATTTCACTGAGGTGCCTCTCGAAACCTTCGACCAGCTCAGATCATGAGGCTCGAGGTAAACAACTTCAGTATTTGTTATTTTCCCTCCAACATCCTGAAAACTTTCTCGTTGGTTAGCACGGTCTCCGCATAAGTAGAAGCTCTTTCGCGGTCAGCATCTTTGTAATGCTCGATGATATGTTTTACTTCATCCTCTATCTCTTTTGGATCAGGCTTGATCTTTTCAGTATCAGCTATTGCATTTAGGATCAATTGTAATTTTGCTTTTTTCTCAGCATGAGGAGTCCATTCTTTGCGGATCTCTTCTAGAGATTTTTTGGCATGCTTGAGATAGTCTTCAAGTTTCACTCCCATTTTTTCTATATCTCCGGAGAATTGTGCTTGAGTGCGATCAAGTTCACTTTCTATCATAATCTCGGGAAGCTCGATGGTTGTAGCTTCTAGGAGGGCATCGGCAATCTTGATGCGCAACTTTTCACGAGCTTCATCTCTCTTGTTTTGACCAATCATTTCACGAACCTTTGTCTTGAAATCCTCTACATCTTTGAAGTCACCAAGACCGCGTACAAACTCATCGTTGAATTCTGGTAGAGAATCGAGGATTGCCTTTTCATGTTCTTCAGGGGTCATCTTTTCGTGATCGTGACCTTCGTGTGAAACACGAGATTTACGAATCTTCAAAATAGCTTCATCAAGATCTTTTTCTTCAACTTTAATTTCATTTTTTGCATCCGCTTTTGTCTCTTTCTCGGCAATCTTTTTGTAATCTGGAAGTTTGACAGTAGGAACTACAGCTGTTGTCGCTTTGAATTCGAGGGGATTGCCGGAAGCAAGTTTTGTAATTTGTACTTGTGGTCGACCGACAGCATCTATCTTGTTATCGATCAAAATATCAAGATAAGCTTTCGAGAGTGCCAATTCTGCCATCTCTTCATTAATGGTATTTTGACCTACTTTGTTTATCAAAATATTTTCTGGAACCATGCCCTTGCGGAAACCATCTATGGTTACAGAATCATTTAGATTTTTGAGGGCTTTGGCTCGATTTTCTTCCCAAACTTCTGCAGGTATCGAAGCGCTTATCTCGACACGAGATTTATCCAAGTTTTTTGTAACAAGCTTTTCATAAGATTTAATAGTCTCTTTTTGATTTGTATTTGTCATTTCGCCAGTCTAGCGAAAGTGATAGAAGTTGGCAAGCAAAATCGCCCATGATCACATCGTGGGCGATTTTGTAAGCCACCATCTCTTATCGGTGACCTTGTTATATATTTTGAGAATCCAGTCCACTTATGGCTTGCTCTAGATCCGCTTGTAACGAATCGATATCGTCGGCGGTATTTGATATTGGATTTATTTCTTGTGGTGTTTCATCTGTAGAAATAATATCGGTTGAGATTGGATTAGTGTTTAGATCAGATTGATAATCAGTATCACCTCGACTGGTTTTGGAAGCAACTAGGTATAGTGAGACTATGACTATTATCAAGATAGCAACAAGAACAGCAATAATTGGGCCGATCTTTTTTGGTTTTTTTTCGTCAGGGAAAACACTAGGTATTTGAGCAGATGGTGGGGTATTGTTTGGTAAATTATTGGCCGGTGTAAATTGGTTTGCTTGATCCATAGGATTAATTATTATTGTTATTAATTTGTGCTAGGTGGAATTGATGTCACAGGAGACGGAAGGATAGTGTTTCTAGGGGAAGTAGATGATGCTGTTCTTGCTCCATTGACGCCCGATAATTTTGCCAAAGCAACTACTACGTCAGTCAGCGCACGATGAGCTTCTTTTATGGCCACTTGAGCATTATCCATAAGTTCACGAACCCGAACAAGGTTGACTGTGGTTGTGGCACTGGTACTTGTTGCGATCGGTTGATAAGAACGAAGTTTTGCTACAGCTTCTTTGGCAAGGACTATCTTTGCATCTGCGATTTTAATTAATCCTGATATTGCGCTCATATCTTCATTGACCAATCGGTCCTTTTCCATTCTGGAACCAATACGCTTTCGGAGTTCCTCCAAATTTTTAATGGCAATATTTAGTTGTTTTGTAGCCACTTCTTTTCTTTCTTTGAGAATTTTAACTTGCATGGATCGACCATTATCTTCGTAACCTTCTCTTTCTTTTGGTTTAATTTCAGGACGAAAACATTTTTCGTTTGGATTTGTTGAGTCTGAACATTTTACTAGTCGATCATCATTTCTATTTTCAATCTTTTGTTCTATTCGCTTTTCGACTTTTTGTTCAATTTTATTTTGGAGAGGAATATTTCTCGGTGTTGTGGAAGACAGTCGAGCTTTTTCGATAATTTGATTTCTAGTTTCTTGATTTGCCTTTATGTTTTGAATCTTTGCGTCGACATCGGCCCTGATTTTTTCTCGCAAATTTGCAGGGTCATTGGTTGGACGAGCTGAATCGGTAGTGGTCTGAGCTTTTGAGGTTTGAAGGGAAACAAAGAAGACGAAGATAATAGCGCATAACACTAAATATAAGTTTTTTATTTTAAACATGTTTATTTTAAATTAAATATAATCTATAACTATGTGAACTATTATAGCATTAAATCAAAACAAAAATGCCCTCGAGTATTTATCGAGGTACATTTTTGAATAATACGATTATTTCTAGACCTAACTTTGTTCACTAGCAACACCACAGATTGATTGAGGTTTTGATTTAGATCAAGAACGCAACAATAAGTAGGGCTACAATGTTCAAGATCTTGATCATTGGGTTTATTGCGGGACCAGCGGTATCTTTGTATGGATCACCGACGGTGTCTCCTGTAACCGCAGCTTTGTGAGCGTCAGAGCCTTTTCCTCCGTGATTGCCTTGTTCGATATGTTTCTTTGCATTATCCCAAGCACCACCACCAGAAGTCATAGAGATTGCAACGAATAGACCAGTGATGATTGAACCTACCAAGAGACCTCCAAGAGCGATTGGACCGAGGATAAATCCAACTAGGATAGGGGCAAGAACAGGGATGAGTGCTGGAGCAACCATCTCTTTTATTGCACCACTTGTCACGATATCAACACAGCGAGCATAGTCTGGTTTTGCTGTACCTTGCATAATTCCCTTGATTTCGCGGAATTGGCGACGAACTTCGTCTACTACTTTGCCTGCGGCTTTGCCTACAGCTTCCATGCACAAAGCAGCGAAGTAATATGGTAAAAGCCCTCCGATGAATAGACCGACGATAACTTTTGGATCACTCAGGCTAAATATAACAGTCTGACCGATCTCTTCTGTATATGATGCAAAGAGCACCAAAGCGGCGAGTCCGGCAGAACCAATAGCGTAGCCTTTTGTTACGGCTTTGGTTGTGTTACCGACAGCATCTAGAGGATCGGTGACATCGCGAACTTCTTTTGGAAGATTGGACATCTCGGCAATACCGCCAGCGTTATCGGTAATTGGTCCATAAGCATCAATTGCTACGATGATTCCTGCCATAGAAAGCATACTCATAGCAGCGATAGCGATACCGTAGAGTCCAGCGAAATGGTAAGCGGCTAGAATTCCGGCGACGATAGTAATGAGAGGCCATGCGGTTGCTTTCATTGAGATAGCAAGACCCTGGATAATGTTTGTACCATGTCCAGAATTTGAAGCTTCGGCGATTGATTGGACGGGTTTGTACTTGGTCGATGTGTAGTACTCGGTAATAACTACTAGAAGGGCGGTGACAATAAGACCGATGAGGGTTGTGGCAAATAGATCTAGAACACTATATGTACCATTGGTTTTCATCATCACATTTGTAACTGGGTAGAATGCAATACCAGCAAGTACCCCAGCAACAATGAGACCTTTGTACATGGCACCCATGATGTTTTGGGATTTACCTAGTTTTACAAACCATGTACCTATGATTGAAGCAAATATTGCTATTGCGCCCAAAGCAAGAGGGTATAAGATAGCACCTTCGAATCCTTCGAATAGCACAGCACCGAGCATCATAGCGGCAATGGTTGTAACAGCGTAAGTCTCAAATAGATCGGCGGCCATACCTGCACAATCACCAACATTGTCTCCGACATTGTCAGCGATAACGCCTGGATTTCTTGGATCGTCTTCTGGGATACCAGCTTCGACTTTGCCTACTAGGTCAGTACCAACATCGGCAGCCTTTGTGAATATACCTCCACCGAGACGAGCAAAAACAGAGATAAGGCTTGAACCAAAAGCAAGGCCAATGAGGGACTCGACGCTTCCAGTTACAGAATAAAAAACGGTAACACCAAGAAGTGCAAGGCCAACTACTAGAAGGCCGGTAACGGCTCCGCCTTTGAAGGCGAGAGAGAGGGCTGCTCCTAGTCCATGTCTAGCAGCTTCGGCTGTACGAACATTTGTTCTAACTGAGACATTCATGCCGATATATCCAGCTAGAGCAGAGAGTACTGCTCCAAGAATAAAACCGATACCGATCTCAATACCAAGGAAAATCCACAAAACTATGAACAGAACAACAGCTATCATAGTAATTGTGCGGTATTGCCTATTTAGATAAGCTTTGGCACCTGCTTGGATAGCTCCGGCGATCTCCTGCATCCTTTCGTTGCCTGCGGACTTCTTCATGATCGATGTGATCAAGAAAATGCCGTAAACAATGGCTACAATTGAGGCGACAAGAGCAAAAATTTCTGACGATTGCATTTTATTGTAAATGGTTAATTAATATTTTGTAATAAACTAACGATACCCCTCTAGATCACCACGACTACTAACAATATGCGAGATTCTAGCAGAAATAATGGCTTTTGCAGTATTGACAACTACTTTTTTGTGTCTTCCGATGATTGCCTAAGCACTAAATTTCATTTTAATTATTGGTCCAATTTTATTTCCCTCACCACCCAACAAAATTTTTTCTTTGAATAGATTGCAAAAAAGTTGGGGGTGGTATAATTACTCCACCTGCCACTTACTCACAAATTTTTTTGTTCTCCTCTTATGCACGAGGTAGGGCAGAGAATTAATGTATATTTAAAACAATGTCAAAAACAGAATCAACAGAAGATAAATTAATTGAATTTAGAAAACAAGTTGATATTCAGTTAAAAGAAATGAAGCAAGAACACATAAAGTTTTTGCAAGGTTTTGAGACGCGACTTGTTGCCAGAATGGATAAGTTAATAGCTAAATGTAATAAATAAATGACTACAATCCAAATACCAAAGCACCAATTATTAGATTATGTCTCCAAAAGAGATTTCAATGATTTCGTGGCAGAGATGCGCGATTTTAGAGACGAAACAGGATCAAGGTTCGACACAAATGGTAAAAGATTCGATGTTATTGATAAAAGATTCAATGTTATAGAGCAAAGATTAGATGGTATTGATATTAGATTGGGTGGTATAGACAAGAGACTGAGTGGTATAGACAAAAGATTTAACGATGTAGACAAAAAATTCGATGAATTAAAAGAAATAATTAGAGTACAAACTGGTGCAATCCTTGATCAGTTTCGAGAGGACCTGAAGGTTGGATTGGAATATGTTCAGAATGTAGACAATAAAAAAGTTGATCTTATTGAGTTTGAAAAACTCAAAGAGAAGGTAAATATTATCTTGTCTTCCAAAACAAAACCCCGAGAGTAGTCGAGGGGTTTTGTTTAATTCCAATTATTCTAATTTCACGGCTCAACCCTGAGGGTTCTCTCGATAAAAACTCGAGATAAAAACCCTTAGTAGTCTATTTCTCTACACCTTCAGCATTCTCAGGTAAATCCAACTCTTCTATTCCTCCAATTGACTTGATATCAATCTTCCAGCCGGTGAGTTTGGCGGCAAGGCGGACATTTTGGCCACCCTTACCGATTGCTAATGATTGCTCATCTTCGGTGACGGTAACTATAGCTCGATGTTCTTTTTCATCTAATTCTAGAGAAACAACTTCGGCAGGAGAGAGGGCTTCCTCAATAAATAGAGCAGGATCCTCATTCCATTCGACAATATCTATCTTTTCACCAGAAAGCTCGCTGGTAACTGTTGTTACGCGTACACCTCTTTGACCAACCATGGATCCGATCGGATCGATATGTGAATCATGAGAAATAACTGCAATCTTCGATCTCGATCCTGCTTCTCGGGCAACATTTTTGATCTCAACAACACCGGAGGCAATCTCTGGGGTCTCTGTTTCAAATAGTTTTGCGAGGAATTTTGGATGAGCGCGAGAAAGCTTGAGGACAATGCCTTTTGGTGTCTCTTCAACGGCAAAGAGATAGGCGCGAATACGGTCACCAGTTTTCCAATGTTCGCTAGGGATCTGTTCTTCGTAAGGAATAACACCAATCGCTCGTCCCATATCTATATATATGACACCCCTTTCGACTCTTTCGACTATTCCAGCGACAATTTCACCTTCTTTTTGGCCGTATTCGCTCATAACCGAGACTTTTTCAGCCTCGCGAATCTTTTGGATGATGATTTGTTTTGCTGTCTGAGCGGCGATGCGACCAAAATCAGCTTTTGTCTCAAGTGGAAAAACCAATTCATCACCGATGATCGCTTCTCTCTTTATCTTGCGCGCATCTTCGATGAAAATGTGTTGTTCTGGGTTGAAGCGGATCTTGATGTCTTCTACGGCAGTCTCTTTGAGATTTTCTTGAGTATCTTCATCGCCTTCCATGATCACTTGATCATGGTCAACTACTATCTTTACCTGCCAAAATTCAACAGCACCAGAGTTTTGGTCAAATGAAGCGCGAATAATCTGGCCTTTCTTGCCGTATTCTTTTTTGTAAGCAGTAGCAAAGGCCATGGAGATGGCTTCCAGTGTCTTTTCTTTTGGAATACCTCGTTCTTCTTCTAATTGTTGAACTACTGAATTAATTACTTTTAGATCAAACATGTTCTTATATTTAGTTTTTATTAAATTGTATTGTAAGTGAAAAGTGCAAAGTGTAAAATGCAAAGTTGTGGTGGAAAGGCGTTAAGTTTTTTGAGTCAGTATAGTATTTTAATATAATAAATATCAACTATTAACTAAAACTTTACACTTTGCACTAAACATTCTCCCTTTTAACAAACATGTTCGCCGGTGGGCGAACAGTTACTTGACGACAATAGTATAGCATGACTGTCAAATGCGTGCAAATGGTTTAAATAATTATCAATTTTCCCTTCTACGCCCCTCGATAAAAACTCGGGGCTACGAAGGGCAAGCAAGTGAATCGCAGTGTGTTTGATTGATCATTGCCTGCCCTGCGAAGCTCGCGATTAGCGAGCGTAGTAGGGGTTATTGATAATTGAAAATTGGTAATTTACAACTATTGGACTAAAAAGTTTTATAGCATTATAATTAACCTAATGCTCGTTGAAGATACCCAATTATATAAATTTATTCTCGACTCTGGCTTGGTAAGCAAAGAGGATCTTTTGGACGCAAAGAAAGAAAGCGAGTCGAAAAAGAAACCATTTGGAGATGTTTTGGTCACTTCTGGCAAGATCAGTGCCGACAATCTCCGCCGAATGCAAGCCTATGGTTTGGGTATTCCTTTTGTTGATCTTAAAGGCAAAAAACTACCTTTTGAAACATTAACTCTTATTCCAGAACCTATTGCAAGAGCTCACAATATCGTCGCTTTCAAAAAAACCGATGTTGCTTTGGAAGTTGCAATGCTTGATGTAAATGACCTTTCGGCTATTGATTTTATTAAAAAGAAAGTCAATCTAAAGATTTTGCCTCGTCTGACTGATTCGGATTCGATCAAGGAAGTTTTGGTTCAATATCAGAAAAGTCTAAAAGCAGAATTCGGTGATCTAATCCAAAAAGAGACAGCATCGCTCAAGATGATCTCTGAGGAAAGTGGAGAAAACGCCACAGAGGCCGATCTAAAAAAGATTGCCGAAGATTTACCAGTCGTCCGCATAGTTGACACACTCATTAAGCATGCAATTTTACAAAACGCATCCGATATTCACATTGAGCCAATGGAAGAACAGGTTTTGATAAGGTACAGGATCGATGGCTTGTTGCATGATGCGATGGTGCTTCCAAAACAGGCTGGTCCATCGGTTTCGGCTAGGATCAAGGTATTGGCAAATTTGAAACTCGATGAAAAGCGTTTACCTCAAGATGGTCGTTTCAAAGTGGACATGAGTGATGAAAAAGTTTCTTTCCGTGTATCGATACTGCCTACTTATTATGGAGAAAAGATAGTTATGCGTCTTTTGCGCGAAAGTATATCTGGTTTTACTTTGGAGTATCTCAATTTTCATGGGGAAGGACTTGAAGCTATTCATAAAGTGCTGAAAAAAACCACAGGCATGATTCTCATGACGGGCCCCACTGGTTCTGGAAAAACTACTACTTTGTATACAATGTTAGATATTTTGAATACTCCGGATGTTAATATTTCGACAATAGAAGATCCTATCGAATACCAGATGGCTCGGATAAACCAGACTCAAGTTCGACCAGAGATCGGTTTTTCATTTCCTCAAGGTATACGAACTTTGGTTAGACAAGACCCAGATGTGATCATGGTAGGAGAGATTCGAGACAATGAAACAGCGGCACTAGCTATAAACGCGGCTCTTACTGGACACTTGGTTCTTTCTACTTTACACACAAACTCTGCTGCTGGCGCGATTCCTCGTCTTTTGGATATGAAAGTTGAGCCATTTCTTTTGGTTTCTACTCTCGATGTGGTTATCGGCCAACGATTGGTACGTCGGTTGTCTGATCTCAAACAAGAATACAAATTGACCAAGGATGAATTTGCTCAATTGGGAAAGATTGTTGATCTCGATAGGGTTTTAGCTGCGCTTAAGGCTGGGAAGATAATAAAGCCATCTGATAATTGGGATAGAATATCTTTTTGGAAAGCTGTACCAGGACCAGACGATGATGGTTTCAAGAGTCGCGTCGGTATTCACGAAGTTTTGACTATGACCCAATCAATCAAGAATTTGATCATGAAAAATGCAACCTCGAGTGAAATAGAAGAACAAGCCAAAAAAGAGGGGATGTTGACCATGTTGGAAGACGGTATATTCAAATGTGTTCAAGGTTTGACTACGATCGAAGAAGTTTTGCGTGTGATTACAGATTAGTTGTGAGATTGAGGAGTTTTGTTCGGGTATCAGTTTAGATTTTAGATTTAAGATTGAAACTGATTTGAAATTTATAGATCTAAATTTTCACTTTGCACTTATAATTTTTCACTATCATGTCCCACTTTATTTTCAAAGCAAAAAAAATATCAGGAGAGATATACAAAGGGGAGCGAGATGCTTCTGATCATTATGAATTGTACAAATTACTTCGTAGTCAAGGTGATGAAGTTGTAGAATACAAAGAAAAATCAAATGGAAAAGGCATCCATCTCAACTTGACTATCTCTATGTTGAGCAGGGTCAAGACTATTGAAAAGATAAATTTTGCTAGAAATCTAGGGGCGATGTTATCGGCCGGTTTGGCTCTTTCGAGAGCTCTTGTTGTTTTGGAGAAACAGACAAAGAATCCAGTATTCAAAACTGTGATATCTGATGTTATTCAGGAAGTTGATAAAGGAGTTACTCTTGCTGATTCTTTGTCCAAACATCCAAAAGTATTTTCAAACCTATTCATTGCTATGGTCCATGCTGGAGAGCAATCTGGAACTTTGGCAGATTCTCTTGCTATTGTAGCCTCACAGATGGATAGTGCATATACTCTGGACAAAAGGATCAGAGGTGCGCTCATGTACCCAGCGGTTATCTTGATAGCGATGATCATCATTGCGATACTCATGTTTATGTTTGTTATTCCGACTTTGCTCAAGACTTTTACCGATCTTCATGTCAAATTACCTGCAACTACCCAGGTGGTTTTGATTATAAGTAATCTTGTTAGGGATCACGGTTTGGTTGTTCTTGCTGTTGTACTATCCGTCATCGGAGTTATATCCTGGTGGGCGCGCAAGACTTCCGGAAAAATGGCAATCCATGCTTTTTTACTCAAGATTCCCGTCATCGGAACTTTGGTGCAAGAAGTTAACACTGCCCGTACTGCTAGAACAATGTCTTCTTTGCTCAGTTCTGGAGTAGATGTAGTCGAATCAGTCAATATCACTTCAAGGGTTGTTCAGAATATTTATTTTCAAAAAGCTTTGGAAAAAGCCTCTCTTGCTATCAAAAATGGTGAATTGATGTCAAAAACATTTGCTGAGTATACGAAATATTATCCTATTTTCTTTGTTGAAATGATGAGTGTTGGTGAAGAAACAGGTAAAACTGGAGAAATGTTAATGGGCGTAGCAAAATATTTTGAGGAAGATGTAAACCAAAAAACAAAAGATATGTCTACAATTATCGAGCCGATATTGATCTTGGTCATTGGCGGGGCAGTAGGATTTTTTGCAATTTCAATGATTCAACCGATGTATTCTTTGGTGGATGCGATGTAATGATTAATTTTCAATTTCCAATTAAGCACGCTGCGATTCACTTGCTTGCCCGTAGACCTGTCCTTCCGAAGCTTTAGCGAAGGAGGAAGCTCGTAGCGAAGCGGAGAGCGAAGAAGGGGTTATTGAGCATTGATCATTAGGGATTGCTATAATAAACAAAATGAAAAGAAATACTAACGGTTTTACACTTATGGAAGTCTTGGTTGGCTCAGCCATTTTTCTTATTGTTGCAGTTGCTATTTATAGTTCTTTCACAAACCTGATCAAGCTTGCAAGTGGAAATCAAGCTAGAACTCTAGCGGTACAATTGGCGTCTGAGCAACTTGAGATCGTTAGAAATATGCCGTATCTAAATATCGGTCTAACAGATGGAATACCTGTTGGTGTTTTGGAAAGAAACAAGACGGTTTCTCGTGGAGGAATAAGTTTCGATGTTAATCTGGTTATACGAAACATTAATCTATCAACAAGTACGGTTCAAGCTAGTCAAAGATTGGTAGAAGTAAATGTCGATTGCCCAGCTTGTCACAATTTCCAGCCAGTTAGTTTAACGGGCCAGATCGCACCAGCCAATCTTCAGTCGGCAGGGAATGGCGGTGCTTTTGTTGCTCAAGTTTTTAATGCAAATGGTGAACCAGTTCAGGGTGCAACTGTAGATTTACAAAGTGTTGCAACATCTTCTATTAGAAATACAGATGTTACCAATAATTACGGAATTTTAAATGTCATAGGTGTACCACCTGGTACAAATATGTATAAAATAGTTGTATCAAAAGATGGTTATTCGACCGAAGAGACTTTTGCTTTTGGTGGTGCTGGTAATCCAAACCCAACCAAACCAAATGTTACAATTTTGAATCAACAGGTTAGTCAGGCTAGTTTTGCAATTGACAAGTTGAGCACTCTTCGAATATCTAGCGTCTCTCCACTTTGTGTGCCAATAGCAAATATCGATTTTGATTTGATTGGAGCAAAAAACATTGGTGCTGGGGTTTCAAAATATTCAGAAACATTGGCTACGAATAGTAGCGGCATTCTCGACCTCAATTCTATGGAATGGGATACATACACACTTACTCCTAGAGATGATAGTTATGATGTGGCCGGTATCAATCCCAATAGTCCTTTTTCTCTGAATCCGGATAATAATCAGGAGATTCAACTGGTAGTCGTACCAAAAAATGGTAATAGTTTGATGGTGTCCGTAACTGATGTCGTAACAGGATTGCCAATATCTGGCGTTTCAGTCGCAATCTCGAGATCTGGAAATGACGAGACGAAGATAACAGGTCAAGGATATTTGAGTCAGGTTGATTGGTCTCTTGGTGGTGGTCAGGATATTTACAGCAATCCGAGTCAGTATTTTAACGACAATGGCTCAGTTGATACCGCTACATCATCAGGTGATGTTGTACTTAGGGATTTTTTTGGTCTGTATAATACAAATGCAACAGGAACATTGGAGTCATCTACATTTGATACTGGTACTTCTAGCAACTTTTATACTTTGTCTTGGACTCCAAACAATCAACCATTATTGTCTGGGGCAAGTAGTTTAAAATTGCAATTTGCTACAAATGCTAGTGCCACACCTTTATCTTGGGATTATTTTGGACCAGATGGAACAGCTAGCACCTATTACACCATCCCAGAATCACCGATAAACGCTATACATAACAATAAAAGATATGCCAGATACAAATCTTTTCTTACCACCGAGACTGCAACTGTAACACCAAAGCTTTCTAGCGTTGTTTTTGCTTATACATCAGGCTGTATTCCTCCGGGCCAGGTTATTTTCCAGGGTCTATCAGTGGATGAGTATTCTATATCGGCAACCAAGTCTGGTTATAATAATTTTTCACAAACTGTTAATATTATAAATGGTTGGCAAAGGATAGATATAAAGATGGAATCACAATAATGAAAAAAGGAGTAACATTAGTTGAATTGTTGATCGCTTTGGCAATATTTTCTTTGATTATAGTTGCCGTCGGTGCCCTTGGCTCAAATATTTTCAAATATAATTCTGAAATTTCTGATTCTTACGAAACTGCAAGGACATCCCAGGTTATTTTGAAGACGATGTTAAAAGAGTTGCGGGAATCTGCTCCGGGAGCAAACGGTGCCTACCCTCTGGCTTTGACGGGAAGTACAACTTTGTCATTTTTTTCTGATACCGACAATGATGGAAAAACAGAAAAAATCACTTACTCACTCATTGGAACGACTTTATACCGAGCTTCTATAAAGCCGACAGGTACACCCGCAACATATCTGGCTCAAAATCAATCAACCTCGACGCTCGTAACAAATGTAATAAATGGTAATACTCTGCCATCTTTCCAGTATTACGATACACATTATACGGGTACAAGCTCTCCGATGGTGCACCCTGTCAATCCGTCGCTTGTAAGATTGATAAAGGTTAGTCAACAAATAGATATAAATCCAAATAGATCTCCACTTCCGATAATATATACGATACAAGTTAGCCTACGAAATACAAAGACAAATCTATGAAATCAAAAAATCTTTACAATACAGGAGATATCTTGCTTTCAGTCTTGATCTTTGCTGCGGTGGCGATCACAGTTATCATTGGTCTTACAAATTGGGGAGCATCGATGCTTGCAAGTATTAGGAATATTAGTCAGCGAGAACAGGCTTTTCAGATAGCCGAGGCTGGTTTGGATTATTATCAATGGCATCTGGCTCAAGCCCCTTCAGATTATAGAGACGGTACAGCAACGACTGGTCCGTATGTTCATAATTTTTATGATAAAAACGGCAACTTGTTGGGCAATTATTCTTTAACTATCACACCTCCTATGATCGGTTCGACTATTGTAAAGATAGTTTCAAAAGGAACCTTAGCTTCGTCGACTATTTCTAGGACGGTTCAAAAAAATCTGGCTATACCTTCTTTGGCCAAATATGCAGTGGTTTCTAATGATGACCTTCGTTTTGGTGAGGGTACAGAAGTTTTTGGTCCAATCCAGTCTAATGGTGGTATAAGGTTCGATGGTGTAGCTCATAACTTGATCTCAAGCGCAAGAACTACATATACCGATCCAGATGTTGGTGCTACCAGATGGGCTGTCTATACTACTTCCGGTACCGATGATCCTTTGCCAAGTGTAGGTCCAGTCAACAATAGACCGGATGTTTTCATGGCTGGTAGACAGTTTCCGGTTCCGCAATCAGATTTTACTGGTTTGACTTTGGGTTTGACTCAATTGCAAGCTTTGGCCCAAGCCTCGGCTGGTGGAAAAGAATGGTTACCATCAAATAAATCTGGTTACCACATAGTTTTCAAGGTTTCTGGAAATGTTACGAGTTATGACATTTACAAAGTGAATAGTATTCAATCTACTCCCAATAATTGCGGAGAAGACAATACGGCTAATAGTCAGAAAGCTGGACCTCGCGTATATCAGTGGGGAACTTGGAGTATAAAAGGTAAAGATCCAAGTAATACTGCTCAACCAAACCAAACTCTTGTGGGCAATTATCCAATTCCTGCAAACGGAGTTATCTTTGTTAACGATCATGTCTGGGTAGATGGACAAATAAAAAATGCTAGAGTTACGGTTGTGGCTGGGATTATAGGCAATTCTGATCCATTAAAAAATGCAAATATAACTATAAATAGTGACCTTTTGTATACAAATTATGACGGACAAGATTCTATCGGTCTCATTGCTCAAGGGAATGTAAATGTGGGCATGGTAAGTAAAAATGACATACGCATTGACGCTGCTTTGGTTGCAGAAAAGGGTAGAGTCGGAAGGTTTTATTACAATTCAAATTGCACAAATTCAACCAGAAATTCTTTGACATTGTATGGGATGATCGCGACCTATATTCGTTATGGTTTCGCATACACCGACGATACAGGATATGATATAAGAAATATTATCTACGATGGCAATTTACTCTATGGTCCACCACCATCGTTTCCACAAGCAACAAGCCAGTATGAGGTGATATCATGGCAACAGTTGGATTAATTGATCATTGAAAATTGGTTATTGGGCACTTATTGGTTATAATTCTACCTATGAACAAAAAACTTGTTATTGGAAACTGGAAGATGAATCCAGCTACTCTTGGAGAAGCAAAACATATTGCAAAAAAGATAAGAGAAGCGAGTCTAGATTTGGAGCATGTCGATGTGGTTATAGCACCACCATTTTTATATATCGCACCATGTACCGCCAAGATTTTACCCAAAAATGTTTCTATGGGTGCACAGAGTGTGTCTAGGGATATTGAGGGTGCTCATACTGGAGAAGTAAGCGCAAAGATGCTCAAAGATCTGGGTGTAGAATATGTCATACTTGGTCATTCCGAAGAGAGGAGTAGGGGTGAGACTAGTGAGGTTATATCAAAAAAGATCACCACCACTCTAGAATCGGGCTTGAGGCCCGTTGTTTGCATTGGCGAGAAGGATAGGGATCTAGAAAGGGGCTCACATTATGATTTTTTGAAAGAACAGATAAATGAGACATTTGCCAATGTGCCAAAGAAATATGCCAAAGATATAGTCTTGGCTTATGAGCCGGTCTGGGCTATTGGTGCCGCTGAACCGATGACCTCAGATCTCATATATGAGATGGTCTTGTTTGTGAGAAAGGTCTTCTCTGATATTTTTGATCCAAAGGTTGCTTTGAAAGTCCCAGTTCTTTATGGTGGTTCGGTAAATTTTAAAAATGCTAGTGATATTATGATCACTGGCAAAGTCGATGGGCTTTTGGTGGGAAGAGAAAGTGTCAATGTTACAGGGTTTGTGGAGTTGTTGAAAGTGGTGGATGGGGTGGAGTAAGGATGTTGGATCCGGATAAGATTGGGACATTATTGTATATAGATTAACTTTTTTAATAATGAAAACACTAAAAGATATTGAAGTTTTTGAAGGTGTAAGAGTTTTGGTAAGAGTTGATTTTAATGTGCCCATAAAAAATGGTCTAGTTGCAGATGATTTTCGCATTAGATCAGCATTTCCAACCATTGATTTTTTGCGTGAAAAAGGGGCAAAGGTTATCTTGATTGGTCATCTGGAAGCCAATACTCCTAGTGAAAATACTTTCAAACCAGTTGCAGAACATATGAATAAATTGGGCAAGAAAGTTATATTTGTCTCAAATCCTAGAAATGCTAGTGCGATCATAGAAAATGAGATGAAAAACGGTGATTGCATACTACTGGAAAACTTGCGTCATGATGAAGGTGAGAAGAAAAATGACCCTGCTTTTGCCAAAGCTTTGGCATCTTTGGCAGATATATATGTGAATGATGCCTTTTCTGTTTCTCATCGTCCGCACGCATCGGTAGTCGGTGTACCCGCTTTGATGCCGAGCTACGCTGGCTTTCAACTGGAAAAAGAAGTCAGTAACCTTTCCAAAGCTTTTAGTCCAGCCCATCCCTTTCTCTTTATTCTTGGAGGAGCAAAGTTTGAAACAAAGTTGCCACTTTTGGAGAAGTTTATGAAGACTGCGGATAGTGTTTTCGTTGGGGGTGCATTGGCAACAGATTTTTTCAAAGAAAAAGGCTATGAAGTAGGCACATCTCTTGTATCTAAAGGAGATTTTGATCTTGGTAAGTATGCTGGTGATTCAAAATTGATTCTGCCAGTCGATATTACTACTCATGAAGGGGTAGAGAAGTCTCCCGATGCTTTATTACCAACTGACAATTCTATGGATTGTGGAAAAAAGACCGTTGCTTTGCTTCAAGAGAAGGTAAATGAGGCTAAGTTTATTCTTTGGAATGGGCCTTTGGGAATTTATGAAAAAGGCTACAAGGCATCAACCCTAGCTCTGGCAAAGATGATTGCCAACAGATTTGGTACTGGTGTCGAATCTCTTGTCGGCGGTGGCGATACCTTGGCCGCAATTGCCGAAAACCACGATGAAGATAAATTCACTTTTGTTTCTACTGCTGGGGGAGCGATGTTAGATTTCCTCGCAAATGGAACATTGCCGGGGATAGAGGTGTTGCAATCTTAACCTTCTACGCCCCTCGTAAAAACTCGGAGCTTCGAAGGTCAAGAATTTTAAATCTAAAATCTAAAATCTTGGGCAGAGTTTAAACCTTAGATTAAACAGCCTATTAGTTTTTTAATATTACCCGCAAAATCCATCTTGTCACCCGCAGTCTCTTTTGGTGGGTAGAGCCAGATATGGGCATGGGGCACATCTTCGCCAACAACTTTTGAGATAATCTGGTCAACGCCAAAAGCATTTCTTTGTGCCAGAGCGATCTTTTGGACTGATTCAAAATATTTACCTATCGTCGGTCCACTATCTGCTTTTGCTGGTACATCCCAGACCCAGCGATAGTGCTTCTTTGGTATTACGAGAGTGTGACCTACCGAGAGGGGGTTAATGTCTAGGAAAGCGAGAAAGTCGTTGTCCTCGTAAACAGTATTGGCAGGAATTTCTTTGTTAATAATTTTGCAGAAGATGCAGGGCATTAGCTTATTATATTAAGTGGAATGAGATATGGGAAGGGGGATGTGTCACATCCCGACATTGCTTGCTATACTCACTCCATGTCAAAGCCTTATCAAGTTGCCAGAGTCTTGAATGAAAAAGAGCGAGAAAACCTCGCCAAATACGACAATCTCGTTTCGCATCTTCTTTTTCATCGAGGGTTTACGACAAACGAAGAGGCTGATAAATTTTTGATTCCAGACTATGAAAATGGAGTGCATGATCCATTTTTGCTCAAAGATGCAGAGAGATCTGCCGACCGTATCATTAAATCCATAAAAAATGGAGAGAAAATAGCAATTTATGGAGATTATGATGCCGATGGCATACCCGCTTCAGCTATTTTCCATGATTTTTTCAAAAGAATAGGTTATAAGAATTTCTCCATATATATCCCGCACCGCCACGATGAAGGTTTTGGTTTGAATAAAGAGGCAATAGAACAATTGTCGGGCGAGAAGGTTGATCTTTTGATTACAGTTGATTGTGGTATAACCGATATCGAACCAGTTATCTTGGCCAATAAACTTGGCGTGGAAGTTATCATTACCGACCATCACGAACCGCCAGCAAGTTTACCGGCCGCTTTTGCCATTATCGACCATAAACAAATAGATTGTAATTATCCCGATAAAAATCTTTGTGGTTCGGGTATTGCCTTCAAATTGATCCAAGCAATTTTAAAAAAAGATAGATTGGGTATGAAAGAAGGACACGAAAAATGGCTTTTGGATTTGGTGGGTATTGCAACATTGTCTGACATGGTTCCTTTGATTGGAGAAAATAGAATTTTTGCGCACTATGGTCTTGCCGTTCTCCGCAAAAGTCCAAGGAAGGGCATAGTAGAACTATTGCGAAAATTAAAAATAGATCAGCGATATCTAAATGAAGATGATATTGCTTTTATGATTACACCAAGAATAAATGCCGCATCGAGAATGGGACAACCTATGGACGCATTCAATCTTTTGATCGCCGACAACGATATTGATGCCAACCATTATGCAGATCATTTGGATAAAATAAATAATGAACGCAAGGGCGTAGTCGCTTCGTTGGTCAAAGAAGTAAAAAAGATTTTGCATGAAAGATACAGAGATGAAGTACCAAAAGTCATCGTCTTGGGCAATCCGCTTTGGCGACCTTCTCTTCTTGGCCTAGTTGCAAACACTTGCGCAGAAGAATACGATCGACCCGCTTTCTTTTGGGGTAGGGATGGGGATGGTGTCATCAAAGGCTCGTGTCGGTCGGAAGGTAGAACCAATGTAGTCGAGCTTATGCGAGCAAGTTTGCCAGAGACATTTTCCCAATTTGGCGGACACAAACATTCTGGAGGCTTTGCTGTATCCAGTAGCGAGATTCACTTTCTTGAACAGAGGTTGACCGAAGCAGTTCATAGTTTATCAGTCGAAGAAACATTATCTCAAAAAAATATTGACGCAGAATTATCGGTTGATGAAGTTAATGAAAAACTTCAAAGAGACTTGGATAAATTGGCTCCATTTGGGGTAGGTAATCCGAAACCGGTCTTCCTGTTTAGGAATGTCCAGCCGGTATCAGTAAGAAAATTTGGCAAAACCGGTGATCATGTTGAATTGATTTTCAAAAAAAGTTCGAGTAGTAAAGTTTCCGCGATTGCTTTTTTTGGTGCAAAAGAAAAGTGGGCAGAGAAGATAAAAATTGACTCACCGATTGATCTTCTAGCCTCGATCGAGAAATCGATGTTCCGTGGTCGAGCAGAAATACGGTTACGAATTGTAGATGTTATACTTTGATTATTTCAAAATGTCATGAATTTTTGTAGACTTAAAATGTCGGTGCAGAAAGGACTCCGAAAAATCTGATATACTACTTTTTATGCAAAATATAATTTTTACTGACGGTTCTTCAAGGGGAAATCCAGGGAGAGGTGGATGGGGGGCGGTGATAATGCAAAGTCAGAAGTCTGAAATGCAAAGTGCAATCCACCATCCAACGAATGGAATTAAAAGTGATCCACAAATTAGAGAGCTAGGTGGTCGTCTAGATAATACTACCAATAATAGAATGGAGCTTACGGCAGCGATAAGTGGTCTTAGGAAAACAGAGGTTGGTTCGGAATGTGTCGTCTACACCGATTCTTCTTATTTGATAAATGGAATTACGAAGTGGGTTTATGGTTGGCAGAAAAATGATTGGAAGACAAAAACAAAAGATGATGTTTTGAATAAGGATTTGTGGTTACAATTGGTAGAGGTAAATAAAGATCGAAAAGTTTCATATAAGTATGTTGGTGGACATGTAGGGATCGTCGGTAACGAGCGCTGTGATGTTATCGCAACATCTTTCGCAGATAATAAAAAGATAGATTTGTACAGTGGTCCTCTATCAGATTACCCGTTAAAAAACATCATGGATGTTTCACATAATCTAGGAAAAGCAGAAGACAAAAAAGCAACAAGATCAAGATCAAACGACAAAGCGTATTCATATATAAGCTCGGTTGGCGGGGTGATAGAGAAGCATGCAAGTTGGGCCGATTGTGAAAAGAGGGTAAAAGGAGCAAAAGCAGCTAGGTATAAAAAGGCTTTAAATAAGGAGGAGGAAGAAGAAATTGTACGGGAGTTTTCGGGCGAGGTCTGACCTCGCCCCCCCCAAAAAGCCCTTCGAAGGGCGTAGTAGAGCATATCATTTCCGTACACTTTTCTTCACTGTTTCTTTATTAGAAATTCATCAGGATTTTATCTCTCATAAGTACAATGTGTATTCATGAGAAAAAAAGTCTGGATTTTCTGGAGTCTAATCGTTGCTGTCGCACTTTTCCGATTATGGCAAAGCTTTGGTTTTTCTGCGCCAGCTTCTGTCAATTGTGTAAAAGAGATTGTCGTCGGAGAGGGTGAGGTTGCCGACGAACCAGAGCGTAAAGATAGTGGACAAGTTTTTGTAATTCGCACGCAGACTCTCGAGGTTGCGAGTACGACAGTTTTTTGTGCAAATGATCTCTTGATTCGAGTAAAGACAAAGCTCTATCCACGCTTTTCTTTTGGGGAAAAAGTGTCGTTCAAAGGAAAACTTTTGAGACCAGCAAATTTTTCTAGTGGTAATGGCCGAACCTTTGATTATAAAAATTATTTAGCAAAAGATGATATTTATTTTGAGATGAAAAGCGCGGAGGTGATATCACTTGAAAAGCAATCTGATTATGGTGAAGCGAATGAAATGTCGAAATCTTTAGAAGATCATAGACCACTACGAGAAGTGATTGCTGGCCTCTACAACTTAAAAAGAAAATTTGTCTTAAGTCTATCCAGAAATTTGGGTGACCCGCATTCTGCACTTGCTTCGGGCTTGGTCGTGGGGGAGAAAGCAGCATTGGGAAAAGAACTTCTTAATGATTTTCGAACAGTCGGACTTATCCATATCGTCGTTCTTTCTGGTTACAACATCACGATAGTGGCAGATGCTATCCGTCGACTGTTTTCATTTCTTCCGAGACTCTGGGGAATTTCTTTTGGTGGGGTAGGAATATTTTTGTTTGGAATTTTGGTCGGTGGCGGAGCGACAGTCGTGCGATCTTGTTTCATGGCCGGGATCGCTCTTTTTGCTGATGTAATCCGTCGTGACTACAGTGTTGTTCGAGCACTCATCTTTGCCGGGCTCATCATGATCATCCAAAACCCGAACATTCTTTTTCATGATCCTTCTTTCCAACTTTCTTTTCTAGCAACTCTCGGACTTATAATTTTGGCAAAACCGATTGAGAATAGACTGACTTTAATTACAGAAAAATTTGGTATTCGAAGTATTGTCGCTTCGACTTTTGCCACACAGATTTTTGTCTCGCCTTACATACTATATATGATGGGGCAGATCTCACTCATTGGGATGATTGTAAATATTTTGGTTCTACCTTTTATCCCGCTCACAATGCTTTTTGTTTTTATCACTGGCACTATCGGAATTTTTTCAGTCGCCATTGCACAACCATTTGCGTGGATAAGTCACGCTCTGTTGTCGCATGAATTATTTATGGTCAATAAGTTTGCAGATTTTCCGTTTGCTTCCGTCAATGTCAGCGTATTTTCATTCTGGTGGGTGGTGGGATTTTATGTTGTGTTTGCGGTGATATTGATCTGGAGGAATAATTTGACTAATAAATCTGATGATTACATTGATACCAAACAAAAATCATCCAACCTACATCATTTATTTGATCAATTTTCGAAACTTCCGAAAGATGTCTTGATCGATAATCCTAGCGAATTTGTATATACGGGCTTTGAATTAACAAAACAAGTACAGCCACTTGATTTTAATTGTGCACCTGTAATATTTACTCGTAGAACATTGAAGCATTTTGCCGAGAAGGGTCGTAAAGGAGAAATAATGTTTGAATTGATTCCTGTAATAATTGCTGAACCCGATTTTATTTTGAAAGGAAAAACAAACCGTTTGATGTTTGTTAAATTGTTTAATTATGGAAAGAAAAAAGAGCCCCACGCTGTTATTGTAGAAAAGACAAGTAAAGGTAATGTATTAATTACTTCATTTGTGACCGACGAAAAATACCTCAAGAACTTTGAGATTCTCTGGAGGACGGGCGGCTCACTTTCGTGAGGCGGTCCCTCCATACTGCATATTCATTTAGCTTTTAGACCAAATGAACGCTGGCGGCCGACCCGAATTTTCCGCTCTTAGAGAATCTCAAAACCCTCAAGGTACTTCACTGTAAGTCTATTTCAAAAGAGGGTTAAGGTCAAGTAAAAGTCTTCTCTAATACAAAAGGATACCCAAATCGTTCACGATTCTAAC